>CALCEA010000026.1 GCA_937900675.1 uncultured Chitinophagaceae bacterium
TAGATGTTGCATAAATAGGAGTGGTATGAGAGAAATTATCGTTCTCATGATTAGCGGTATGCAATGTAGTTGTGCTAATTCCTTTAAATTTTTTCTTGCTCATATTTCCTTTTTAATTGTTTTTAATATGCCCACTTAACCCATGCTGCACCCCAAGTAAATCCGCCACCAAAAGCTGCTAAAATTAAATTATCTCCTTTCTTTAATTGAGATTCCCATTCCCATAAACACAATGGAATGGTTGCTGCTGTGGTGTTTCCGTATTTATGGATATTGATCATTACTTTTTCTTTTGGAATACCAGCTCTATTTGCAGTCGCATCAATAATTCTCAAATTTGCTTGATGAGGTACCAGCCATGCAATATCATCACCTGTTAAATTATTTTTCTCTAGTAGTTCAGCACTCACATCTGCCATGCCTTTTACAGCAAACTTGAATACCGGTTGTCCATCTTGGAATGCATAATGTTCTTTTGCCATTACCGATTCCACGCTGGCAGGTTTTAAGCTTCCGCCTGCTTTAATATGTAAATATTCTCTTCCACTGCCATCACTTTTTAAAATGGCATCCATTACACCATTACCTTCATTATTTGGTTCTAATAAAACTGCACCAGCACCATCTCCAAAAATGATACATGTTGCTCTATCTGTATAGTCAATGATGGAGCTCATTTTATCCACTCCAACAACAATTACTTTTTTGTATTTGCCTGATTCAACAAAAGCAGCACCTGTATTCAATGCAAATAGAAATCCACTACAAGCAGCACCCAAATCAAATCCAAATGCATTCTTAGCACCCAATTTATCACCTATGATATTGGCAGTAGCCGGGAAGATCATATCTGGGGTAACCGTAGCACAAATAATACAATCAATATCTAAAGGATCCAGGTTCTTTTTACGCAGAATTTCTTCGATGGCTTTTACTGCCATATCTGAACTTGCTTTTCCTGGTTCTCTCAAAATTCTTCTTTCTGAAATACCTGTTCTGGTTCTAATCCATTCATCGTTGGTATCCACCATCTTCTCCAGGTCAAAATTGGTTAATTTGGTCTCTGGAACATAGCCGCCAACGCAGGTAATGGCTGCTTTCATAGCATTCGACATAGATCATTTTTTAGTTTGGTCTACAAATATCTAAAAAAATGCCTAAGAATCCGCCCAAATGCCCCATTTTTAGTTCCTTATGTGTTAAATTTGAAGCTATATGATCGCATTTTTACAAGGAAATTTTGTTCAGGTTACTCCAGCCAAATTAATAGTGGAAGTAAATGGAGTTGGCTACGAGGTGAATATTAGTTTTCATACATATGAAGCTATCTCTAAAAAAGAAAAAGGATTACTACATACTTATTTGCATATTACAGAAAATGCTCAAGTACTTTTTGGTTTTCATGAGCAACAAGAAAAGGATTTGTTTTTGCAATTAATTAGTGTTTCAGGTGTTGGTGCAAGTACAGCTAGAATGATGTTGTCCGGAATGATGCCTGAAGAAATAATTCGTGCTATTGTAAATGGAGAAGCAAGAAAATTAGAACAGATAAAAGGTATAGGTAAAAAATCTGCTGAAAGATTGGTCTTAGAGTTGAAAGATAAGTTAGCAAAAATGCCTACTGCTTCAGGAATGCATGCTGGAGTAGGAACTTTTACTCAATCATCCCCCCATCAAGACGCTTTACAAGCTTTGATTGCTTTAGGTATTCAAAAAGCCGTTGCAGAAAAAGCAATTGATAAAGTATTACAATCAGAAGGGTCCGAAGTGAGTTTAGAAGGGCTTATTAAGTCTGCACTTAAAAATTGTTAACTCTTTCAAATTATTAATCAAATTTTGAAATCACTACGCAAATTCTTGACATTTTCATGTTTACTTGTTTTAAGTATGCATGGCTTTGCGCAGTCTAAATCAAACGAAAAAGATACAGTTAGGTATCCCATTAAAGATAGAAGGGTTGATTTTTTAAGTCAATCAAGTAATAATCCATTTGATATTAGAGATACTAGTTTGGTAAAGAAAAGAGTGGATTATGATCCTGCAACCAAAACCTATCAAGTGAAAGAACTTATAGGAAACAAATTTTTGCGTAATCCAAATACATTAAGTTTTGATGAATTCTGGAAAATCAAAACCAGAAAAGATGAACAAGCTTATTTCCAACAAAGAGCGAATTCATTGGGTGTATTAAACAGAAAAGTTACAAGACCTAAGGTTAAAGTTTTTGACAGCTATTTTGATAGATTGTTTGGTAAAACTGGATCAGACTTAAAAGTAGATATCAAGCCAGTGGGTGAAATTAATATCAAGGCAGGATACCAAGGCCAAAGAGTTGATAATCCAACATTACCTGAAAGAGCAAGAAGAAATGGTGGCTTTGATTTTGATGCCAACACCAACTTTAGCATGAATGCAAGTATTGGCGACAAATTAAAATTCCCCATTAATTTAAACTCACTATCCAATTTGGGTTTTGATAATCAAATCAAATTAAGTTACAAGGGCAAAAAAGACGAAATTGTTAAAAGCATTGAGGCTGGAAATATTAACTATGTTTCAAGAAGTGTATTAATTCCAAGTACACAAAATTTATTTGGTGTAAAAACACAGTTGCAATTTGGTAGATTATTTATCACTGCTGCTATTGCTAATCAGAAATCCCAAAGACAAAGTATGGCTTTGTCTGGTGGAGCAAGTACTCAAAAATTTCAGAAGAGGTTAGATGACTATGAAGAGAATAGACACTTCTTGTTATCACAATATTTTAAAGAGCATTTTAATTCTTCCATGGCAAATTTGCCATTGATTAATTCACAAGCGCAAATCAAAAGAATTGAGGTTTGGGTTACCAATAGAAATGGACAAACCACCAATGCCAGAGATGTGGTTGGTTTGATGGATATTGGAGAGCCTAATCCAAATAAGCCCAATTATAGAACAAGGCCATTGGGCTCTAAATTGCTAAGTGATCAATTGCCAGACAACAGTGCGAACTCTTTATATTCTAAATTGGTTGGCAATAGTAGTTCAAGAAATCCAGCTTCTGTTTCCAGTGTGTTGACAATGGAAGGTTTGAGATCTTCTGAAGATTATGAAAGAACCTTTGCAAGAAAGTTAACAGAGAATGAATATTTCTTTAATCCTCAAATTGGATTTTTGTCTCTTAACATTCCATTACAACCTGATGAGGTATTGGGTGTAGCTTTCCAATACACTTACAATGGAAAGGTTTTTCAAGTGGGTGAATTTTCTGAAAATATTGCTTTAGATCAAAACAAGGGGGTACAACAAATTTTGTTCTTGAAATTATTGAAAGCAACTACACAAAGAACTGATTTACCTATTTGGGATTTAATGATGAAGAACGTGTACTCATTAGATCTGTTTGGTCAATTACAACAACAAGATTTCCAATTAAACATATTATACGAAGAGCCAAGTGCTGGATTGAAAAGATATCTTCCAGTAACTAGTAAAGCAGTTGAGGGTAGATCATTAATTAAACTATTAAATTTAGATAGATTAAATAATAGAAACGATCCACAACCCGACGGAGTATTTGACTATGTGGAAGGCTATACTGTAATTTCAAGAATGGGAAGAATCGTATTCCCATTGTTAGAGCCTTTTGGTAAGGATTTGCAAGAAATTGCTTTTAAAGGAATTGATACCAATATTAGCAAGAAATATTTATTTCCTCAACTATACCGAAATATCAAAGCTGAAGCACAGACTTATGCAAATTTAAATAGGTTTGTAATGGAAGGTCAGGTAAAAGGTAGCAGTGGTGGCGCAGAAATTAGTTTGAATGCATTTAACGTACCTCCGGGTTCTGTAAGTGTTAGAGCTGGTGGTCAAATATTAAAGGAAGGCTTGGATTATATGGTGGATTATGGTTCAGGTACTGTAAGAATTATTAATCCAGGTATTTTAAGTTCCAATATTCCTGTGAATGTTTCTTTTGAGAATAATATTGGTTTTGGATTCCAAGAAAGAGGATTTAGAGCATTGCGTTTGGATTATATGGCAAGTAAGAATTTTAATTTTGGTCTTTCTTCTACCAGATTAAGTGAACGTCCATTTTTTACTAAGACCAATTTTGGATCTGATCCAATCAAAAATGCCATGTATGGATTTGACTTCAATTACAAAGCAGATTTGCCTGGTTTAACAAGAGTATTAAATAAACTTCCTTTTTATAGTACCAAAGCAAAATCATATTTAACCGCATATGGGGAGGCTGCCTACTTGCAACCTGGACACGCACAACAAATTGGAAGAGGCGGAGCAGGTGTAGTTTATTTAGATGATTTTGAAGCAGCAAGAACCAATATTGATTTAAGATTTCCTTTTACTGCATGGGCACTTGCGTCCACTCCATTGGACAAATTTCCGGCAGATGCAGTTTCAGATTCTGTAAATTATAATTTTAGTAGGTCAAGAATTTCTTGGTACACCATTGAACCTACATTACAAGATAAAAATAGTGGCAATAACCCTGTTGCAGAAAATTTAGCAGATTTAAGTGACCCAAGAGTAAGACAGGTTTTTACCAATGAATTGTTCCCACAGAAAACAACCAATATTACTGATGTTCAATTACCCACTTTTGATATCAGTTATTATCCAAAAGATAGAGGTCCTTATAACTATGATTATAAAAATTTAGATGCTAACGGAAAATTAAATAATCCCACAAAAAAATGGGGAGGAATCATGCGATCTTTGGATCAAACTGATTTTGAAACAAGTGTAATTGAATATGTTGAATTTTGGGTACAAGATCCGTTTATTAAATCACCTGCTACTAGTGGTAAATTAATATTAAACCTGGGTAATGTCAGTGAAGATATATTAAGAGATGGAAGAAGATTTTACGAAAATGGAATGCCAACACCTAAGATTCCTGCAAGTATTGATAGTTCAACTTGGGGTTATGTGCCAGTGAATCCAATTCAAGTAACCAATGCATTTAGTAATAATCCTGATGACAGAAAGTATCAGGATGTTGGTTTTGATGGAATGAGTGATACTGAGGAAGCTAATAAGAGAGCTTATCTAATTAATAAAATACCAAATGCTAATTTAGCACAACAAATATTAAAAGACCCTTCTGCAGATAACTATGTATGGTACCGTGATCCTAGTTACGATGCAAGTAAAACGGGTATTTTAGGAAGATATAAATACTTTAATAATCCACAGGGCAATTCTGCTTTAGCTGGAAATAGCTTGTTTAGTAGTGCAGCTACTTTGCTTCCTGATAATGAAGATTTAAACAGAGATAATACTTTAAACGAAACTGAAGCTTATTTTGAATATGAAATTGATTTACAAAAAAATAAATTAGGCGTTGGTTCTACTAGATATGTGACAGATTCTAAGACGGTCAATGTGACTTTAGCGGATGGTTCAAAATCTCAAGAAAACTGGTATTTATTTAGAGTGCCTATCAAAAATCCTTCTAAAAGTTATGGTGGTATAAGAGATTTTAAATCCATTCGTTTTATTAGAATGTACCTAACTGATTTTGAGGATTCAGTGACTTTGCGTTTTGCAAAATTAGATTTAGTTAGAAATCAATGGAGGCAATTTACTTATGAAATTGATACCACAGGTGATTATAAGGCATTACCTATTAATAATAACACTTCGATTAATACATTAGCAGTAAGTGTGGAAGAAAATGGAAGTAGAACTCCAGTTAATTATATTATTCCACCTGGAATTGAAAGAGTTCAGTTATTAAGTAATAATGGCGTTAATTTATTACAGAATGAACAAGCTTTAAGTATACAGTTAAACAATTTGCCTTCAAAAAGTGCAAGAGGTGTATTCAAAACAATGAATATTGATGTGCGACGCTATGGCAAATTATCTATGTTTATCCATGCCGAAAATAAAAATGCTCCTGATGTAGTGGAGAAGGGAAATATGACTGCAATCATTAGAATTGGTCAAGACTTTCAGAATAACTATTATGAGATTAGAATACCGCTTACTACCACTAGAAGAAAAACCTATGCTAGTTCAGAAGCTAATTTAGTATGGCCAGAAGAAAACGAATTGAATTTAAGTCTAAATGATTTGGTACAATTAAAGTTGTCAAGAGATAAAGCTCGTTTATCTAATAGTATGATTTACAGAGAACCTCAAACAAATGGTCATATTTATAGTGTGATGGGTAATCCAAACTTAGGGGAGGTAAGAGGTATATTGATGGCAATTGAGAATAGTTCCAATATTCAAAATATGAATGCCGAAGTATGGTTGAATGAATTAAGGTTATCTAATTTAGACGAAAGGGGTTCTTGGGCGGCATTAGGTAGAATGGATATGGTATTAGCTGATTTAGGAACATTGGCTGTATCCGTGAATAACAGAACTGCTGGATTTGGTAGTATTGAGCAAAAAATGAATGAAAGAGCAAAGACTGGTTTATCTCAAATTGATGTTGCTACCAATATTGAAGCAGGAAAATTATTACCTAAACAAGTAAAAATCTCTTTACCAGTATTTGCAAGTATTAATAAGACTAGTGAAAATCCAGAATTTGACCCTTTTAATAAAGATATCTTATATGCAGATAAAATAAAGTCTTTGACGGGTACTGCGAGAGACTCTGTAAGAAATGCATCTTCAGATCAAACCACCATTAGAACTTTAAACTTTACCAATGTAAGAGTTTTGCCTGGTAAAAAACCGAGTCTACTTAGTATAAGTAACTTGGATTTTAGTTATTCATACTCTCAATTAAACCAAACAAGTCCTGTTATTGAGCTAAACAAAATGGTGAAACAAAGAGGGGCCATTGGATATACATTTAACAATGCAGGAAAATCCTTCCAGCCATTTAGTAAAATTTTAAAGAATGCATCACCTTGGTTTAATTTAATCAAAGAAGTCAATTTTAATCCAGCACCCACTTTGATTAGTTATAGAACAGTTTTTGATAGACAGATGGGTGAGTTTACTCCAAGAGTAATTAATTCTTTTGACGGAACTACGGATAAAACAGAAACTACTTATGATAAGTATTTTACTATGAGTAGGTTGTTTAACATGAGATGGCCGATGACCAGATCTTTAAATCTTGATTTCTCCGCCAATTTAAATTCAAGAATTGATGAACCAGACGGAAAGATTGATACTCAGTCTAAAAAAGATTCTTTATGGCGCATGTTATTAAAAGGTGGCAGGAATACTTTATATAATCAAAGAATATCATTGAGGTATGATTTACCTACCAATAAGTTCCCTTTAACAGATTGGATTTTATCCAGTTATAATATAACTACAAATTACAATTGGGTGGGCGCTAGTAGATTGGCAGTGGGTATGGGTAATACTATTGAAAATACCTTCTCGCAACAATTGAATGCGCAGTTTAACTTTATGAATTTTTATAAAAAATCAAAGTTCATTAAATCTGCATTATCAGATGCTAGATATGCGGCAACTCCGTCTAATCCAATAAGTACTAAAATATTGATGACTAAAGAAGAAGCCTTGGCCAATAAAACTGGAAAAGAAAGAGCAGAGGCTTTGAAAAAATGGAAAGAATCTAGAAGACAAGAAAGAATTGCACAAAGAGTATTAAAAGCCAATCAATTATACAATGTACCTGGACCTGTCAAGACACTTGTTTCTTTATTAACAATGGTTCAAACCGGTTCACTGGATTATACTGAAAACTTTAATAGTAGATTGCCAGGATATATGAATGGAGTTCAATTTGTAGATAAGGGTTGGAATGGATTTGCTCCTGGAATTGAATATACCATTGGATATCAGCCTGATTCTAATTGGTTGAATCAACAAGAAAAAAAGAATTATTTATCAAGAGATCCTGCGTTTAATATGATGTTTAGGCAGGGCTTTGATCAAAAATTATCTGCTAGGTTATTGATTGAACCTATCAAAACAATGATGATTGATCTTAGGGTAGAAAAAACTTTTACCAAAGAGTATTCTGAGTTATTCAAGGATACTACATTTGATTTTAATGGATCTAGGGTTCACTCTAATCCTTTATCAGCAGGTGGTTTTAATATAAGTTATATAGCATTAAATACTTTCTTTGATAAACATGATCCTAATGTAATTTCTGATCAATTTAAATTATTCCAAGATTATAGAACCATTATTTCTAATAGGGTAGCAGCATCAAATGGTTTGCCAACCAATGAAGGAGATTATGCAAAAGGATATGGTAGATATGCACAGGATGTATTGATCCCATCTTTTATAGCAGCCTATACAGGACAAGATCCTAAGAAAGTCAATTTATTAAATCAGTCAAATACGAATATTCGATCCAATCCATTCTCTGGTTTAATGCCAATGCCCAATTGGTCTATATTATATAATGGTTTATCAAAGGCGCCTTTCTTATCTGAACTATTTAGTAATATCACATTATCACATGGGTATAATAGTAGCTTATCCATGAATAGTTTTCAAAGCTCATTACTTTATGCTGCAGAGAATAGAAATGGTAGATCTGTTCCGACATTCTTAGATACGGTGAGTGGTAATTATATGCCATACTTCTTAATACCTAATATTACTATTGCAGAAAGAATGGAGCCCCTGGTTGGTTTAAATCTAACTACATTAACTCAATGGTCTTTAAGATTTGAATATAAGAAAAGTAGAATGTTGGCATTGAGTTTAGTTGATTATCAGTTAAGTGAAAATAACAGTACAGAGTGGATTGTTGGAACTAGCTATAGAAAAAGAGGGTTAAAGTTACCATTCAATCTTCCTGGTTTAAACAATAATAAATTATCCAATGATCTAACTTTCAGAATAGATGTCTCCTTAAGAGATGTTTTTAATAGTAATAGTAGATTAGATCAAACCAATGCATATGGAACAGGAGGACAAAGAGAATTGACCTTACAGCCCTCTATTGATTATGTATTAAATAGTAAGATCAATTTGAAGTTTTATTTTGATCAAAGAAAAGCAACTCCTTATATCTCTTCTTCACCTCCAATGACCAATACAAGGGCAGGGGTGAATATAAGAATAGCACTATAAAAGTGCTATTCTGTGATGTTTATCTAAAGATTTAATTAACTCTTTTTAAATGCCCATTGAATCATTAATTTCCAAGTAGGTTTCTTCCCGTATAATAATATACCTGTTCTGTATATCTTACCACTTAACCAAGTAGTAAATAAGAATCCAATAATTAAAGTACCCATACTTAAAGCCAATTCCCAATAACTTACAGCACTTGGAACACCATAGGCTATTCTTGCCATCATTACCATTGGTGAACTAAATGGAATGATACTTGCCCAAAATGCAATGGGCGTATTAGGATTTTGTGTTACCATATTGGTGATAATATATGAAAAGATCAAAGGCATGGTTACAGGGAATAATAAACTTTGGGCGTCTTGAGCATCTTCATTTACTACACTGCCTACAGCGGCAAATAAAGAAGAATAAAACAAGTATCCACCCAAGAAATAAAATATAAAACAGCTAATAATCAAAGTCCAATTGGCTGTTGCAAAAGTATGTTGCATGGCATAAATCTGTTTAGCAGATTCACTAGCCCCAGCCATACCAGCAGCCATCTGTCCGTTATTTTGTTGCAATGTGGTTACCTGGTGTTGAATATCTGCAGGTAAAAAGCTTGTAGCAACGCTTGTTAAAGAAATAATTAAAGTGATCCATAGAATGAACTGTGTAAGTCCAACTGCTCCAATACCAATAATCTTTCCTAGCATTAACTCAAAAGGTTTTACGCTACTAATAATCACTTCTGCAATACGATTGGTTTTTTCTTCCATTACACCACGCATAACCATAGTGCCATAAATAAACATGGTCAAATAAATTAAGAAACCACTTGCATATCCAATTCCCATGGCAAGTCCTGCATTACTTTCTTTACTAGTACTTCCTTTGTCTTCATAAGCTTTTAATTCGGCAAATTGAGAAGCTTTATGAATTGAATCAAGCATATTTTGTTGAATACCTGCTTCTTGTAACATTTGATCTTCAATGGCATTATTAATCTTTGAAGTAATGCTATTTTGAAGCATGAGTCCCATAGATTTTTTAGATCTTAAGATGTACTCTGTTTTTTCATGTCCTTCAAATTTTGGAATGATTAAAACATCTGTATAACCTTTGTCTTTATAGTTATTGGTATCTACATCTTTTGGGAAACTAAATTTAATTTGCTCTGAATTCTTCAAGGCTGATTGAATAAATCCATTAGGATCTACCACGGCAATCTTTCTATGTTCTGCACCTGATACGGATACATAAGCGGATCCTGCAATCAGCGCAACAATTAATAAAGGCATTAAAAAAGTAACCAATAAGAAGCGTTTATTACTAACTCTAGTGGTGTATTCTCTTTGTATAATTAACCAGATCTTATTCATCTGAAATATTTTTTAAAGTATTATAATGGTTGAAATGCTCTAGTGGTAGAATGGGTGTCTTCTACCAATTGAATAAAGATTTCATTTAAAGATGGGAGTACCTCGTTGTAACCAACAATGTTTACATTTTCTTTTAATAAATAAGCTAGTACATCATTGCTTTTGTAACCTTCGTTAATCTTTACTAAATTCTTATGATTTGCAGTAGATACTACAGAGAAAATAGCGTTGTCATGCAAGCTAATTGCTTCGGCAGTTTGAATACTGAAAATATTTTCTTTAAACTGTTGTTTGATATCTGTAACTGTACCATCCAAAATCTTCTTGCCAAGGTTTACTAAAACAATTTGGTCGCAGATCTCTTCCACTTGCTCCATTCTATGTGTACTAAATATTATGGTAGAACCTTTTTTAGCTAAATTAAAAATCTCGTCTTTGATTAAATTTGCATTCACTGGATCTAATCCACTAAATGGCTCATCTAAGATGATGAGTTTAGGTTCATGTAAAATGGTGGTAACAAATTGAAGTTTCTGGCTCATTCCCTTGCTTAGGTCCTCTACTTTCTTATTCCACCAAGATTCCATTTCAAATTTCTTAAACCAGTATTTGATTTTTTCGTTGGCATCTGATTTAGATAAACCTTTTAATTGAGCAAGGTATAATGCTTGCTCTCCAATTTTCATTTTTTTATACAAGCCTCTTTCTTCAGGCATGTATCCAATTTTTTGAATATCGTTGATGGGGTCAAATGTTTTTCCATCCAAAGTAATTGTTCCGCTATCAGGATAAAAAATTCCAGTGATCATTCTAAGTAAAGTGGTTTTGCCAGCTCCATTGGGGCCCAATAAACCAAAAATGCTTCCTTCTTGAATGTCAAAACTAATATCATCCACCGCTTTTTGGTCTGAATAATATTTCTTTAAATGGGATAAACTTAAAATAGGATCCATATTGTCAATTTATACCCAAATGTAATATCCTTTTTGATAGATGGCGGCCTCATTTTTGATAAGTGGAAAAACAAGGACTATATTCGTAAAAATTTAGACCATATGTTACAGAATAAGCGTGTTTTCTCATTGATTTTAGTAGCAGCTCTAGTAGGATTGAGTAGCTGGGGTTTTTTAGTGCATCGAACAATCAATCAGATTTCCATTTATAATTTACCCGAGCCTTTGCGTTCTTTTTTTTATAAGGATAAGGCCAATTTGATATACAATTCAGTTAGACCTGATATTAGAAGAAACACTGATAAGACGGAGGGTTCAAAACATTTTATCGATTTGGAGAAGTTTGGTCCAAACGCAGTTAATAATATGCCAATGGATTGGGCTACTGCGGTGAAAAAATATTCTGAAGATACTTTGAAAGAATATGGTTGGGGGCCTTACAATGCAATTATGCAATTGAACAATTTAACCAAGGCATTTAAATCTGGCAATGCAGACAGTATATATTTTTATGCTGCAGATTTAGCACATTATATTGGTGACTTACATGTTCCATTACATACTACAGATAATCACGATGGACAATTAACTGGTCAGAAGGGAATGCATGCTTTATGGGAATCAACTATTCCTGAGTTAACCATTCAACAATACATGTTGTACAATAATCATAAAGCAACCTATATTAAAGATCCTGCTGCTGCATTATGGGCTGATGTTAGAAAAGCACATGCTTTGTTACCAGCCATGTTTGCCATAGAAAGAGAAGTCACTATTCAATTCACACCAGATACTAAATATCGTATGCAAATGCGTTATGGTAAAGAGACTAAAACATATACTAAACAATTTGCTGAAGCTTATGCAAAAGCTCTAGGTCAAACCATCAATGGGCAATTAATTGCATCTGCAAATATGGTCACTGATTTTTGGTATACAGCTTGGGTAAATGCGGGTAAGCCTGCATTGGCAACTTCTAGAGATTTAAATACCGATTTAGAATTGGAATTAAAATCATTTAAGAATAATGCATTAATCAATGATGGATTATTGATTAGCAAGAAATCAAAACCAGAAGATTAGTTTATAATAAAGCTGCAGCGATGGCTTGGGCACATTTTTGACCATCCATTGCTGCACTAACAATTCCTCCAGCAAACCCAGCACCCTCACCACAAGGATATAGATTGTTAATTTGTGGATGCTGTAAACTCATTTCATCTCTAGGTATACGAACAGGGGAGGAGGTTCTACTTTCTGTAGCCACCACTATTGCATCATTGGTATAATAGCCGCGCATTTTCTTTCCAAAAGCTTTGAAGCCTTCTTGTAAAGTTTGATGCACAAAGGGAGGAAGAACCGTTTTTAAATCACTTTCTTTTAATCCCGGTAAATAACTTGCATCTGGCAAGTCTTTGGTGGATTTGTTCTCACAAAAATTCACCAATCTACTCGCAGGTGCCACTTGTAATCCACCACCGGCAATGAATGCAGCTTTCTCCACTTCTTTTTGAAAGGCTAATAACAAAAGAGGATCTTTTTCAGCTAACTTGATTTTTTGTTTTTGCAAAAATTGAAACGCTGCTGCTTGATCAATTTGTACCACCATACCACTATTGGCATAAGGGTTATTTCTTTTGCTAGGACTCCATCCATTCACAACAATTTCTCCCGGAGCTGTGGCAGCTGGTGCAATAATTCCACCTGGGCACATACAAAAACTAAACACACCTCTTTGGTGAACCTGTTCTACTAAACTATAACTAGCAGGAGGCAAATTGGGGTCTCTTACTAGGCAGTGATATTGAATGCTATCAATAATGGATTGAGGATGTTCTACACGAACGCCTAATGCAAATGGTTTAGCTTCAATGAATATTTGTTTTTGATTTAATAGCTCAAAAATATCACGCGCAGAATGTCCGGTGGCTAATATCATTGCCTGGGTTGCAATACGGTCACCATCTGCAGTAATAATTTCTTTGAGTACATTTTTTTCTATGACTAAATCGGTCAACTTTTTTTCAAACAATACCTTTCCACCACTTTGCTCAATCTGCTCTCTCATTGCAGTAATTATATGAGGCAATTTATTCGTACCAATATGCGGATGGGCTTCGTATAAAACACGCTCGTCTGCTCCAAATTGATAAAATAGGTTCAAGATTTTATCAATGCTACCTCTTTTATTACTTCTTGTATATAATTTACCGTCACTATAAGTTCCAGCGCCACCTTCTCCAAAACAATAATTACTTTCCGGATCTACAATGCCTTCTTTATTTAGTTTGGCTAAATCTCTTCTTCTGGAGCGAACATCCTTGCCTCTTTCTAATACAATAGGCCTTAATCCTAATAAAATACATTCCAAAGCCGCAAATAATCCAGCTGGCCCGGCACCTACAATTACTACTTCTTTGGCATTGGCAGGAAGGGTAGGGAAATGATAGGGAGTAGAAGCTCTTTTTTGTAGGGGTTCCTCTATAAAAACAAGTAAACTTAAGTTAATCCAAACCTGTTGACGGCTTCTTGCGTCTATGGATTGTTTGAGTATATGATAGCCACTAATAGAGTCTATAGGCTTGGCTAGACTTTGGGCTATATATTGAATGAGAATATTTTCTTGGGCTGCTTCGGCTGGTTTTAAGCGAAGTTGTATTTTCTGTTGCATGGGGTTAGGTATTTATCCTAAAAAATGCCAATTATTTAAATCAGACTCTTAAAAAGGAAGGTCGTCGCTTCCTTCATTCATATCTCCAGCAGGCATATCAAAATAACTGCTTTCTGAAGGGGCAGCATTACCACCTAAGGCTACTGCTTCCATTCTCCAAGCGTCCAAATTGGTGATATAATTATCCTTTCCGTCTTTGTTCCACTTAGAACCCTTAATATTAAATAAAACTTTGACAGTATCTCCGATATTAAAACGATCAGGAAGGCTGGTTCTGTCCTGAACACATTGAAATTTTACATAATTTGTAATAGTCTTTCCATTGATATCATCAGACTTCTCTATCACAAATTCCCTTGTTTTGAAGGTTTCTTTTCTCTGAACAGTATCGTACTTGGCAATCAATTTGCCTATTAATTCGTAGCTCATATAGGTATTTATTAAGTGGGTAAAGGTATATAAAATTGGGCACATTGAAGGGGAGGGATTAAGAAAGCTAAAGGGCATTCGTTTTCGCAAAAAATAAATTCTAAAAAAAGTGGATAAAGAGTGTTTTTTATCAAAATTGGGCTATCTTGAAAGGCGGAAAAGAGAGGTAGAAAGTGGTCTAAATCAGGCTATTTCTTACATGTAAAAAAAACCAAATAAAAAAGTTTTTTTTTCAACAATTCTTTTGAATATTCGCAGACTGATTTAGGAAATAGGTTATTTGCAAGATCAGTGATGGATAGGTAAAATAAATTTTAACTAGTATAAAAGGGTTAGTAAGTATATATGGCGAAAAGTGTTGACATAGTTTGGAGTAATTGTTTAAAGATAATTAAGGACATTGTAGAATGGCAACATTTTAAAACATGGTTCGAACCTATTCAACCAGTAGAGTTAAAGGATAATGTGTTGATGATTCAGGTACCTAGCCAATTCTTTTACGAGTACATCGAAGAACATTACGTTAATTTATTAGCAAAGACTTTAAAGAGAGAGCTAGGAAAAGAAGCGAGATTAGAATACCGTATCATGGTGGATAGCGGTAATAATAAAAAAGGCTCCATGGATGTGCCAGCAAGTGGCATGAAGACATACAGTAACAATGAGATGAATTTCCCATTAGTTATTGACAATCCAGTGAAGAATCCATTTGTGATTCCTGGATTGAAGAAAATGCAAATTGATCCTCAATTAAATCATAATTACACATTTGATGCTTTTATAGAGGGCGATTGTAATAGAGTAGCTCGTAGAGCTGGTAAAACAGTTGCTGAAAAGCCAGGAGCAAACTCATTTAACCCATTAGTGATTTATGGTGGGGTAGGTTTAGGTAAAACACATTTGGCTCAAGCTATTGGAAACGATGTTAAACGCATTCATCCAAACAAGGTGGTTTTATATGTAAGCTCTGAGAAATTTATCAATCAATTCCAAGATCATAGTCGTAATAACGCCATCAACGATTTCATACATTTCTATCAATTAATAGATGTATTAATCATCGATGATGTTCAATTCTTTAACAGAGCAGAAAAATCACAGGATGCATTTTTCGCCATCTTCAACCATTTACACCAAAGTGGAAAGCAGTTGGTATTAACTTCTGATAAAGCGCCAAAAGATTTAGAAGGATTACAAGAGAGATTATTAAGCCGTTTCAGATGGGGATTGAGTGCAGACATTCAAGTGCCAGATTACGAAACGCGTATTGAGATATTAGAGAAGAAGATGAAGGCAGATGGTTTAGAAATGCCTAAGGAAGTAGTGAAGTATGTAGCGTATAATATCAATACCAATGTTAGAGAGTTAGAAGGTGCTTTAATTTCATTATTAGCGCAGTCTTCTTTAAATAAGAAAGAAATTGATGTTGAATTAGCGAAGAAAGTATTACGCAATTTCGTAAAAACTAGCAGCAAAGAGATCACTATTGATGCCATTCAAAAAATGGTTTGTGAATTCTTTGAAGTGCCATACGATAAGTTATTACAAAAGACCCGTAAGCGTGAAATTGTACAAGCTCGTCAAATTACGATGTATTTGGCAAAGGCTTTCACAAAGAATTCTTTGAAAACAATTGGAGAGCATTTTGGAGGAAGAGACCATACTACTGTAATTCACTCTTGCCAAACCGTGAAAGACCTAATGGATACCGATTCTATGTTCAGAGAGAACGTAATGGAATTAACGCAGAAAGTACAGCTGGCTGCGATGTAATGAACTTAATTTAGTTTATTCCTCACTTTTTTTAGGATTTTAACGATACAGTGCTTATTTTTGCACCCCTCGAAAGAGGTTCGGAGGAGAGGTGGATGAGTGGCTGAAATCAGTAGTTTGCTAAACTGCCGTACGGGTTAAACTGTACCAAGGGTTCGAATCCCTTCCTCTCCGCACAATTAGTTCTTTTGATACAATACCGGTTTAAAAATACTTATAACGCAAGTTATAATGGAACGGGAAGTAGCGCAGGCCGGTAGCGCACTTGGTTTGGGACCAAGGGGTCGCAGGTTCGAATCCTGTCTTCCCGACAGATAGAAACAAAGCCTCAGCAGAAATGCTGAGGCTTTTGTGTTTCAGGACGAATGCGTCAAGCTCGCTTGAATGCATGAGGACTGAAATACAAAAGCAACGCTGGCGAAGCCAGCGGCTTTGTTTCTATCTGACCCACCCCCATTTGGATCAGCGAACGCAGTGAGCTAATCCAAATGGCAAAGCGACGGCCATCCTCAAAATCCCTACCTTAGCAATCAATTTCACCCAATGGACATTTTCGAAGAAAAAGAATTTATCAATATCGACCTTTCAGAAAAAGGTTTGCCTAAAGGAGAGTATGAAGATTGCCGTTTCAATCAATGTAATTTATCCAAACTAGATCTATCAGGCTATATTTTTATCAATTGCAGTTTCGATGGTTGTGATATAAGTTTGATCAAATTACAAAACACCATATTGAGAGATGTTCAATTTAAAGATTGTAAAATGATTGGCTTGCAATTTGGCGACACCAACGAATTTGGATTATCTGTTTCATTTGATGGTTGCATATTAACGAATGCTTCATTTTATAAAACCAAAATCAAAAAGACAAAATTCAAAAATTCAAAAATCACAGAAGTGGATTTCACAGAAACAGATTTATCTGAATCTATTTTTGATAACTGTGATTTAAGGGGTGCTATTTTCTCATTCACTAATGTAGAGAAAGTAGATTTTACAAGTTCATATAACTATACGATCAATCCAGAGGAAAATAAAATCAAGAAATCAAAACATTCCCAAGGTCAATTAGGCGGCTTGTTGAGTAAATATGATATTAAGATAGGGTAGTTTAAAAATTCCTTATCCCAATAATATCATTTGCACTCGATTTGCTCCCACTACCTGTACTTGCTGATAAGTAGCCATAACTTACATAGGCGCTGAAAAAATAAGAATTAGAACTATATTCACTGGATGCGTGAAAAGTGCCATCTGGAATTCCAAGATATCTCCAATTAGGTCCAATTTTATTCCATTCATCATAACTTGGTACATACCAATCACTATATCCATGATAAGATACATTGTAAATATATTTAGCAAAATTTGCCCAACTCTTACTTGCTAATGATCTAGTGTTTTGCATGCCAGTTCCAAATCCTGTACTTGTTCCTCCATTACTATAATAAGTACCATCTGTTCCAAAAACGGCTGTCATTCCCATCTTATGTTCCATAATAATAAACCCATGTGTCTCCCCAGCTATATAACCTGGATCACCTGATTGAAAAATATAAGCAATTTTCCCTCCCAAATATGATGTTCCTGCTACTAAAGAACTAGTTGTGACAATTCTTTCATTTCCATAGGCCGTTCCTGCACTATTGGTGGCAAAAGAACGAACATAATAAGTGGTAGCTAGGTTTAAATTAGAAAGGGTAATGGTAAAAGTACCTGTACCTGTTCCACTCAATATTCTATTATCATTAATAGTTGGATTACTGCTAGTGCTCCAACAAACACCTCTATAAGTCACTAAATTTCCCCCATCATTACTTATAGTTCCTCCAGTGGTAAAACTACTGATAGTAGTGCTGCTTGCAGCTGTGGTGGTTAGGCTAGGCGTAACACCTGTTGTAGTAAAACTAATTTCATTTCCATAAACAGTGCCATTTGCATTAGTGGCATAAGTTCTTACATAATAAACTGTACTAGCGGTTAAGCCAGTAATAGATTCAGAGAAAGTGCCTGTTCCAGTGCCCGAACTCGTTTTAGTACTTAATGCAATAGTTGGATTGATGCTGGTATTCCAAACAATACCTTTAGAGGTAATAGTATTGCCCCCGTCTGTATTAATAGTGGTGGTTATAGATGCAGTGGATGAACTAATATTTGAACTACTAATAGATCCAAAACTAATACTATTGGTTAAAGCAGCAGCACCTGTAAGATCGGTCCATTCATATCCATTATATACTTGCATCTGACCACGAGTGCCACAATCAGTACACCAAATAACCGTTCCTGTACTGATACTAGTCATTGCATTTTTTTGTGCACTGGTTTTATTGGGGAAACTATATGGGCTAATGGTGCTAGTACTTGCAGAGGTGATTCTTCCTTTTTCATCCACACTAATTATAGGTATAGCTAAACCACTACCATAAGTGCCAGAAGCTACCCCAGAATTAATTAAGCTAGTAATATTCCCATTATTAGTAATATCTCCATTTAATGTAAGTACAGGTTTATTGCTTAATGCATTATAATCACCATTGAATAAGGTTGGCTGATTAATTAATGTGTTGTAATCTCCGTCAAACAATAAAGGTTTACCTATTAAATCATTATAAATACCACTAAATAAGGCTGGTTTGTTTTTTAAGCTATCATATTCACCGCTAAACAAAATGGGTTTATTCTTCAAGCTATCATATTCTCTATTAAACAATAAAGGCTTGTTTTTAAGACTATCGTATTCCCCACTAAATAAGATAGGTTTGTTTATTAAACTATTAAAATTTCCATTAAATAATAATGGTTTCCCAGTTAAATCATTATACGATCCACTAAATAAGATAGGTTTATTTTTTAAACTATCATATTCTCCTGTAAATAAAGTAGGCTTATTCCTTAAGCTATCATACTCACCACTAAACAAAGTAGGTTTATTGGTTAAGGTATTATAATTCCCATTGAATAAAACTGGCTTATTTTTAAGACTATCATATTCTCCTGTAAATAAAGTAGGCTTATTCCTTAAGCTATCATATTCTCCTGTAAATAAAGTAGGCTTATTTCTTAAGCTATCATATTCCCCACTAAACAAAATGGGTTTGTTTTTCAAACTGTCATATTCAAGGCTGGATATGATTGATTGGATTGTATCAGTAGTTTTGATAACTTCTTTTTGAGTAGTTATGCTATTGGATTTTAAATAAGGGGCTAGCATTGAAATAGTATCTTTTGCGGAAAGCTTAGAAGATATGGCACTGTCTAATAATTTAATAACCTGGACTTTAACATAATTCTTTAACATTTGTGCAGTATCTGAGGCATTTAATTTCGAATTGATGCCATTTGTCTGTAAGGCATAAAAAGCATAGGGTACAATACCTAAGCTGGTAGTACCCATATTCACCCAATTATTTTGATATTGCCAATTTTGAATTGGAGCATTTGGTGTAATTGCAATTTGAACGCCTAAAAAGTAGGGGCCATCTTCCCATACAATTTCTGAAAGTTGATTGATACTGCCTTCTGTTTTCTTTCCTTTTCCAATCATTATGGAAAATACGCCATTCGCATCAGTTATTGTTTCGTGTTCTTCTGAATAGATTTTATTTCCATTGATGCTACCGGAAATAAGATTAATTTGAATAAATATTTTTCTTTCGTTAACAGGATTACCTATATAATCTTTAGCTATTCCTTGGAAGGGAATACCTGAAGGTATATTTTGCGCTTCAATGTATTGAAACATGAAGAGTAGAAGAATGATAATGAGAGAATGTTTTTTCAAAAATTTTAATCTTGTTTGATAACTTGAACAATATCTAAAGATTTGTCTGATACTACTTGTACTATATATGCTCCAACTGACAATTGACTAGTATTGATGATAGATCCATAAGATAGTTCCATCCCATTTCTAATTTCTTGTATAACTAATTTGCCGTTTATATCATAACAACTAATTGTAAAATTGGTATTAGGTATGAATTTATTGGTAAGTTTTACTCTTGGAAGATTACCAATGGGTTGAGGATAAATCACTAGGCCGTAATGGTCAAATTGAATCGGAAAGATACAGCCGCTGCTAATATCAGTTTTCGAAGCCTGAGGTTTGTATATGGAAAGGCCATTCGCTAGAAATACACAATTAGCCATATTTTGCATTTGAAAAGATAGACTTCCAGTGGTCATTTGGGGAGTCGCTCCAATGCTATTAATCTGAAATGTCATTGATTGTGATTGACATTTTAGGTAGATTAAACTACTCAATAAAATAATATGTAATCTAAATTTCATCTAATGTGTTATGCTAAATGTTTTTTTAATTAAGCTATCTTCTTTTTGATAGCTTACAATTAGGTGATCTGATCCAATTTGTTCTATTTGATACTGGTATTCAGCTAATATGCCATTTTGAGTACTCGCTTTAATAATTAATAATATTAAATGATTGATTTCCTCTATAGTATAATTTCCTTTCAAACCATCTGAATCTGATGTATTTCCTGATTTAGAGAATTGAATAAAGTAAGTATGCTTTCCAACAAAAGAAATTGTTTGATTATTTTGAATGATATTATCTAAGTACCAGGTTTTTTCTGATAGCAATGATTTAGCATATTCACTCTTACTAATGTCTTTTTTGCAAGAAAATAAAAGGGTGGTGCATAAAATGATATAAATTAGCTTACTCATAGTTTGGTGCTTAATTATTTACTAAAATTTGCTATTGCCCATTTTAGCAAATTATTATTGGTATTTTCCAAGTTTAATTTTTTACTGATATTATATCGATGATTTCTAACTGTTTTTTCAGCAATAAATAAGGTTTCTCCAATTTCTTTACTTGTTTTTTGTTCAGCAATTAAACCAAGAATCCTGTACTCAGTTGGACTTAGTTCGCCCATTAAATTCATATTTTCTTTTTTTGAATTTATATAGGTGAATGCTCTTCTTAATGCTACTTTTATTTGTTCCTCATTCCAAGGCTTCACTATATAATTAAGCGGACTAGTTTGTTCAGCTTCTTCCGTATATTTCACACTGGTGTAGCTTGTAATAAAGATGACTTCAATAAAAGGGTAGAGTTTATTTACTTCTTTGGCAAAATCAATACCATTGGCCTTGCCATTTAGATTGATATCACAAATGATAAGTTGGGGTTGATAAGTGGTTAATTCTAACATACCCTCGTCATAAGAGTGCACTAGATTGGTTTTATAACCTTCTTGAATGAGGATTTCTTGTAAATCCAAACCAACAATCAATTCGTCTTCTAAGATTAATATTTTTCTATGTTTCATGATTTATGGATTAAAATATATTAGATAGGTAGTTCCCTCAAAATTTTCAAGTTCATATCTTCCTTGAATTTGTTTCACTAGGTTGGCTATAAGGTATAATCCAAGGCTTTTAGATCCTGTATTTTCGGGATTAAACCCAATACCGTCGTCCTTAATTTTCATCTGACATCCTTTATGTAATCTTTGAAGGTCAATGTTTATACGTCCATTATCTTTCCCTTTAAATGCATACTTTAAACTATTTGATATAATCTCATTAATAATCAAACCTATAGAAATTGCTCTATCCATAAGAATTTCAATTTGGTCATCCATGTCAATAATGATTTCAATATTCTCTTCTTCTGTGTGGTAAAATGATTTTAAATATTCGGCAATAGTTTGAACATAAGCCTTTAAATTAACGAGTTTAAAATTCTCATTTTGATGAAGATTTTGGTGTACCAAGGACATGGTTTTGATTCTATTCTGAACCATTGACAATGCTTTGTCCAACTCTGGATTTTCTAATCTTCTTTTTTGTAAATTGATCAAACTATTAATTACTTGTAAATTATTTTTAACACGATGGTGTAATTCTTTTAATAAAAGTTCATTTTCCTGATTCTTTTTTTCTATTAATAGTTTGCTTTTACCTTTTTCAGTATTTTTAATCATTAACATGACAATACTAATGACAGACAGTAATATAATAATTATGCCTGCCCATAAAAATGTTTGTTGAAGTTTCTTGTCAGCTTTTACTTTTTCTAAATTTGCTTTAGTAATTAAAAGATCTTTTTTTCTTGCTTCAATCTCTATATTACTTAATAATAGTAGTGCTTGGTTTTTTCTAATTGTTTCATTGTGCAATTCTTTAAGGGAATTGAACTTCTTTGCATAAATGATTGCGGAGTCTAAATTTTTAGTGAAAATAAAGTAGTTTAATTTCAATTCACTAAACCTTAAAATCATTCTTTTATCTTCCTTATCTTTTGTTAGTTTATCAATTTCGTTAATGTACTTTTTTGCTTTTATTCGATCTTTATTAGCTATGTATGCATTTGCTAAATAGATCATTTTAAATATTTTATTATTAGTGTCGTCTCCACTTTTTTCTATATCCACTAATAAATATTCAATTGCTTTTTGATAGTTACCTTCTCTTAAATAACATTTGCCTAGTAAACCAATGAAGCTATTTTTACCATTTATTATAATATTTACGGGTATTTTATTTTCATCAAGTTGTTGATTGCAAAGGTCTAAACCCATTTTATAGTATTTTCTGGCACTATCAATCTTGTCTAATTCAAAATAGAGATTACCTAATACTCTATAATACTTATATTGATCAACAGTGTTTTTACAGTATTCTAGACGCTCAAATGCAATAAATTCTTTGAGTGCTAATTCATGCAATTCAAAGTCCTGATATAAGTCATAGGAGCTTTTTGCATATTCTAATTTTACTCTCTCCTTTCTAAGTGCTAATGCTTTACCAAATTGGTTGGTAAGCACATATGCTTTTTCTAACTTTGTATATGTTTTTTGTAATTGTACTTTTGACAAATACTGACTATGATTTATTACATAATTTAAAATAGGAATTGATTTTGAGAAGTGTTTTTGAGAGTGGTATAAATGTCCAAGATAATAGTGTAATTTTATATGAACATTTTTTTGATTTTTAGTTTTCGTTCTAATTATTTCTTGTAGTATTAATTGTTCCCAGATGCTATCAGCAAGTATATTATTAACATGTTGTTTCTTTCCAATATCATAAAGACTATCCCAAACATTCATTATTCTTATAGCTTGTGATTCAAATAAACGTAGATGATCATCTACTTTAATTCCAAGATGACTTAGTTTGATTCTTTCTTTAATATAATTAGTTTGTCCAATACTAGATAGTGGAGTAACTATGCAAATAGTCAAAACAATTTTGATAAATATATATTTCATTAGGATTTGTAAATATCGCATGGCTTAAATTCTAATTTTTGAGGTATCTGCCTCATTCTAATTGTAGATAATATTCTTTTTTTTACCTCAATGAAAATACATTTTAATAAAAGGGTTCGAATAATATTCTTAATCCTCTTTTTGCACATCACATTTTTATGTAGTTCACAGGAAAATGAATTAGGGATACCTTTTCAAGGCATTGCTAAAGATTATTCTGGAAATTTTGTAAACCAAAGAATAGTATATATAGTCCTATCCATTATTTCTAAAGATGAACCTTCAAATATTTTAATGGAAGAATTGCATAAAGTAAAAACTGATGAATGGGGATTGTTTTCAATTACTATTGGAAAAGGTAAATGGTTGGGTGGTAAGCACAATCAAATACAAAAAATTGATTGGTCTACTGCTAAACATCAACTTCATATTAAAATGGCTGTTGAGCCTGAAGCGCCTTTGTCTAATTGGGATTATGCACAACATCTAATTTCATTGGGTTATTCGTCTTTTGGGGTGGTTCCTTATGCTTTATTTAGTATGAATACGGTTGGCTTTAAAGATGCTTTGAATCAAAAATTGAATATTTCAGATACTTCAATCTTGGTATCTAATTTTATTAGAAAAGCTTCTATTGATACTTTATTCAAATCATTACAGACCAAATTGAATATTTTAGATACGGCATCAATGTTATCTAATTATCAGAAAAGAGATACTAATTTTAATAAATCAAAAGTAGATGCTCAGTTTTCTAATAAATTGAACTACGGTGACAGTATTAAAATCTATGTTACACCATTTCAAATTAAAAATTTAAGTTTCGATACTTCCTCCATCATTAAACGAATTGATTTAAAATTAAATGCAAACGATACAAGTTCTTTGTCAAATAGGTTGGATACAAAAGAGTTATTATCCAATAAATCAATCAATATAAGAGATTCAGCCAATTATTCAGATAGGATGTATCCCTCAGTTAAAGCTGCTAAAGACTATGTAGACAGTCTTTATTCAATTGGTATTCTTGATTCATCCATCACTAATAGTAAGATTGCCTATGGTATAAGTGCTTCTAAAGTTGGATTAGGTAAACTTACTAATCATCCTCAGATATATAGTTTAAATGGCTTGAAAGATCAGGTACAAATATTTTCCATACCTGGAACCGCTGGTGCTGCTCCAAACTGGGTTTCTAATGGTGGGGAACATCAGTTAAATATTCCTAACGCAAGTGCAAATAATGTTACTGCAGGATTAATTAGTAAAATTGATTATGATCATTTTGTCACAGCATACTCAACAGGTATTAAAAGTATAACCACTTCTGGAACCTCTGGCTCTGCAATATTAAGTGACCAGAATTTGAATATACCTAATTATACTATTAGTGGTTTGTCTGGCAATGTGAATGCCAATACACTACTTGCTGGTCCTGTGAGTGGTGTAGCAGGGGGAGTTCAATTTAGATCCTTGGTTTCAAGTGATATTCCAAATAATGCTTCTAATACAACAGGTAATTCAGCATCTGCAACAAAGCTTCAAAATACTAGGCTTATTAATTCTGTTGCATTTGATGGAAGTTCGGATATTCTCATCAAATCAAGTACCACTAATAAACTCAATTTCAGTACTAGTGGAAATGGGGCCAATGGTACCGATTATTTTGATGGCTCCACTGTTAAAACCATTTCTTATAATACAATAGGAGCAAGTCCCAAATCTGGTTCTTCTGATATTACTACTTTAGGTACCATTACAAGTGGTATTTGGAATGGTTCTGTTATTAGTGAATCTGTTGGTGGGGCTGGCTCAATTAGTGGTTTGTTAAAGGCGGATGGAACAGGATTGGTCAGTGCAGCATCTAATCAAACAGATTATCAGGTTCCATTAAGTTTTACAAGTCCTTTGAATAACAATTCTAACTTGATATCTATCCAAGAAGCAAATGCCACAAATTCAGGTTATATCAATGCCGCAGATTGGAGTCGATTTAATAATAAAATTAACTCTAGTGAAAAAGCGGCAGCAAATGGAGTAGCTACATTAAATGCATCAGGAAAAATACCTACTTCTCAAATACCTGCTATTTCTTTTTCAAGTGGTTATGTTGTGAGTTCCGCATCACAGATGCTTGCTTTGTCTTCTGCTGTTGTTGGAAGTATTGCTATTAGAACGGATAATAGTAAAAACTATGTTTTAAGTGCAAATGATCCAACTGTCTTAAGTAATTGGCTAGAATTATTAATGCCCGCAGCGGTTTCTTCTGTAAATGGTTATACTACAAGTTCAATTGTACTTACTAGTACCGATATTAACGAAGGGACTAATTTGTATTTTACTAATGATAGAGCAAAATCAGCATTGAATAGTTTCATATCTGGCGAAAACCCCATTACCTACAACACTGGTACAAGTAAAATAAGTATTACACAATCCTCTTCTAATTCAAATGGTTATTTATCATCCACAGATTGGAATACTTTTAACAACAAACTCAATAGTTTTAGTAGCCAATCTGCAAATATGCTTTATGCTTCTCCTAATGGTAATTCTGGTAGTCCAAGTTTTAGAAGTTTAGTCGCAGCTGATATACCCACATTGAACCAAAACACTACTGGTAATGCAGCAACTGCATCAAGTTTGCTAAATACAAGAACAATTAATGGAGTTGATTTTAATGGAACAGCTGATATTACCATTTCAGCTAATACTTCTAATGCGATTGCTTTTAATAATTTGGGAACAGGTACCATCTCAAACACTAGTTTTAATGGATCGGCCCCAGTAACCATTTCTTATAATTCAATTGGTGCTGCACCAAGTAGTGGCTCAAATAATATCTCAACGCTTGGAACTATTACATCAGGTGTTTGGAGAGGTGCAGTTATTGAATCCAATTATGGCGGAGCAGGAGCTACTAATGGAATATTAAAATCTAATGGTTCTGGTTTGGTTTCTGCAGCTTTAGCAGGTACAGATTTTGAATCTCCTTTAAGTTTTGCTGCACCACTTAGTAGATCTGCTAATTCAGTGTCCATTTCTAGTACGCCAAGTTTTAGTAGTATTACCTCCACAGGTGACATGACTGCAAAGCGATATAAGTTAACTATGCCATCTGCTACAATCGGCTCAAGCACAACAAGTATTGATTTAAGTACTGGAAATGTATTTACTATTAATTTGAGTGCCAATATTTCAACTTTAACCTTAACCAATGCAGCTGTTGGAACATACCTTATCAAATTTGTACAAGATGCAACTGGTTCTAGAACAGTTAGTTTTCCGGGAACATGGAAGTGGGCTGGAGGAATAGTACCAACTTTAACTACTACTGCATCTAAATTGGATATTGTAACATTGGTATATGATGGAACAAATTTTTATGCCACTATTGTTAAGAATTTTTAAATGAAAAAAGCATTTATATATTTTTTTATTGGTTTATTGGTATCTCAAAAAATCAATGGGCAAGTAGTTCCTCAAGGATTCTTGGTTGGTAATGATGTGCCCACTGTTACCATTGGTACACAGGTATGGATGAAATATAATTTAGATCTTGAAGTATATCAAGATGGCACCAATATTGAAAGAGCTAATCTAGCTTTTACTAGATCAGTTATTCTCCCATCATGGTGTTATTATAATTATGATATTGCGAACGATATCACTTATGGTAAATTATATAATGGTTATGCAGTAAATGATTCCAGAAATATTTGCCCTGTGGGTTTTAGAATACCAACCAGAGCAGATTTTAATACCTTGAATAGTTTTCTTGGAACCAATGCAGGTGGTAAATTAAAAGAAGCAGGATTGATAAATTGGGCTTCTCCTAATACAGGTGCTACGAATAGTTCAGGTTTTACTGGTTTGCCAGGTGGTTATATGGGTGATGCAGGATCTTCTTCTAATATAGGTTTGCAAGGATATTTTTGGACTTCCACTTCCAATGGCTCAACTAACTATATTCGTTATTTAAGATCTGGTGATGCATTATTTACCGAGTCTACTGGCTTTGTGTTAGCAGGAGGCGCTTCAGTAAGATGTATAAAAAACTAACTTATTTATTTTTTAAAATTGGTGCTAAAACTTTAAATCTTCCATCAATTTTTGTTTCGTCTACTTGAAGGCCTAAGATTTTTGCTACTAATGGATAAACATTTACATTTTCAAATCCTTCAATGGTAATCCCTTTTTTGAAAGCTGGTCCCCATGCAATAAATGTAGCTCTCATGTCTGGATGATGGTTATCAAATCCATGTTTGCCAGGTGTAGTTTTTCTGGTACCTAAATTAAATACCTTGGGTAATTTAGGTGTGATAATGATATCACCTAATCTATCAAAACGATCGTCTTTTTTTGCATAATGCCAATAAGCAGGTGTCTCGTTTAATGTATAGGTATTAAATGAAGTATCTTTTTTTAATGCTTCTACTGTTGAGCTAATCTTTGTTGAATCCTTAGCATACAAGTGTAACAAAGCATCTCCCCATGGCACTCTAAAAGCAGCGGTATCTATTTGTTTGGGAAGTCCCATGGTATTTACATTATCTACATCAGTCATTCCATGATCAGAAACCACTATGTAATTAATTGGAAGGTTTAGAGATTTTAAATTTTCTTGAATGGCATTGATGGCACTATCTACAAATTGAACTGCCTTAGTTACTCTATTATCTTTAGTGCCAAAACTATGCGCATCATGATCTACTTCTGGGAAATACACAGTAATTAAGTGAGGTCTTTTCTCTTCAGGTAAAGTCAACCAATCTTTTATTGCTTGAATTCTAGTAGCAATATTGGTTTTTTCATTGTAGTTATAATAGTAAGAAGGTAAATAACCTTCGATAGGTGCTTCTGAACCCACCCAGAAATAACTAGCGCTAACCATTTGTTGTTTTTCTGCTAAAACCCAAATTGGAGTGCCACCATAGTATTTAGGATTGGTTACCAATTTTACATTTGACATGGAATATTGAACGCCCGTTGCTTTATCAAAATAAGTATTGTCTACTAAACCATTGTGCGAAGGATATTGACCTGTTGCAATTGCATAATGGTTAGGGAAGGTTAAGCTAGGAAAAGAAGGGATCATGTATTTTGCTCTAACGCCTTCTTTAGATGCTTTCTGTAAAAAACTAGCCTGATGTAATTCTGTAAAATCGGTCCTCATTCCATCAATAGAAATCATGATTACATAAGGCTTCCTCATTTGTTCTGCACTATTCTTTCTGCCACTAATTATTTGCTGAGTAGTGTCTTGTGCAAAACTTGAAGCAATCATCATCATTGCTATCACTAACAAATTAAATCTCTTTAACATCTTTATTATTTTTTCTAATTCTTTTTGAAATTTCGACAGTTAATATAGCTACTATAATTCCACCACCAAGGTCTAACGGGAAATGTTGTCCTAGGTATACTCTAGAGTAGGCACAAAGCATGGCGTAAATCAATCCAATTAAAACCATTTTTTTATTGTCAAATAAATAGATCGTTAATAAAAAAATAGTAAAAGCAGTAGCGGTGTGCCCAGAAGGAAAACTACTTAATTGATGCATGGCTACACCTTCTACTTTATGAATCAAACTTGGATCAATACCACTTGCAATGGGTCTTGTAATATTGGGAAGCAAAACCAATTTGGGAATTTGAGTCAATAGGGTAGATATTGCAAAACAATAAATAATAATGGCTTTATCTTTTTTTAAAAACCATCCAACAATGATTAAATAGGGGATCCACATCCAACCCTCCGCTAAATAGGTAAAACCCAATAAAACATTATCTGCAATGGTTCCAAAATCTCTATTCAACAAAAGAAATAGGGGTATTCTTCCCAAAACAGCACTGCTACCTAATAAGATAATGGCTATCAATAATGCACTAGATCTGGCAATGGTATATGGAGCAATTGCTTTTGGGTTCATAGAAGCCAATAATTATCCTACAAAATTACGAATGTTCGACGGCTAAGTCAACTAAAAATTAAAATGGTTGTTATAACTTTACCATTCTCCATGA
>CALCEA010000027.1 GCA_937900675.1 uncultured Chitinophagaceae bacterium
GTCCAGAAGTAATTATGGAAAGAGCGGTAAAAGGTATGTTACCTAAAAACCGTTTAGGTCGTAAGATGGTTAAAAAATTATTTGTGTATGCTGGTCCAAACCATCCTCATGCTGCACAACAACCTAAAGAATTTAAATTTTAAAAAATTCCAAATCTAAATAAATGGAAAAGCAAACAAATGCAGTAGGTCGTCGTAAAGAAGCAGTAACACGTGTCTTCGTTAGCAAGGGTACTGGAAAAATTACCGTTAATGACAAAGATTACAAAGCTTACTTTCCTTTAGTATACTTACAAAATCAAGTTGAAGCTCCTTTAAAAGCTGCTGGTGTTGAAGGTAAATACGATATCGTAATTAACGCAACAGGTGGTGGTATGAAAGGTCAAGCAGAAGCAGCCAAATTAGGTATTGCTCGCGTATTAGTTGAATTGAATCCTGAAGTTCGTCCAACATTAAAAGCTGCTGGACAATTGAAGCGTGATCCAAGAAGTGTTGAACGTAAGAAGTTCGGTCACAAGAAGGCACGTAGAAGCTTCCAATTTAGCAAGCGTTAATCGACACAAATTTTTAATTCATTATTACAACTTATACAAATGGAAAATAATACTTCACTTCAACAGCAACTATTGGAAGCTGGCGTACACTTTGGTCACCTTAAAAAGAAGTGGAATCCAAAGATGTTACCTTATATCTTCGCTGAGAAGAAGGGTATCCACATCATTGATTTAAATAAAACTGTAGATCATTTACAAGAGACTGCTGCAGCTTTGAAGCAAATTGCAAAGAGCGGTAAGAAGATTATGTTTGTTGCTACTAAGAAGCAAGCAAAAGAAATTGTAAGTGAGTGTGCAAAGAAAGTAAACATGCCTTATGCAACTGAGCGTTGGTTAGGTGGTATGTTAACTAACTTCAATACTGTTCGTAAGAGCGTTAAGAAAATGCAGAGCATTGAAAAAATGTTGAACGACGGTAGCGCAGACAGCTTAACTAAAAAAGAGCGTTTGACTTTAGCGCGTGATAAAGATAAAATGGAAAAAGTATTAGGTGGTATCGCACAATTAGGTCGTTTACCAGCAGCTTTATTCTTAGTTGATATCGGTCACGAGCATATCGCATTAGCAGAAGCTAAGCGTTTAGGTATCCAAACATTTGGTATGGTTGATACAAACTGTGATCCAAATAAAGTAGATTTCTCTATTCCTGCAAATGACGATGCTACAAAATCTATTGCAATCATCACTAACTATATCACTGCAGCAATCGCTGAAGGTTTAGCAGAGCGTCAAGCTTCTAAAGATGATGAAGAAACAACAGAAGAAGGTAGCAACGAATTAGAAGCAAAAGCTAAGAGAATGGAAGCTGAAGCAAATGCTGAAGGCGGCCGTGCTAAGCGTGGTGCAGGTACATCTGCTCCAGGTGCTCCTAAGCGTCGTACTACTACTGGTACTCGTGGTCCAGTAAGAAAATAATTAAATATCCCAATTGGGTTATTGACATCTTGAATAAGGTGTTGATGACCCAATTGTATTTATTTAATCTCTCTTATATTAACTAAATATTAATAGACAATTTAAAAATAATTTTATGAGCGCAATAACAGCACAAGACATTAATAAATTACGTCAAGCTACAGGTGCCGGAATGATGGATTGCCGTAAAGCATTGACTGAAACAAACGGAGATTTTGAAGCTGCAATTGATTGGTTAAGAAAGCAAGGTCAAAAAGTTGCTGCAAAGCGTAGCGATCGTGAAGCAAAAGAAGGTGTAATCATTGCACAAACTTCTGCTGATAACAAAACAGGTTTCGTAGTATGTATTTCTTGTGAAACAGATTTCGTTTCTAAGAATGCAGACTTCGTTGCATTTGCACAAAGCATTGCTGATGCTGCTGTTGCAAACAATGTTAAGACTGCTGAAGAATTAAATGAAGTATCTGTAAACGGTGCAAAAGTTGCTGACTTAATCAATGATAAATTAGCTTCTATCGGTGAGAAAATCGGTATTGCTAAATTTGAAAGAGTAGATGCTCCTTTCGTAGCTTCTTATATTCATGGTGCTTACAGAATGGGTGTGTTAGTAGCTTTAACAGCTGCAAATGCAGAATTAGGTAAGGACTTAGCAATGCAAATTGCTGCTATGAATCCAGTAGCGGTTGATCCAGAATCAGTGCCTACAGAAACTGTAGAGCGTGAGAGAGCGATCATCATTGATACAATGAAAGCTGATCCTAAAATGGCTGGTAAACCAGAAGATATGATTGCTAAAATTGCTGAAGGTAAGATTGGTGCTTTCTTTAAAGAGCAAACTTTATTAGCACAAGCATTCGTAAAAGACGGTTCTAAGTCAGTAGGCGAATACATTAAATCTGTTGACGGTGCAATCAAAGTAACAGAGTTTAAGCGTGTTGCCTTGGGATAAATTGCAAGTGGCTATTGCCTAGTGCAAAAAATTCAAATGATACAAATTCCTAGAAATTAGGATGAAATATAAAAGGGCTCCCAACGGAGCCCTTTTAATTTGTCCAAAGGCCTATTTTCCATTCATATAAAACCCTAAAAAGCTTATTCAAAATTTGTATCTTGCAAGTATAAATCTGTCTAACTATGCAGCCAAAGTACAAACGCGTCTTATTGAAATTATCTGGGGAAGCTTTATTGGGAAATGAAAGAAATGGAGATCCATTTAACCCAAAGATTATCGAACAATATGCCAATGAGATAAAAGAGTTAGTGGCTTTGGGTATAGAAGTAGCTATTGTGATTGGTGGTGGAAATATTTACAGAGGGATGAATGAGGCGGATAGCGGAATTGAAAGAGCACATGGAGATTATATGGGTATGTTGGCTACGGTGATCAACGCTATGGCAATTCAAGCCATGTTGGAAAAAATTGGCGTGTATACAAGATTACAATCGGCTATCAATATGGAGCAAGTAGCTGAACCATATATTAGAAGAAAAGCATTAAGACATTTAGAGAAAGGCCGTGTGGTAATATTCGGTGCTGGTACCGGAAATCCTTATTTCACAACAGATACAGCTGGATCATTAAGAGCCATTGAAATGAAGGCGGATGTGATTTTAAAAGGCACAAGAGTGGATGGAGTTTACGATGCAGATCCAGAAAAAAATCCAAATGCTACAAAGTTTGAAACAATCAGTTTCCAAGAATGTATTTCAAAAAATTTGAAAGTGATGGATATGACCGCTTTCACATTATGTATGGAAAACAAGTTGCCAATCATTGTATTTGATATGAACAAAGCCGGTAACTTAATTAAAATTGTAAAAGGTGAATCAGTAGGTACATTGGTTCAATAATCATATTGTATGCAAAAAAGTAGAATTCTATTAGTGGTATTGGCTATTGTGTTTAGTAATGTAATCAAAGCACAAGAAAAATTAAGTTTATCTGAAGCTGTAAAAATTGCGGTTCAAAATAGCTACGATATTAAATTGGTAGAAAATACAGCAGCTATCGCTAAAAACAATAATAGCTATGGCGTAGCAGGAGGATTACCAACTGTGTCAAGTACTGCATCAAATAATAATACACAATCAACCATCCATCAAACCTTCCCAGATCCGTCTAGAAATACCACCAGAAGCGGCGTAGAAGGAACAACGGTTAATGGAAGTTTGAATGTAAGCATGATTTTATTCAATGGCTTTAGAGTAGCTGCAACAAAAGATAGATTAGAGAGTATCGAAAAACAAAGTGCAGCGACATTACAGAATCAAATGTTGAATACTAGTAGTATTGTGATGCAACAATATTATAATGTAGTAAGACAAGAAGCTTATTTAAAAACTATTCTTAAATCTATTGAAGCATCTGAGCAAAGAGTAGCGATTGTTAAAACAAGACAACAAGTTGGCGTGGCTAATCAAGCAGATGTATTACAATCTAATATAGATTTGAATGCTTTATTGCAAGCAAAAGAAAACCAACTTTTGGTAATAGATCAAGCAAAAGCAGATTTATACAATAGCATGGTGGTGCCAGCAAATTCAAATTATACTTTTGATCAAACTATTGCAGTAGATCAAAATATTAAAATAGCAGAAGTAGAAGCAAAGATGAAAGATCACCCTTTGTTACAATCTGCACAACAGTTGGTGAATGTGAATCAGTTTATTGAAAAAGAGACAAGAGCAACTATGTATCCTACTTTAAGAGCAAATACAGGATACACTTATAGTAGTAATAGAAATGGTGCAGGCTTTATCTTATTAAACGAAAGCTATGGTCCATTCATAGGGGTGAACCTTGCATTACCAATATACAATGGTGGTGCGAGTAAGAGAGCATATAACAACGCAAAGATTGCTACCAATTCAGCTAAGTTACAATTAGAGAATACTTCTTTAGATTTAAATACAGAGTTGTTTAAAACCTATAAGAACTATTTGAATAGTATCAAGCAAACACCTATTGAGCAAGAGAACTTTAAAATGTCTCAAGAGTTATTAGGCTTAGTGATGCAAAAATATCAATTAGGACAAGCCACCATGGTAGATGTAAAGCAAGCTCAACAAAGTTTTGAGACTGCTGGTTTTAGATTAACAAGTTTACAGTTCACAGCAAAGCTTGCAGAAATAGAATTAAAGAGATTGTCTAATCAATTGAGCTTCTAAAGTATATACGCATTATTTATGCAACAGCTCACAGTAAAAGCTCCAGGAAGAATTAACTTAATTGGAGAACATACTGATTACAACGAGGGCTTTGTAATGCCTGCTGCTATTCAAAAGGCAGCGACAGTAAGTATTGAGCAAAGAACAGATCGCTCTATTCATTTATTCGCTGAAGACCTTCAAGATACTTATATATTAAGCTTAGATACTGTTACCAAGTCTTCTAAAGATTGGGCTAATTATATAATTGGTGTGATCGCACAGTTTCAAAAGCTAAGCAATATCCCCACAGGTTTTACTCTTATACTTAAAAGCGATGTGCCAATTGGTGCAGGCCTATCAAGCTCTGCAGCCATAGAGTGTGCTGTGGCTTTTGCTATCAATGAATTGTTTGCATTGGGTTTTGATCGAATGCAATTAACCAAAATAGCCCAAAAAGCAGAACATGAATATGCTGGAGTTTTATGTGGTATCATGGATCAGTTTGCTAGTATGTTTGGCAAAAAAGATCAGGTGATATTATTAGATTGTAAAACAATGGAATATCAATACTATCCATTACAATTAGAACACTACGACATTGTTTTATTAGATACACAAATAAAACATGCATTAGCGAGTAGTGAATATAATACCAGAAGACAAGAATGTGAACAAGGGATTAAATTCATCCAACAACAATATCCATCCATCAATAGTTTAAGAGACGCCAATATGGATATGTTGAATGAGATGGTTGATCAAAACCAGTATCCAAAAGTATATAGTCGTTGTAAGTATGTTATTCAAGAAATAGAAAGAACCAAAGCAGCAGCTATTGATTTGAAAGAGGGGAGACTAGAAGCTTTTGGACAAAAAATGTTTGCCACACACGAAGGTCTTACGAATTTATATGAAGTAAGTTGTCCAGAATTAGATTTTCTAGTGAGTGAAGTGAAGGATCATCCCAATGTAATAGGTGCTAGAATGATGGGTGGTGGTTTTGGTGGATGTACCATTAACCTAATAAAGAAAGAGGCCACCGCTTCTGTTGTTCAAAAGCTAGTGGCCTCTTATCAAAATATATTTCAGAAATCATTGCAACATTATA
>CALCEA010000028.1 GCA_937900675.1 uncultured Chitinophagaceae bacterium
GCATTGTATTGGTCACCAGACCAGGTTCTTTTGGGGTATCCTCGGTATCTGCCATGTAATTCGGCTCTATTATTTTTATTATAAATAACTGATTTATAATAACTTAAAGTGTTTTCGGGTGCAAATAAAGACTCACTCATTAAAATCTGGTCAAACAAATTCCATTGGTCATTGAAAGCCAGACTGCCATATCCTTTTTTAAATAGTTTATAAAAGGGGTTCTTCAAGGGAATATTCAATAGGGAGGCATCGGTAGGATTGTCATTAAAATCACCCATCATCAAAATTTTGGCTCCTGGATCTGAATTTTGCAGGCTATCAATAAAATTCCTGGCAACCTCACTTGCCCAAAACCTTCTTTTTTCAGATTCCCTTGATCCTCCTCTTCTGCTGGGCCAATGGTTCACCAATATATGAATCCATTCTTGGTCAAGCTGCCCCTTCACATATAAAATATCTCTGGTGAGAAAATCAGTCTGGTGATTTTTGATAGAAAGGCTGATAGGTTTGTATTGATAAGGTTTAAAATGTTCGGGATGATATATTAATGCGACATCAATGCCTCGATAATCCTTAGAATCAAAATGGATGATTTGGTAATGATATTTTTGAATGAGCGGATCTTTAACAAGTGCTTCTAACACAATTTTATTTTCAATCTCTACCAATCCCATTAAACTTATACCATCTTGTAGTTCTTGTTTACCCAATTCAAAAATTGTTTTGGCTATTTGTTGTCTTTTGAGTTGAAATAAGTTTGAATTATAAGTCTTAGTGCTATTGGGAGTAAACTCTTCGTCTATAATATTCTTTTGATCAATGGTATCATAAAAATTTTCACAGTTATAAAAGCTGATGATTCTTTTTTGAACAATTGTGGTGGGTTGTGAAAATGCATTTTCATTTTGACGGAGAATTAAAATGCAAACAACAATATATTTTAATATTTTTTTCATGTACACAATCCTACTGCATTGTTGTATTTAGAAATAGAGTAATTGCCGAAAAAATTTGTAAAAGCTAAATCTGCAATTTGAGGCATGTTTTATAGAGAAAATATATTTTTCAAAATCTGCTGCTTCTTGTTGATGGTTTTGATTGTTGAAAGAACAAATGCACAGGATGCATTCTTAAAAGAAGAGGAAGATGGATGGGTCCCAACCATGCTGCAAGCCAATGCTAGCGCCTATTTTCAGTTATTGCAGTTTAATGGGTATGGTATTGGCTGGAAGTATCGGGGATTTGAAAAAAGTTCAACTGTAACAATCAACGGCATTGAATGGAATGGTCAAAAATTGGGCATAGATCTAAGCGCTGCTATGTTAGGAATATATGCACTGAGTAGAACAGAAAAAACAACCACAGGATTTGAGCCCCATGAAAACGGATTGGCAACATCTGCCGTGATGCGTTATGTGAATTTGCATGCAATTGATTTTCCTAAAAGCATTACAGTGTCAAATCGATTTCAAGCATTAACGGGTGTTTATCAATCCAGTTTTATTTGGAGTACGGGAAAATTTAAAAATAATTGGCATGCACAATTAAAGTGGCAGCATGAAGAAAGTTTTATACAGAATCCGGCTTTAGGAAAAAGAGCTTTAAATGGAATGGCTTTCAGCATAGATAAAATATTTTCAAAAAATCAATATCTAAGTATTGGCTTTTGGTTCAATGATCGCTATCAAACCAAACAATCTCCCACTGTAATGGAAGCTATTCAACTTTCAGGAAACAAATTGTATCATCCAGGTTGGGGCTGGTCCAACGGAAACCTAGTATTTCCCAATGCTAAATCTTCAAAGCTTCCGATGATGCAAGTGCAATACACCAAAAATTTGAATGAAAGAAAGCGTTTTCAAATAGACTGGGCAATTGCGATGGGGGTGCAATCTGTAGATGGGCTTGATTGGACTTCTGTAAAAGATCCTCGTCCAGATTATTATAAATACCTGCCAAGCTTTTACAAGGACAGTGTATTGGCTGATCAATTAACAAAGTATTACAAAGAGCAGCCAGCAAATCTTCAATTGAATTTTGATGCGATGAGAAGAGTGAATCAATCCAATCTTGACAAAAGATCCTACTATATTATGAGTAGAGAAAATGCAGCTATTCAGTTGTTGCAAGAAGCTGCTCATTATTATATGGATTGGACAGATAGAATACAATTGGCTCTTCATTATAATTCTATCTATGAAAGAATAGAAAAGAATAATATTTTATTGGATTTATTAGGAGGTAGTTATTTCTTGAATTACAATAGCTGGGTGAGTGATGAAGATGCTCGAGTCTTTCAATTTGACATCCATCATCCTGATCAAAAAATTAAAGAAGCGGGTAGCTGGGGAGCGCATTATAGTGTGAAAAATATAGATCAGCAGATGAGTGCCTTGTTGTTTTGGCAATCTGCTAAAATTGAATCTAGTATTGGCTTTGGGTATGGGTTAACTTTTTTTCAAAGAGAAGGGTTTAATCAAAATGGATTATACCCGAAAAATTCTTTGGGTAAATCTGCTTGGTATTTTTTTCCTTCTCAAAAATTTCAATGGCAGTTAATGTATAAATATGCTCCAAGGTTGTATGCTGCCTTAAATGCATTCTTACACCAAGATGCGCCAAATTGGAACGAGGCTTTTAAGAATATTGCCATGCGAGATGATTTGTCTGAATATTTATTACCTATTCGTCAAATGGGTTTAAATCTAGGTTTGTATTATCTAGGAATTAATTACAAAACAGAGTTGCAGCTGTTTGGATATCAGCAAAAAAATCAATCCGGTAGGCTTTCTTTTTACCATGATTTTTATAATGCTTTTGTTCAAGGGAATTATGGCTTAATGCATTCTAATAAAACTGGTATTGAATGGAGTATGGAAACGCAATTTGCATCTGCTCTGAATTACCAACTTGCAGTAGGATGGGGCAATTATATCATTCGTAACAATCCTATTTATACTATTCAATCACTTGGGACCGATTACCCATTAGAGTCGGGAAACTTGCATCTTGCAGGGCTTCCAGAGACATCCTCGCCCGAACTGGTTATTGCATTGGGCACGCAGGCTTCCTTATCTAATACTTTAAGAATGGGGATTTCCTCGGTTTTTGCGTGGGGTAGAAAAATGGAGTTCGATTATTTTAGGCGTTCTTTTTTATGGGAGAAAAAAATAACAGCTCCTGCTTCTATGCCCAATGGGTTTAACACCAATTTGTTTATCCATAAAAACAGTTCATTCAAATTTAAAGGATTACAACATCGATTCAAATGCTTTTTGCAAATTCAGAATTTACTGAATCAACAAAATCCTGTTTTTGCTTTTGAGCAAAGCAGGTTTGATTATAAAAATTCGGATGCATTAAAATTCGCTCCTAAATATTTACTTGGTTATCCCTTGAATGCTTCTATTCAAATTATTTATCAAATCAATTAATTGTATGAAAAAAATACCCATTTCTTTTTTCGCTTGTTTGGTCTTTGTTTTATCTGCAACTGCTTGTTTAAAACAAGCTTCTTTCGCTACTAATGTCAATAGCAAGGTAGATAGTATTGTAAGTATTAAGAGCTTGAAAAAACTACATTATACCGGCGAGTTTGAACTGATTCAACAAAATATGAGTATTGAAGCAGTGGTGGTTGCGAATGACGCGTCTAATAATTTATATAAAACCATTTCCATTCAAGATAGTACTGCTGGAATCATGCTTTTATTAGATGGAGTTAATTTATATCAAGAATTTCCTATTGGAGCTGTGTTAAGAATTCAATTAAAAGATCTGATACTCACTGATTATAGAAGAATGGTCCAGATTGTAGCGGCTGTTGATACAAGCACTGGTTTGATGCAGACAACTGGTATTCCTTCACCCCTTTTTGAAAAACATATTGTTAAAGTAAAAGATCAACCAAATTTAAAACCCATCCCGGTGAGCTTTAAAAACTTACATGATAGTTTACAGGGTAGGTTGATCAAAATATCCAATGTGGAGTTTGCTTCGGCCGATACCAATTTAACCTATGCGGATAAAAAGAATAAAATTGGAGCTAGTAGGGCTTTAAAATTTTGTACCGGAGGAACCGTTTATTTGAGGACCAGTGGATACGCAGATTTTGCAGGTATAAAACTACCTAGTGGCAATGGAGATCTGGTGGGGGTATACTCTGTGTACAATAGTGAAAAACAGGTTTTTATAAGAGATACAAGTGACATTTTGCTCAAAAATAAGCGTTGTACCGGGGCGGCTTGGCTGAAAAATTAGGCCTGCCTTGTCAGCTTGGCAGTATTATTGGTTTGGTACCTTCTTTGCTATATTGAAGTCAAATAAGAAAATAGAAGAATTATGCAAAAAGGTCAAATACGCGTTCAGACGGAGAACATCTTCCCAATTATCAAGAAGTTCTTGTACAGTGATCACGAGATTTTTTTACGTGAGTTAGTGAGCAATGCAGTGGATGCTGCTCAAAAATTAAAAACCCTTCACGGTAAAGGAGAAGCCAAAGGTGAATTAGGCGATCTTAAAGTAGAAGTGGTTTTGGATGCTAAAGAAAAAACCATTTCAATCATTGATAATGGTATTGGTATGTCTGCTGAAGAAGTAGATAAGTACATTAACCAAGTTGCTTTTAGTGGCGCTGAAGAATTTGTACAGAAATACAAAGACGCAAGCGTGATTGGTCATTTTGGTTTAGGTTTCTATAGCTCTTTCATGGTAAGTAGCAAAGTAGATATCTATTCTAAGAGCCACAAAGATGCGCCAGGTGTTTTCTGGAGCTGTGATGGTAGTACCGAATATGAATTGTACGAAGTAGATTATAGCAATCGTGGAACCAAGATTGTTTTACATATAAATGAAGAGAGTGCTGAGTTTTTAGAAGCACATAGAGTGAAAGGTATTTTAGAGCGCTTCTGTAAGTTCTTGCCTGTATCTATTTATTTCACGGATGCAAATGCGGAGAAAGCAGAGAAAAAAGAGGGCGAAGCAGAAGAAGCGCCAAAGCCTATCAACAATACCAATCCATTGTGGATTCGTAAGCCTTCTGAATTGACCAAAGAAGATTATGAGAATTTCTACAGAGAATTGTATCCATTTGGTGAAACACCTTTGTTCTGGATTCATTTGAATGTAGATTTTCCATTTAACCTAACGGGTATTTTATATTTCCCTAAGATTAAACAAAGCTTCGAAATTCAAAAAGATAAAATTCAATTATACTGCAATCAAGTATTTGTTACAGATGAAGTAAAAGATATCGTTCCAGAATTCTTGATGTTATTACACGGTGTAATTGATAGTCCAGATATTCCATTGAATGTAAGTCGTAGCTATTTACAAGGCGATCCAAATGTAAAGAAGATCAATGCGCATATCACAAAGAAAGTGGCAGACAAGTTGGAAGAAATCTTCAACACAGATCGTAAAGCTTTTGAAGAGAAGTGGGAGAGCTTAGGATTGTTTGTGAAATATGGTATGATCACAGACGATAAATTCTTAGAGAAAGGAAATAAATTCTTGATCTTAGAAGACGCTGCAGAAAAAGGCAAGTACTATACTTTAGATGAATATAAAACAGCTACTGAAGCGATTCAAAAAAACAAAGATGGCAAACATGTATTATTGTATACCACTAATCCTGTAGGACAGGATGCCTTTATTCAAGCTGCTGTAGGGAAAGGGTATAAAGTGATTAGCTTGGAAACAATGGTAGATGCTGCCTTCATTAATAATGTAGAGATGAAATGGGAAGGCGTTCAATTTGTGCGCGTAGATGCTGATGTAGTAGATAACTTAATTGATAAGCAAGAAAATGCTGAATCTGTTTTATCTAAAGACGAAGTAGAACAAGCTAAAAAATTATTTGAATTCCAGGTTCCTCAAATTACGATTACAGTAGATGTAAAAGGTTTAAGCAAGGACGCTGCGCCGGTAATAGCTACTCGTCCAGAGTTTATGCGTCGTATGAAAGATATGGCTAGCATGGGCGGTGGAGGCATGACTGCATTTTACGCACAAATGCCGGATGAAGTAAATTTAACCATCAATGGTAATCATCCTATCTTCCAATCATTGTTAAAAGAACCAGATATAGATAAGCAACAAAAGCAAGCTAGAAACTTAGCAGACTTAGCTTTATTATCTCAGGGTTTATTACAAGGAACAGAATTAACCAATTTCATCAATAGAAGTGTGGACTTGTTAAAATAGGTTTTCACTTTATAGATAAAAAAGAAAAGCGACTCCTCGGAGTCGCTTTTTGTTAGATGGGGTAGTAAAATATTGCAAATCTATGCTTCGCAAGGTTTGATGTCCATTATTTGTAGTTGCACCGATTGCGTTCCTTGCCATTCATTTAATTGCAATTGGAAAACAATATCAAAAGGTTTTCCGGACTTTATAACGTCTAAATGTTGTGGCATATTGTATCCAATACCTCTGATGGTATTCTTGCCTTGTTTGAAACTACAGCTAATATGTTGATCTTTAACTATTTTAGTATAGCCAGTATCATACACTTTTTGTGCAATAAAAACGGGTCGCATATTATCAGGTCCAAATGGTTCCATTTGTGAAATGATCTGATAAAAGTTCATGCTAATATTATCTAATGGCAAAATAGCATTGATGGTAATTTCTGGTGTGAGTTGTTCTTCTGTAATTCTTTCAGCAACAGATTTTTCAAAAGCTTCTTTAAAAGCTTCCAATTGGTCTACTGCCAATGTCATACCAGCTGCAGCAAAATGTCCGCCATATCCCAATAAATGCTCTCTACATGCATGTAGTGCTTCATATAAATTAAATCCTTGTACGCTTCTTGCACTACCTGCAATCACTTCGCCACTCTGTGTTAATACAATAGTGGGTTTATAATATTTTTCAATTAATCTACTGGCTACGATCCCCACAACACCCTTATGCCAATGTGCTTGAAACACTACAGAAGATTTTTTTATTGAATGGTTAGGATCGTTTTCAATTTGTGCCAATGCTTCTTCAGTAATGGTTGAGTCGGCTTCTCTTCTGTCTAAATTATCTTGTTGCAATAAAGATGCAATCGCTCTTGCATTGGTTAAATCTTTTTCTATAAACAGTTGCACTGCTTTTTTTGCATCATCCATTCTTCCAGCTGCATTGATTCTGGGTGATACCGTAAATACCAAACTGCTCATCTTTATGGGAAGGCTTTGTTTGGATTGTTCTAGTATAGCTTTTAATCCATTGCATGGATTGTCGTTGATTTTCTGTAATCCAAAAAAGCTAAGGGTTCTGTTTTCGTCCACTACAGGTACAATATCTGCAGCAATGGCTGTCATTACCAAGTCTAAATATTGCAAATAGCTTTCACTAGGAAGTTGATAGGTTTCAGCCAATGCAGTAATTAATTTAAATACAACTCCGCATCCACATAATTCTTTAAATGGATAAGTACAATCTATCTGCTTTGGATTTAAAATAGCCACAGCAGGAGGAATAATGGGATCGGGTAAATGGTGATCACAAATTACAAAGTCCATGCCTAGCTCTTTCGCATAAGCTATGAGCTCTGTAGATTTAATACCGCAGTCTACTGATATAATTAAATTAAAACCATTTTCTTTCGCAAAGTCAATACCCATTTTTGAAATACCATATCCTTCTTTGTATCTGTGAGGGATGTAGTAGTCGATATTAGGCGATAAGTCTTTTAAAAATTGGTATAAGGTTGCTACAGAAGTGGTCCCGTCTACATCATAATCTCCGTAAACCAATATTTTTTCTTCTTTTTCAAAAGCAGTCTGAATTCTTTCAACTGCTTTTTTCATATCCTTCATTAACCAAGGTGAGTGAAGGTGTTCAATTTGAGGCCTAAAGAATTTTTTAGCAGCATCAAAATCTACAATGCCTCTTTGTACCAGTAATTCACAAAGAATAGGACTAATCTTTAGTTGCTCTTGAAGTGCAGCAACGATTGCCGGATCGGCTTTTAATATATTCCATCTTTTCTCCATTAATATGCTCTATCGGTTGTATATCTCACTAATTCTTCAAGCGCTTCTCTAGCAGGAGAGTCTGGGAAGGAATGTAATATGTTTAATGCATTGTCTCTGTACTCTTTCATTTTTGCCTCTGCATATTCAATGCCTCCATAATCTTTCACGGCATCTATCACAAATTTCACTTTTGCCTTATCGTTATTATTGTTCTTAACAATATAGATGATGGACTTTTTTAAATCCTTGGGCACTTTTTGTAAAATATGAATGAGTGGAAGGGTTAATTTTTTTTCTTTGATATCATTCCCCGTAGGCTTGCCTACTTTGGCATCGCCATAATCAAATAAATCGTCTTTAATCTGAAAAGCCATACCCACTTGTTCACCAAAGATTTTCATTTTTTCAATAATAGCTTCGTCCTGTGTAACTGAAGCCGCGCCTGCAGAACAACTTGAAGCTAATAAGCTGGCTGTTTTGCCATTGATGATATCGTAGTATACCGATTCGTCAAAATTTAAATTCCTAGTTTTTTCAATTTGTAGTAATTCACCTTCACTCATTTTCTTTACTGCATTCGATAAAATAGTCAGGGTATTAAAGTCTTTGTTCTCTAAGGAAAGTAATAATCCTTTTGATAATAAGTAATCACCCACTAATACAGCAATCTTGTTTTTCCAAAGTGCATTGATAGACAAAAAACCTCTTCTTTCTGTAGCATCATCTACTACATCATCATGCACAAGGGTTGCTGTGTGTAATAATTCTACCAAAGAGGCTGCTCTATAAGATGCTTCATTGATTTCTCCGTGAAGTTTTGCTGACAACAATACAAACATGGGGCGCATTTGCTTGCCCTTTCTTTTTACAATGTATTGCATGATTCTATCTAGCAAAGAAACCCTGCTTTTCACCGCTTCTTTGAAATGCGATTCAAATAGGTCTAACTCTTTACCAATTACTTTCTTTGCTAATTGCATGGGGGATTAGTCATTTAGCATATTAAAATGTAGTGCGCCAAAATTTTGTAAGGAACTCAATTTTAAATCTGCGGCACCCCAAATCTCTGATTTGATATGTTCTGCAGCAGGAACTACTACACAGGTCATTCTAGCGGCTTTTGCAGCAATCATGCCATAAAAAGAATCTTCAAAACAAATACAAGCTAATGGATTTACATGTAATCCTGCTGCGCACTCCAAATACACTTGTGGATGTGGCTTTGCGTGAATCATATGCTGCGCTGAGCAACTAGATTGTATATAACTTCTTATGTGTAATTTATCTTTGATCCATTCAATCAATAATGCCGGAGAAGAGGTAGCCAAGCCCATTTTGAAATCTCTTTGTAGAAAAAACTCGAAAACATGTTCCACCCCTGGCATCAATGTGGCTTCTTTGTCGATTAAATCTAATGCTAGATCAATAATCTTCTGTTCAGCTCTATCATACTCGCTTGCAGGCACTTTATGCTCATGTAACCAGTGCGCCACAAATTCTTTGGATCTAAGTCCTGTGGTGAATTGATATTGTGCTTCTGTTAATTGAATTCCGTATTGTCTAAAAATCTCTGTAGCGGCTTTATTCCATAATGGCTCGCTATTTATTAATAATCCGTCAATATCAAAAATTACAGCAGACTTCTTCATTGTCTAAAGATACTATATGTTAGTTAAACAGCATATTTATCATACATATTTATGTCTTATATTGCGCACCTAACTAATTAGACAAGTATGAATTTGTGGGAGCGAATTAAAAGAATCAAGGTTTTCCGTTCTGTTATATATGGGGTGGTGGGCTTGTTCTCTTATCCAGGTCTAGCATTGTTTAATACGATAGACATTCAGGGTACGGAGAACTTGGAGAATCTACCTAAGAAAAATGTTTTATTTGTAAGCAATCATCAAACCTATTTTGGGGATGTAATTGCTTTTGTGCATATTTTTTGTGCAGTGAAATGGGGTAAGTACAATAAACTAGGTATTCCATATTATTTATTGAATCCTTTTACCAATGTGTATTTTGTGGCTGCAGAAGAAACCATGAATAGCAATTGGCTTACAAGATTATTTAAATTGGGCGGTGCTCTAACTGTTAAAAGAACTTGGAGAGCAGAAGGGCAGGATGTGAAAAGAGATAGAGATGTGGTGGATACACAAAAAATTGATAAGGCATTAAAAAAGAGTTGGGTCATTACTTTCCCTCAAGGAACTACTAAACCATTTGCTCCTGGTAGAAAGGGTACGGCGCATATTATTAAGAATAATCATCCTGTTGTTGTACCGGTTGTGATCAATGGTTTTTGGAGAGCATTTACCAAGAAAGGGTTAACCTTTAAAAAAGTAGGAACTCCTTTAACTGTAAGATTCAAAGCACCTTTGGATATCAACTATGAGGCACCTGTAGAGGAAATTTTAGAACAGGTAATGGAAGCCATTGAGCAAAGCAAATCCTTCATGCTCAAAGGAGCGCATCACCAACAATAATTAGTCTTTAACAAATAAGGCTTTTAATTCAGTTGCATCGTCTGGCAACATTTTACCTGCAAGTATTAAGCGCAATTGTCTTCTTCTTAAAGCGCCTGCAAAGTATTTCTTTTCTTCTTCAGATTCTGGAATAAGTTCAGGAACTTTTTTAGGTTGTTTGTTTTCATCCAAGGCAACAAAAGTAAAAAAGGCTTCATTACTCAATTCCCTAGATTGTGTAATCATATTTTGGTTCCACACTTTTAAGTGCACTTCCATAGATGTATTAAAAGATCTGGTTACAATGGCCTCAATACAAATTACATTACCCAATTTAATAGGTGATTTAAAACTTAGGTTGTCTACAGAAGCAGTCATACAAGCCGAATTACAATGCTTGGCTGCAGCAAGATAAGCTGCAATATCCATCCAATACATTAGTTTACCTCCCATTAAATCACCAAATGTGTTGGTATCGTTTGGTAATACCAATTCGTTCATGGTAATAAAGGAATTTCTCGCTGTTCTTGCTTCCATACTTTTGTATTTAGAAGCCAAAGATACAATATGTTAGACTACACAAGATTCGAGTTTGGAAAGATAATTTGGATCAACAGTAGCTCCGATGCCTGGGGCATCTGAAATACTAATATGCATTCCATTAAAATGAACACCTCCAATCACAGGGTCTTCGGTATGTCCCAATAAACAAGTGTCCATATCGTAAAAATGAACATTGTCATGTGCCATAGCAAAATGCACTTTTGCGCTAAGGGTTAATCTGCTTTCCAGCATTCCACCCATCATACATGCAATGCCATTGGCTTTTGCGATATCATGTATTTTAATGGCTTCGTGAATACCTCCGCTTTTAGAGAATTTAATATTGATATAATGACAAGCTTTTTGTTGAATTAGTTTTCTGGCTTCATGATGGGTAAACACAGACTCGTCTGCCATGATTTTAATCGGCGAAGCTGCACATAATGCTGGTAAATAATCATCATAATATTTATGCATGGGTTGCTCGCAAAACTGAATATCATAAACAGATAAAGCAGTTAAAACTGGTAATGCATCTTCTTTTGACCAACCTTGATTGGCATCAATTCTTAAAATAATATCCTTGCCAATGGCGGTTCTAATTTGTTTGATTCTTTCAATATCATCTGCCGGCTTTTTACCCAATTTTACTTTGATCATTGTAACCCCTTTTGCTACAAATTCAATAGCTTGTTTGGCCATATCTTCTGGTGTGCCAATGCCAATGGTTAAATCTGATTCGATAGGTTTTTGTTTTCCTCCTAAGTATGCATATAAAGGTTGATTGGCTGCTTTTGCGGCAATATCATACAAGGCCAAATCAAATGCACTCTTTGCGGTATAATTTCCTGCAATGATTTGATCCAGTTCTTTCAATCTATCTTCCATGGCCAATGGATCTTTGCCCTTCCAAAAAGCTGCAAAGTCTTTCGCTAATAAATAACAACTTTGTTGCGTTTCACCCACAATCATTGGAAATGCAGAACATTCGCCCCATCCAATAATGCCCTCGTCTGTATGAATTTTAATTAATACATTTTGTGCAAACTCCATAGTGCCAGTAGCAATGGTAAATGGAACCATCGGAATTTTGTATAAGTATATCTCTGTTTTTACGATTTTCATATTCCACAATTTGTGTCCAAGATACCGCATATTATTTATATCTATATCCTTTGTAATTAGCTATTTAGTACCGATATTTGCAAACGAACTAATGTTAGCATGAACCCATCTTTTGACAATACCCAAAATGCTTTTGCTTATAAATCTACTAGTGATTTAAAGAGAGCTAGATTTTTATTTAGTGTAATACAAAGTCCTTTGGTAGTGTCTTTGGCTACCAAGTTAACACCTGTTTTAATGCAATCAGGTTTGCCTATCAATGGGCTTATTAGAAATACTATTTTCAAACAATTTGTTGGAGGAGAAACTTTAGAAGAATCTGCAAGAGTGGTAAAGCAATTAGGAGCTTATCAAGTGCAGGTAATTTTAGATTATGGTGTAGAAGCAAAAGAAGGAGAAGAAAATTTTGATAATGTTACTGAACATTTTATTGAAGCCATAGAGTTTGCGGATTCTCAAAATAATGTACCCTTTGTGAGTGTTAAAATCACAGGTATTGCAAGTCATGATTTATTAGAAACATTAAATGACGCACCTAGATTAAGAAGTGGCATTCATGATAGCGAAGAAGATAATACGGCATGGGAAAGAGTAAAAGAAAGAATGCATGCTATTTGTGAAGTGGCTTCTGAAAAGGGTATTGGCGTACTAGTGGATGCAGAAGAGACTTGGATTCAAGATCCTATTGATCGTTTAGCGATTGAATTAATGGCTGTCTACAATAAAGAAAAAGTGGTGGTATACAATACTTATCAATTGTATAGACATGATAGATTCAAATTCTTACAAATGTCTCATTCTATTGCTAAAGAAAAGCAATTTATATTGGGTGCTAAATTGGTAAGAGGGGCTTACATGGAAAAAGAAAGAGAGCGTGCTCAAAAAAATGGCTATGCATCTCCGATACATGAAAACAAAGAAGCAGTAGACGCTGATTTTAATAAAGCAACTGATTATTGTTTACAACACTTGGATAGTATTGCATTATTAGTGGCATCTCATAATGAGCATAGCAATCAATTGGTGATGCAAACAATGCAAAACAAACAGTTAGATACACATCATCCTCATATTCATTTCTCTCAATTATATGGCATGAGTGATCATATTACTTTTAATATGGCTGATGCTGGTTATTCTGTGAGCAAATACCTGCCTTTCGGTCCTATCAAAGATGTGATTCCTTATTTAATGCGCAGAGCTGAGGAAAACTCAAGTGTAAATGGTCAAACTGGCCGTGAATTGGTGTTAATCCGCAAGGAACTAGCACGCAGAAAGGGGAAATAATTTTTTTATTCTCCAGCGTATTGGTTGTAAATTGCAGCATGCAACAATATTTAGATTTAGTACAACATATTTTAGATCACGGTAATCAAAAAACAGACCGTACTGGTACAGGTACCAAAAGTTGTTTTGGCTACCAAATGCGTTTTAATTTACAAGAGGGTTTTCCTTTAGTAACGACCAAAAAAGTACATTTAAAAAGTATTATTTACGAATTATTGTGGTTCTTAAATGGCGACACCAATATCAAATATTTAAAAGATAATGGGGTGCGTATTTGGGATGAGTGGGCCGATGAAAATGGAGACCTTGGTCCGGTATACGGAAAACAATGGAGAAGTTGGGAGGGTGCGAATGGTGTGGTGATTGATCAAATTTCTGAATTGATAGAGCAAATTAAAAAAACACCAGATAGCAGAAGATTGATAGTGAGTGCTTGGAATGTAGGTGATTTGTCTAAGATGGCATTGATGCCTTGTCACAATATGTTTCAGTTTTATGTAGCTGATGGTAAATTAAGTTGTCAATTGTATCAAAGAAGTGCCGATGTATTTTTAGGAGTGCCTTTTAATATTGCTTCTTACGCATTGTTAACCATGATGATTGCACAGGTTTGCGATTTACAATATGGTGATTTTGTTCATAGCTTTGGTGATGTGCATTTGTACAATAATCATTTTGAACAAGCTAAAATACAATTGGCAAGAAAACCTTTTCCATTGCCAACCATGAAAATTAATCCTGCTGTAAAAGATATTTTCTCTTTTAAATTTGAAGACTTCACTTTAGAGAATTACGAATCCCATCCAGCGATTAAGGCGCCAGTGGCTGTATAAAAAATAATAAAGAATGAAAATATCCCTTGTGGTTGCTGCATCAGATAATCATGCCATTGGCAAGGATAATCAATTGCTTTGGCATTTGCCAAAGGATATGCGTTTCTTTAAAAATACTACTTGGGCTTTGCCTATTTTAATGGGTAGAAAAACATTTGAATCTTTAGGGAACAAGGTTTTACCTGGAAGAATGAATATTATTATTACTAGACAAGTTAATAAAGAATATGAAGGTGCTAAAGTGGTCACTTCATTAGAACAGGCAATTGAATTGGCTAAACAAAATGATTATAAAGAATTGATGGTGATTGGTGGTGGCGAAATTTATCAAATGGCTATGCCTTTAGCCAATACTATTTATTTAACAAGAGTTCATACAAACGTCGAAGGAGATACTTATTTTCCTGCATTAGGTGCTGAATGGGTACTTGAATCTTCTGAACCTCAGTTGGCCGACGAGAAACATGCTTTTGATTTTGACTTTGAAATTTGGCAAAGAAAATAAAAGCCATGTATCCAACTTTCACATTGATCAAAAAATACATTCAGTATTATGTGAGTGCTTCTAATGGCAAAGGGCACGGAGTGCATTCTCCTTTTGTATTTCAGTTTATACAAGAAGTCTTATTAAATAAACAATCACCTAATGATGCTCATTTGATTGAAGCTAAAAGAGCTCAATTGCTTTCTGATAATACTATTGTAGAAGTATGGGATAGAGGTGCTGGTTCTAGACAACATAATCAACCCAAAAGAATGGTGAAGCATATTGCTAATGCTGCATTAAAGCCCAAGAAATATGCTCAATTATTGGCTAGGATAGTGAACTATTTTCAGCCAGAGAATATTATTGAAATGGGTACTTCATTAGGTATCACAACATGTTATTTAGCAAAAGCAGCCAATGGTCAACCAGTATTTACCATGGAGGGTGCTCCTGCAGTGGCGGAATGGGCTAAAAAAACAATAGCAGATTTACATGTGCAAAATGCACAAATCATTGAAGGAGATTTTAATCAAACATTACCTGATTTGTTGCAAAAACTAGATAGAGTAGGTATGGCGTATATTGATGGCAATCATCAATATATTCCAACCATACAATACTTTAGAGATTTGCTAAAAAAATCGGATGAAAATAGTTTCTTCATTTTTGATGATATTCATTGGAGTGCTGAAATGGAAAAAGCATGGAATGAAATTAAACAAGATCCTGCTGTTACTTTAACCATTGATTTATTTTATATTGGCTTAGTATTTTTTAGGAAAGAAAATAAAGAGCCCATGCATTATACCATTCGTTATTAATTGATCGTGTTACCTGAACCATTTATACAATCATTAGAAGGGCTTCCCGGATTTGATAAGAAAGCTTTTGTGGCTGTGCATGAAAACGGTGAACAGATTACTTCAGTTAGGTTAAATGAGTTTAAACCTTTTGATTTAACTCATCATCCTTTTCTGCATCAAACAACCCCAATACCTTGGTGCACTAGTGGTTATTATTTACCGGAGCGTCCTTTATTTGTTAAAGACCCATTATGGCATGCTGGTGCTTATTATGTTCAAGAAGCAAGTAGCATGTTTTTGCAATATATTTTATCTCAAATTTATCCTACTCCTTCCCATCAGGTTGTGTTGGATTTATGTGCGGCGCCTGGTGGAAAAACAACTTTGTTGGCTAATTATTTTAAACAAGGATTAGTGGTGGCCAATGAAACCATCAAAAATAGAAATCATATTTTAGTAGAGAATACAACTAAATGGGGTGCTGATCATGTGGTAGTTTCGCAAAACGATCCTTCCCATTTTAAATCCCTGCCGCAGTTTTTTGATTTGACTTTAATTGATGCGCCATGTAGCGGAAGTGGCTTGTTTAGAAAAGATCCCAAAGCGATTGAAGAGTGGAGCTTGGATCATGTTCAACATTGTAGTGTAAGACAAACCAGAATTATTGAAGACACATGGACTTCCATTAAAGAAGGGGGTTATTTAATTTATGCCACCTGTTCTTATTCAAAAGCAGAAGACGAACAAATGATGGATTATATTTCATCATTGGAAGGAATGAAGAATATTGCTATTGAATTGCCTACAAGTTTTAATATGGTTGAAACAGTAAGCGATGTACATCATGCAAAAGGATATCGTGCTTATCCTAACTTTATTAAAGGAGAAGGATTTTTTATCGCAGTCTTTCAAAAACAATCTTCTAGTGGTGCTTATGCAATCAATGCCTCTCATGGATTGATGGATTCAACAAAAAATGAAAAAGAAATCGTATCCAATTATTTCACCCTTCCTTTAGGTAAATATTTAATTACGCATCAACAAAATCTGATAGCGCTTTCTGAAGCCTGGAAAGAACAACTTCAAATAATTGCCAGTCATTTATATATCAAAAAGATGGGTATGACTATTGGTGCCATTAAGGGCAAGGATTTAATTCCTAGTCATGATTTAGCCATGTCAGATTGGTCGGTTTTGCCCTATGAAAAAGCTGAAGTGGATTTAGAAACTGCTTTACAGTATTTAAGAAGAGCGGATATCACTATCGAAGGTAAAAAGGGCTGGGTCTTGTTAATCTATATGCAAATAGGCTTGGGTTGGGTAAAAGCCTTGCCTAATAGATCGAATAATTACTATCCTAATGAATGGAGAATATTGAATTACTAGATTTTAGGTATATAATTATAGTTTAATATATAATTTTAAGCATTTCTTTGCAGTTTCATTTTGTACCTTTGCGCCATGTTCAAAAGACTTCTATTATTGTTGGTATTAGCCCTGGGAATGTTCACTCAGACTGCTTCTTTTGCTGCAAAACATAAAAAGCAAACTAAGAAGCATAAAACTACTGTGTCTGCTTCTAAAAAGAAGAAGTCCAAAAAGACAGTGGCTTATAAAAAATCTTCCAAGAAGAAGAAGGGCAATTACTATGCAAAGAATAGCCGTAAACATAAAAAATCGAAGCGTTATAAAGCCTATCGTTTATCATCTGAAGAATTGGCTGCTGATAAAGAAAAGCGTGCTGCATCAAAAGACATGATTGCGCAAAACCTAGAAAAGAAAAAACAAACAGATAGTGCACATAAATTGGTTTTTGTAAATGTGAACAAAGAAGAAGAAGGATATTTTGCATCTATGTTTACCAAGCAAAAACAAGCCGCTAGTTTTCAAACTCTTGAAGGCACTGCAGCTGTTTTCAAAAGTGTAAGTGGTTGGGAAGACAAAAAGTTTTATATACTTACCAATGAAATTCCTGTTGGAACCCTAGTTAGAATAACCACACCTGATTTTAAAAGTATCTGCGCTAAAGTAATTAGTGCTTTACCTGATATGGGCAACAGTATTCAGTACAGATTGAATGATGCTGCCGCGGCTATACTTGGATTGACTTCCAAGACCTTTAAAATTTCTGTTACTTATTAATCTATTGTATGAAATGTAAATTTTTTGTAAGCCTATTTGCAATGGCTTTATTTGTTGTTGCCTGCGCTCAAAACAATGTTAACACACAAAATGCACAACAGCCTCAGACTATTTCTGCTGCTCAGTTTAAATCAGCGATTGAAAAACCTGGTGTACAAATTTTAGATGTTAGAACTGCTGGTGAATTTCAGTCTGGGCATATTCAAAATGCTTTACAAGCCAATTGGAATGATGCCAAAGAGTTTCAAGATAGAACACAGCATTTGGATAAGTCCAAGCCGGTATATGTATACTGTCAAGCAGGGGGAAGAAGTGCTGCCGCGCAAAGTTTTTTGACAGAAAAAGGATATATCGTTGTGAATTTAGAAGGCGGCATGAGTAATTGGAAAATGAATCAATTGCCAGTAGAAGGAAATGCCAATGCAGTGCAAATGCGTGTAGCTGATTTTGTTAAAGTAATTACAGAAAACAAAATGGTGCTAGTAGATATAGGTGCAACTTGGTGTCCACCATGTAGAAAAATGCAACCTATTGTTGATCAAATTAAAAAAGAGCAGGGATCTAATGTATATTTTTTAGCAGTTGATGGTGGAGTAGATATGGATGTGATGAAACATCTGCAATTTGAATCTCTTCCTACTTTTATTATTTACAAGAATGGAAAAGAAGTATGGAGAAAGCAGGGAATTGTTGCTGCTGAAGAGTTTCAAAAAGTATTGGGTACTAAATAGCTCGATAACCTCTTAAGAAATCTTCAATAGGCATTCTTTTCTTGCCTTCCCATTGAATATCATTTAATAGTAGATAGCCATTTTTGCATGCAAATTTGGCTATTTTTTTATCTTCTATAATAAAACTACCAGGTGCTTCTTTGGGTGTTTTTATTTCTTTTTTTGTTGAAAATAATTTAACCACTTTGCCATCCACTTTAGTAATCGCGCCTGGGAAAGGAGCTAATCCTCTCACTTTATTGTGTATATGCTCAACTGTTTGATTCCAATCAATCTCACAATCTTTGGTAAATATTTTAGGAGCATGTTTGTCTATGCTAGGAATGGCTTGCGGTGTAGCTTTTATATTTTTTTGAATCAATCCATTGACTGTTTTTACTAAAACATTCGCGCCTATTTCCATCATGATATCATGTAGCTCGCCTGCAGTCATGTTTTCGGTAATGGGAATTCTTTCTTGCAATAAAACATCTCCAGTATCTATGGCATGTTGTAATTGAAATATGGTTACACCAGTATAAGTTTCTCCATTCATTATAGCCCAATTAATGGGGGCTGCTCCTCTATAATCTGGCAATAAAGATCCATGTACATTTAAAGTGCCCATGGGAGGGTAAGACCATATTTTTTCAGGCAACATTCTAAAGGCCACTACAATTTGCAAGTCAGGTTGATAAGCACTTAAAGCTTCCAAAAATTCAGGCGCTTTTAATTTTTCTGGCTGCAAAATAGGTAAATCATGGGCCAGGGCAAATTGCTTTACTGCACTTTGTTGCAATTGCATGCCTCTTCCGGCTGGCTTATCTGGCGCAGTCACTACAGCAACCACATTCATATTAGCATCTAATAATGCTTTTAAAGAAGCCACAGCAAATGCGGGCGTGCCCATAAATACAATTCTTGGTCCTTGATTCATGGCTCAAAGTTACTGAGAATTATGTACTTTTGCTCTTTGCACCGATGGTGCTTTATTTAAACTAAACAATATGCAACAAGTAAAAAATGGGGATACCATTCAAGTGCATTATCACGGTAAATTAACTACTGGTGAAACATTTGATTCTTCTGAAGGAAGAGCCCCTCTAGAATTTGAAGTGGGTTCAGGTATGGTGATTCCTGGTTTTGATAATGGCGTTTTAGGAATGAAAATCGGTGAAAAAAAGACAATTCATATTCCTTTCATGGAAGCTTATGGTCCAAAACAACCAGAAATGATTGTTGAATTCCCTAAAACTCAATTTCCTCCAGATTTAAACCCTGCTGTAGGAATGGCTTTGACAATGAACAATGGTCAAGGACAACAATTTCAAGTAATGGTGATTGAAGTAAAAGAAGAAGTAGTGGTTTTAGACGCTAACCATTCTTTAGCTGGTCAGGATTTAACTTTTGATTTAGAATTAGTGAACATCGATAGTCCTTCAAAGATTATCATGCCTTAATTTTTTCATAAATTTTGTCGTAAAGGCGGCCTTCTTGAAGGCCGCCTTTTTTATTCCCTAAAATCAAATTATCTTCAAGTATATTTTATTATTACATTGTTTTTATATGAGTGTTAAAGTACCAGGTGTTGCAGAAAGATTTATGAGATATGTGCAAATTGACACACAGAGTGATCCCAATAGTATAAGTTTTCCAAGTACAGCAAAACAACTGAACTTATCCCATCTTTTAGTTGAAGAATTAAAATCTTTTGGGATTGAAGATGCACATGTAGATGCGCATGGCTATGTGATGGCGACGATTCCTGCCAATACTAATGCAAGTACTCCGGTGATTTGTTTTTGTGCACATGTGGATACTGCGCCTGATTGCAGTGGAACTGGGGTTCGTCCAATATTACATGAACTATATACTGGTGCGCCAATTGTTTTGCCAGATGATCCTCAACAAATGATTACCACTGATCAATATCCTTATCTTAAAAAATTTATTGGTAAATCTATTATCACAGCATCAGGTAAAACCTTGTTAGGGGCAGATGATAAAGCAGGGGTGGCGATTATTA
>CALCEA010000029.1 GCA_937900675.1 uncultured Chitinophagaceae bacterium
GACAATATCCCGTTTCTAGAATTTTTTGTATTGTTTGATCAATGGGTGGTATACCTGTGGTTCCAGTCCAAAAACAAGCAGGTATCTTTCTTTTAAACTTCCAATAATTAGTTGTGCGTTGCTTGCTTCCCTCTCTTTCGTAAATAATTCTTATAAATTCTCTCCATCCAATGATTTGTCTAATGAAACCTTCTAAAGAGTTGAGTGGGATATTTTTTTCTTCTCCAATGATTAAAGTTTTTTCTATTATCTGTTGTGGTGTAAGCAGCCCAATATTTAACATGGGACTTAAAACCGAATGATACAAAACCGTTTCTTTTGCTACTATTGCATCTTCATATATGCCAAACTTTTCAAATCTGTTTTCTAAAAAATTTGCCAACCAATTATCAGCATCCTTGAATGTATATACAAATAAAGGTGCATCATTAATATTTCCAATATGCCTTGAAAAATATTTTTTGGTAAAAGTTTTAGCTTCAGTTAAGTATTTATCTTCTTTGATTTTTGGAAGTAATGGCACAAATTCTTTTTTAGGAAACTTCATTCTGTTTTCTGCATCATAAGTCCATTTGCCTCCAACGGGCTTCCCATCATTTTCTAATAAGATCTTGCGTTCTTTTCTTTGCCAAGTATAAAAGTCTGTTTGAAAGTAAGTTTTTCTTTTGCTGAAAAAATCATCAACACTATTCATGCTATTTAGAAAGTAAGGCGTTTCACTTACATGAATTTTTATTCCAAATTTTTTACAAGCAATATTTATTTTCTTCATTAACCAATTGTCTACTACATCTATAATATCAATTGATGAAATTCCTGTTTTTGATAATGTCTCTATTAAGTTCGAGCAATTCGCTTCTTTTTGATGATGTTCGATATAGCTCACATCAATTCCCTTCTTTGTTAAATAATCCTCATAGAACTTCATACTTGCTCTATGCAATACTATCTTCTGCTGATGAAATTGGTATTGATTAAAAAAGAGAACTTCTTCAATTAAGTATACCTTTCTGTCTTTTTGAACAACCGGGTTGTCTCTAAAGAGCTGATGAGGGAAAATAAAGGATACTGAATTAGACATGAAAGTGCTATCTGGTTAATTTTAAGAACATTATTTTAGGTAAATTGTTCAAAAATTCAGCACTTATTATTCAATTTTCTATAATATGTTATAAATCTCTAATAGTTTTTAAATGAAACCACTGCATTTTATAAGTATAGTAACGATTAGCGGGCTTCCTTGGTGGTTAATTAACTATCATACATATACTAGTAATCATAACTTTACCTATTTATCTTTTTCCTTATTAGTATTAACCATTTCATTTATATTCTTCAAATTTGATTATAAATTTTGGAATGTTTTAATGATGTCATTATTAGCCCATCAGCTAGCACTAATAGTTAAAGTGGTTATTGATATTTTTGAAAATTCAACTAATCATAATCTTCTCCCTTTTGAAATGATTATTTATTTATTTTTTGATGTACTAGTTTTAATATCAGTTTTATTGATTGTATCTAAAATAAAACATTACCATTTAAATAAAAACCAAAAGAATTGAAACCAAGTTTGTAAGATTTTTACTAATTTGTATTGTTAAATAAAAACCAAACAATTGCTTGCTATGAAAACAAACCACTTAATAAAGGCTTCTTTAGTTTTTTCGGCCTTTATCGCTTTAAACTTAATGGCATTTAAGCCAATCAATAAAACCCTTAATCCAGACAAGCCTTTTGGAGGATTAGCATTATATACTGTTCGTGATGCCATGATGAAGGATGCAAGAGCTACTTTAGAAAAAGTTGCCCAAGCGGGGTATGTGAATGTGGAGTCTGCAGGCTATAATAATGGCAAATTTTATAATTTATCTCCGGCAGATTTTAAGGCATTATTAGATGAAATGAAATTAACGCCTATATCAGCACATCAGGGTACTGTTACTTTTGCAAATATTGACCAACAAATTGCAGATTTAAAAACAGCTGGATTTAAATACTTTGTAATCCCAGTTCCACCTATGGGTAATTTTTATTATGATGCAGCTAATAAAAGAATGGCTATGAAAGGTGGTGCGAAAGCCTTAGCAGAAACTTTAAATATTTTGGGTGCCAAATGTAAAGCAGCGGGTTTAGAATTATTATATCATAACCATGATTTTGAATTTTCAAAAGATGCTGATGGCAATGTTATCTTAGATTACTTATTAGAGCATTGCGATGCAAGTACTGTAAATTTTCAAATGGATTTGTATTGGGTAACTAAAGCTGGCCAAGACCCAGTAGAATATTTTAAGCGTTATCCAGGTAGATTTAAAATCTGGCATGTAAAAGATATGGACGATCAAGGTCGTTTTGCACCAGTGGGTAATGGCCATATTGATTTCAAGAGAATTTTAGCCAATAAGAAATTAGCTGGTATGCAGTATTACTATGTTGAGCAAGATGCTTGTTTCAATGAAACTCCTTTAGAAGCTATAGTAATTAGCCATAAAGGATTAGCGAATATTGGTTTTAAATAAATAGTACCTAATATAACAATCAATCCCTCGAATTTTTCGGGGGATTTTTATTTAAATGACTTACATTTAATCCTATGAAAAATATTCAAAGAAGACATTTTTTATCATTAGCAACTTTTATTCCTTTTTTAAATTTTAAGAAAATGGACAATCAATCCTCTAAGCAAGTTATCCATCATGTATTTTTTTGGTTGAAAAACCCCAATTCTGAAGCAGATAAGACAAAATTAAAAGAAGGCTTAAAAACCTTAGAAGCCATTAAAGAAGTAAAAAAATTATATATAGGTGAGCCGGCTTCTACTTTAAAAAGAGATGTTGTTGTTACAGACTATCAAGTTACAGAAATGATGTTTTTTAATAGCACAAAAGACCAAGATATTTACCAGGTTCACCCAATCCATAAGGCTTTTGTAGAAAACTATAGTCACTTATGGGATAAAGTAGTGGTGTATGATATGTTGGTAGACTAATGTTTAGCATCTTGACACAATAAAATCATGGAAGCCGTTTCCGTCTCATCGATAATTAAAGTAACACGATTGTCTATTTTTAAATCTTTGAATGCTGCTATACCGGTTGATTTTTTGTAGACTGTCTTTTCAGTCACTTTTATAATTTGTTCAATACTATCTCTTCTTTGAATGGTTAAAGTATTGACCCCCAATGCAATAATTTTTCCAGTACCTCCTGTTCCTCCGCATAAATCACAACATTCTTTTGTTGTATTTATTTTTCTTCTCAATGGAGGTAAGTTTTTGATGAAACTTTTATATCCAAAATATACTGTAGAAATAATAACTAAAGTAAATATACTAGTTGCAACTTTATTTCTTTTTATAAAGAATACGAATTCTGGCCAAATGGAATTCTTCCAATAACCAATCATAATGCCAATGGCATTCAATATTACATCGTCAATATCAAAAATGCCAATATGTAATATCGCTTGAATACCTTCAATTAAAAAACTACTCAATATAGAAACAACAATAATTTGTTTCCATTTAATTTTAGTAAATACAAAGGGGATTAAAAATCCAAGAGGGACAAGTAAAATAATATTGCCAATAATATTCATGCCACCAATCAACCATCCTCCAGATCCTAATAAGTATGGAACAATTGTCTTAAAGGGTATCCAGTTGGCAGGACCATCATGAGTGCCTGCAAAGTCTAATGTAACATAACCAAAATGAAAAGCAGGAATATCTTTTAAAATTAAAATCTTAATAATTATGCCAACATATATGATAAGTAAAATCGAGGGGATAAGTTTGCCTTTCATTTATATAATTTAATTAGCTTTTAAATAAATAACCTCATCATTAAATCTGTTTGTTTCTCGTCACCCAGAACAAACACATGCTTATCAAATACTTCAAATCCATTTTTATTGTAAAACTGAATGGCTTTATGGTTTTCTTCCCAAACACCTAGCCAAACATATTGCGCCTTCTTTTCTATTGCTACCTGAATGGCTTTTTCATATAGCTGTTGTCCTACTTTCTTTCCTTGGTATTCTTGAATAACATAAATGCGCTCAATCTCCAAGGCTGTTTCATCTTTCATTTCTGTTTGAGAAGGACCCATATTTAATTTTAAGTAACCAATATTTCTTTCGCCGTCTTTAATAAAAAAGAAATGAGAATTTTCATTATTTAATTCTTCACTCAATTTTTCAATGGATAAATTTTCATTTAAATATTTATCCATATTCTCTTTTGAATTACTATCAGAAAATGTTTCTGCAAATGTTTGTCTACTTATAGACTGCAATTGCTCTACTTCATTTTTGTTTACTTTTTCAATATTAAATAATGCCATACTATTTTGTCTTTAATAATTTATGAGAACCGTCACAGTTGGGCATTCTTTTAGATAATCCACAAGTGCAATCGTTCATGCCTTTCCCATCTAATATTCTTTGAATAAATTTTTCAATTCTGTTAATTCTGGTTTCACTTTGTTTAGCTGCAGCAAAAAACATTAGATAGGCTCTCTGTCTACCAGGTGTTAATTTATTAAATGCCTTTTCAAATGGTTTATTCTTTTTAAAGAGAGTATTCAATTCAGTAACTGGTTCAATTACGGGAATATCCTCTACAACTATTTTAATTCCCTTTTTTTCATTCTCAATAGCTTCTTTGACATATGCTTTGATAAGAGCTCTTTTCTTTTTGATGTCTTCTAGGTCTTCAAATCTTAATTGCCTAGCAGCTTGGGTATTTTCTCCTGCCTTCACTAGCAATTGCTTTAAATCAGTTAAGCTGGCACCATTGAAAAAGCCTAGATCACAATGATGCTTGAAATCTTGAATGATTACAATATTCTTTTCATTGGAGGTATAACAAGGCTTTCCCCACTTAATAACTTCATTAAGAGGGCATTCCAAAAGAATACTTCTCAACAAACTCATTTCATCTTGCCATTTTTTGGCTTTTTGTATATACTGTTCTACGGGTGGTTTCATAGATAATAAATGTAGGATTTTTTAATGAATGCTTGAAAAATAATGGATAAACGAAAAAATCAGTTTGAATGCGTTGAAATGACACAATAAATTTTTACTTTTAATATCTCTAAATAAGTATAAAATTAAAATAAGCCATATGAAGCGCATTTTCACATTGTTTCTTTTAGCACCTTTATCGCTAATTGCTCAAACAAAGTTTAACGAAACATCTATTTCAGATGATGTTAAAACCATCAAAGTAAATAATCAAATTTCATTGGGTTATTCTACACAGTCTGGTGTTAAAATTATTTATAAAGATGGTTTACCATTTAAAGACCTTAATAAAAATCGTCAATTAGATATTTATGAAGATTGGAGAGTGAATGTAGTAGATCGTGCAAAAGATTTAGCTTCAAAAATGACAGTTGAACAAATGGCTGGACTAATGTTATATAGTAGACATCAAGCAGTTCCTGCGCAAGAAGTGGGAATGTTTGTAGGAACCTATGGTGGTAAGCCTTTCAGCCAAAGCGGCGCTAAAGCTTCTGATTTATCAGATCAACAAATTGCATTCTTAACGAATGATAATTTAAGACATGTATTAATGACATCAGTACAAAATCCAGAAGTAGCAGCAACATGGAATAACAATATTCAAAAATTAGTAGAAGGAATTGGTGTAGGTATTCCTGCAAATAATAGTTCTGACCCAAGACATGGTGCGAATAAAGATGCAGAGTATAATTCAGGTTCTGGTGGTTCTATTTCTCAATGGCCAGAGGAATTAGGTTTGTCTGCAACATTCGATCCAAAAATTACTTTACAATTTGGTTCTATTGCTTCTAAAGAATACAGAGCATTAGGTATCGCAACTGCTTTATCTCCTCAAATAGATTTAGCAACAGAACCAAGATGGAATAGATTTATTGGCACTTTTGGAGAAGACCCAGCTTTAGCTACTGATATGGCAAGAGCTTATGTGGATGGTTTCCAAACCTCACCTCAAGCTATTAGTACTTACAATGGTTGGGGTAATAAGAGTGTAAATGCCATGGTAAAACATTGGCCTAGTGGTGGTCCAGAAGAAGGTGGCCGTGATGCGCATTTTGCTTATGGCAAGTTTGCTGTATATCCAGGAAATAATTTTCAAACACATTTAAAAACTTTTACAGAGGGTGCGTTTAAGCTAGCAGGTGGAACTAAGAGTGCATCTGCTGTGATGCCTTATTATACCATCTCTTATAATCAAGACATAAAGAATCATGAAAATGTGGGTAATGGTTATAGCAAATATTTAATCACAGATTTATTGAGAAACAAATATGGATATGATGGAGTAGTATGTACAGATTGGTTGGTAACTGGAGATGAAGGTCCAAAGCCAGATATGTTTGTTGGTAAATCTTGGGGTGCAGAAAAATTAACTGTAGTTGAAAGACACTACAAAGTATTAATGGCTGGTGCTGATCAGTTTGGTGGTAATAATGATATCAAACCTGTTTTAGCAGCTTATCAAATGGGGGTTAAAGAACATGGCGAAAGCTTTATGCGCAAAAGATTTGAACTATCTGCAGTAAGATTATTATTGAATATATTTAGAGTTGGATTATTTGAAAATCCATATTTAGATCCTAAAGAGTCTGTGCAAATTGTTGGAAAACCAGAATATATGAAAGCTGGTTATGAGGCACAATTAAAATCGATTGTATTAATTAAGAATCAAAATAAAACTTTGCCAATTGCAAAAGGCAAAACAGTGTATG
>CALCEA010000030.1 GCA_937900675.1 uncultured Chitinophagaceae bacterium
TCTTTTCATGGTAGAACTTCTTTAGCTGTTGCAGCAACTGATAATCCAAGTATTGTTGCGCCGGTGAATGAAACGGACAATATTATCTTTTTGCCTTTAAATGATATTGCTGCATTAGATACTTGTTTTAAACAAAATGAAAATACCATAGCTGCAGTGATCATTGAAGGAATTCAAGGAGTTGCTGGTATTCATGAAGCATCCAATGAATTTTTACAAGCTATTAGAAAAAATTGCGACCAATTTGGAGCTGTATATATTGCAGATAGCGTTCAATGTGGTTATGGAAGATCGGGTAAGTTTTACGCACACGATTTTGCTGGTGTGAATGCTGATATTTATTCCATGGCAAAGGGTATGGGGAATGGATTCCCTATTGGAGCTATTTTAATCGCGCCACATATTCAAGCTAAATTTGGCATGTTGGGTACAACTTTTGGTGGAAATCCATTAGCATGTGCTGCAGCATTGGGGGTAATTGAAGTAATGCATAAAGACAACCTGATTCAAAATGCACAGATTCAAGGCGATTATTTAATAAACGCTTTAAGAAATACCAATGGGGTTAAAACAGTTAGAGGAAAAGGGTTGATGATTGGATTTGAAATGGAAGAGGGTTTGGAAGATATTAGAAAAGTGCTTTTGAATGAATGTAAAATATTTACAGGTGAAGCAAAGCCTAATGTTATTAGATTGCTTCCTTCTTTGGCTATAACAAGAGCAGATATTGATTTATTTTTAAATGGCTTACAAAAAGCGATAGCGTTATTGCAAAAATAAAATAACTAAGAACCCAATGAAACATTTCATCAGTGCACATGACGCAACAGATATCAATGCTTTAGTGAACAAGGCCTTAGCTTATAAAGCCAATCCCTTTTTAGATAAACAATTAGGTGCTCATAAAAGAATTGGGTTACTTTTTTTGAATCCAAGTTTAAGAACAAGATTAAGTACACAGGTGGCTGCTCAAAATTTAGGAATGGAACCTATCGTATTTAATGTAGATAAAGAAGGTTGGGCATTGGAATTTACAGAGGGAGCTATTATGAATGGCACTACTGTAGAGCATATCAAAGACGCTGCACCTATCTTGGGAAATTATTTTGATATTTTATGTATTAGGACTTTCCCTGGCTTAGTGAATAAAGAAGAGGATTACGGTGAAAAAATTATCAATCAGTTTATTCAATATGCAGGTGTTCCTGTAGTGAGTTTAGAGTCGGCAACCTTACATCCATTACAATCTTTAACAGATATTATTACTATCCAAGAGACTATTGCACAGAGTAGTACAAAAAAAAATAAGCGACCAAAAGTAGTTTTAACTTGGGCGCCACATATTAAATCTATTCCTCAATGTGTGTCTAATAGTTTTAGTCAATGGGTAAATGCATGGGGAGAAGCTGATTTTGTTATTACGCATCCATTAGGATATGATTTAGATACTCAATTTACTCAAGGCGCAACTATTACACATCATCAAGAAGAGGCATTGAAAGATGCAGATTTTGTTTATGTGAAAAACTGGAGTAGCTATGAACTGTATGGTCAGGTTTTATGTAAGGATGAACAATGGATGTTAACGAATAAAAAATTAGCATTGACCAATGATGCTAAAGTGATGCATTGTTTACCAGTAAGAAGAAATGTAGAATTAAGTGATGAAATATTAGATGGTCCAAATAGTTTAGTTACAAAGCAGGCCTCTAATAGAGTGTGGGCAGCACAATCAGTTTTAGCATCCATTTTGGAAGCACAAAAAAAATAATATGAGCTCAAATACACCTACTGAATTATTATATGTGATTAAAATAGGAGGCAATATTGTTGACAATCCTGTTTTATTAACTCAATGCTTGAAGGCTTTTTCAAGTATTGAGGGCAAAGCTATATTGGTTCATGGTGGAGGAAAGATGGCTACACAATTAGCTAAGGATTTAAATATACCTCAGCAGATGGTAGAGGGTAGAAGAATTACAGATACAGAAACCTTGAAGATTGTTACCATGGTGTATGCAGGTTTAATCAATAAAAATATCGTTGCTCAATTACAATCATTTGGTGTACAGGCAATGGGTTTAACTGGGGCTGATGCTAATTTAATTAAAGCACATAAAAGAATTAATGCTTCAATTGATTACGGTTATGTAGGTGATGTAGATGAAGTGAATGTATCAATGATCAGTAATTTATTACAACAAAATAC
>CALCEA010000031.1 GCA_937900675.1 uncultured Chitinophagaceae bacterium
CTTTTGGCTTATTTAATAAGATATAAACAGGGGTTACTTGTAGTTTAAGTACTTTTCCTTTTAATCTCACCACATCTTTGTATTGTACCTTATAGCCCGGCTCTAATACAGTATCTCCATTGACAGTGATATTTCCCGCTTTTACTAATTCGGCAGCTTCTCTTCTTCCACATGCACCTGAATGTGCAATGTATTTATTCAATGGCATTTGTTCGTGCTCTACATCGGCACTGGCAGTTACCTTACCAATACTAGCAGTTCTTTTTTCATCCGCACGATCCATGGATGCAGGTGTTCTTTTTTTGAAAGTAGGTTTAGGACCTCTTTTGTTATTTCCAACAGGTTCTACCGCAATGCCTCTAGCAATATCTTTTTTTCTTTGACGCGCCGCTTCTCCCGCTAATCTTGATTCTACCTTAGCTTTTTTCTTTTCTTGTCTATATTCTTCTTTAACAGCAGCTCCCTTTTTTTTATTGGAAAACTTGTCAAAATTGTCTGTTCTTTTCTTGTTCATGATTACCCTTTGTTAGCTAATTGACCACATGCAGCATCAATATCCTTTCCTCTACTTCTTCTAACTCTTACATTCACTCTGTTTTTTTGTAACATATCTACAAATCTTTCAAATCCATCCTCATCTGGTTTATCAAATGGAAACTGATCAATAGAATTATATTCAATTACATTAATTAAATCTGCAGGAACCTGTCTGTATAATTTAGTCAATTCCATTGCATCTTTCTCTGTATCGTTGAAGTCTTTGAATAAGATATATTCAAAAGTGATTTCATTGCCTGTTTTCTTGTAGAAGTAATTCAAAGCTTCTACCAATGCTTGAATATTATTACTTTCATTGATAGGCATGATCTCGTTTCTTTTTTTATCATTGGCTGCGTGTAAAGACAAGGCCAATTTAAATTTCACTTGATCGTCTCCTAATTGTTTGATGCCTTTAGCAACACCAGCAGTGGATACAGTAATTCTTCTCGGACTCATACCCAAGCCTTCTGGTGAAGTAATTCTTTCTATAGCAGCCAATACATTTTTATAATTCAATAAGGGTTCACCCATTCCCATAAACACAATATTGCTCAAATTGGCATCATATGTTTTTTCAGTTTGTTGCTTGATCATCACCACTTGGTCGTAGATCTCATCAAAACTCAAATTTCTTTTGCGCTCCATATAACCTGTAGCACAAAACTTACAACTTAAGCTACAACCAATCTGAGAAGACACACAAGCAGTTTTTCTCTCTGTAGTGGGAATCAATACACCCTCAATCATATGATCGTCAAAAGTTCTGAATCTTGTTTTTAAGGTTCCATCCTCACTTAATTGTGTGGCATCTAGGGTAAGGGCAGGTAGAGTAAATTGCTCTACCAATTTTTGACGCAAAGCCTTGCTTAAATTACTCATGTCGTCAAAACTATGGGCATGCTTTTGCCATAGCCACTCTTGAATTTGCTTTACTCTGTAAGAAGGCTCACCTGCTTCTTGTATAAATCGTTCAATATCAGTAACTTGTGCATGTCTGATATTGGGTCTCATCTTATCCATACTGCAAAGATACTTGTAAAGCCTCGTTTGTATTTATTTATTTCTTTTGCCGATTTAGTAATAGTATCTAAATTCAGGTCCTAAAACAATTAAAAAAGGCCATTATGAAAAAAGTATTATTCTTAGCTGTGTTATGTATGAGTGCCATTTTCACAGTAAATGCGCAAGAGAGTCCATTAAAAGCTTATGTTGGAAAGTATGTTTTTGCTGCTGGAAGTCCAGTTGCTGAAGTAACTATTACTATTGAAGATACTTCTTTGATGATTAATTCTGCAATGGGTTCTACTCCTATTGAAAAGAAAGGTGTTGATACATTTTATTTAGCACAATATGATGCAAATGTAATTTTCAAAAGAGGTACAGATAAGGCTGTTAAAGAAGTGGCTATTATGGTGCAAGGCATGGAATTAGTTGGAGTTAAAGAAGCAGCAGCTGCTCCAGGTGCTCCTAATGCTATGAAACAAGAAGAATTTTTCGAAACAATTTGGGCAGAAAAACAAAACAGATAATTAATTAGTCGAAGTAGTTCGTTAATTCTTCGAAACTAATAGTGTTTTGTTGGCCTGATGCTAAGTTTTTAACTGTGCATTTTGAGGCTGCTAATTCTTCCGATCCGATGATCACAATGTGAGGGATATTTTTCTTCTCAGCATATTTAAATTGCTTGTCAAATTTGCTCTTCTCAGGGTAGATTTCACAAGCAATTTTTTTATTTCTTAACTGCATCATTTGTAAATATGCAGCAGCTGCTTCTTGTTCTCCTAAATTAAAAAACAAAACCTGTGTGCCTGCTTCAATGGTTGCTGGGAATAATTGTTTTTCTTCTAGCACATCAAAAATTCTATCTACGCCAAAACTAATTCCCACACCAGGAACATTGTTTACGCCAAACAATCCTGTAAGATCATCATATCTTCCGCCTCCGCCAATACTGCCCATTTGAGCATCATTTGCTTTTACTTCAAAAATTATTCCTGTATAATAATTTAATCCTCTAGCCAATGTAAAATCTGCTTCAATAAATGAAGCCATGCCAGTAGCTTGATGATAATTCAACACAAAATTTAATTCCTCTATTCCTTTATTAGCATGTTCGTTGCCAGCTAATAATTCGGCTAATTTTGTTAATTTCTCTTGATTGGTTCCTGCAATATTCAAGTAGGTATGAATAACGGATTGTTGTTGATCATTAAATCCTTTTGTACTTAATTCTGCTTGTACTTTTTCCCATCCTATTTTATCTAATTTATCAATCGCAATAGTTAGGTCTATTAATTTATCTTCTCCACCACAAACCTGTGCCAGTGCTAATAATATTTTTCTATTATTTACTTTAATGGTTACTGGTAATTGTAAGGCTTTAAATGCAGTTACATAAATAGATACTAAATCAACTTCGTTGATTAAACTTTCACTACCCACAATATCTGCATCACATTGATAGAACTCTCTATATCTTCCTTTCTGTGGTCTATCTGCTCTCCAAACAGGTTGCATCTGATATCTTTTGAAAGGGAAAGTCAATGATCCATGATTCATGGCCACATATCTTGCAAATGGGATGGTTAAATCATAACGAAGCGCTCTTTCTGTAATTGTAGTGGTAGATTTTCCTTGTAAAATTTTATCAAAGCCTTCTTTGGTTTGTACTTCTTTTGCAGGATTATCCAATCCGTTATTTAAAATTTTAAATATCAACTTGTCTCCTTCTTCTCCATATTTGCCCATCAAGGTTTCCAAGTTCTCCATGGCAGGGGTTTCTAATGGCTGAAATCCAAAAGTTTCAAATACATGCTTAATAGTGTTTAAAATGTATTGACGCTTATGTACCGTTGCAGCATTAAAATCTCTTGTGCCTTGTGGAATGGAAGGTTTGCTCATTCAGTTAATATTTGGGTGTAAAGATAATTGTTTAAATTGCTTTCCTAAAATGTAATAAAGATGGATACAAGAGAGCGATCTGAGCGTTCCTATCGTTTTTTCAGAAAAATATACGATTTCACCATGGCTACTTTAATCTTGGGCTCGGCAGTTTTGATGTTGGGAGCAAAGTGGTTTCATGTAGAACAGATAATGAATATTGATGCTGAATTTAGAATGATCTTTGGTATAATGTGTTTATTGTACGGTGGATTTAGATTGTATAGAGGATTCAAACAAGACTATTAATTTTTCAATTTTATTTATGAAAATTGCCCTGAAACTGTTTCCTGTAGCAGCTTTGCTATTGGTGTTATCTGCTTGTAATAACAATAAAAAACAAGCTGCAGTAGATACTCCTAATGAAGGAACTATTCATATTTCGGTAGAACAAAGTTTTAAACCATTTATTGATGAGCAAGTAAAAGTGTTTGCTTCAAGTTATCCTAAAGCAAATATTATAGTGCACTACAAATCTGAAATTGAGTGCATGAAGGATTTGGTAGAGGATAGCACAAGAATGGTTATTGTAACCAGGGGTTTGGAGAAAAAAGAGCAGGAGGGTTTTAAAACTCAATTAGGTTTTAATCCAACATTTGGCATTTTGGCCTATAATGCAGTGGCAGTGATTGTGCATCAACAAGCAAGAGATACCGTTTTTACCATGAAAGATCTTCAGGATCGCTTAACGGGTAAAAAAGAGGGTAAAGTAGTGATGGATGGCAATAATTTGACCGGTGTGGTTCGATTTATCAAAGATAGTTTGGCTAAAAATAATACATTAGGAAAAAATGTAATGGCAGCTGAGGGAAGTGAGGCAGTGATTGAATATGTGGCTGCGCATCCCGATGCGATTGGATTTGTAGGAATGAACTGGATTGCTGATACTTATGACCAAAAACAGGCAATGTATAGGGAAAAAGTGAAGACTGGACTAGTAGAATGTACCCTTTGTATCGAAAAAGGCTATTTTTCTCACCCATCTCCTTCCACTATCAGTCAGGGACAGTATTCTCTGTCTTTGCCTATCTATTTTATACTGAAAGAAAATTCCCCAGGCTTGGGTTCTGGCTTTTTAAACTTCATGAGCTTAGAAAGAGGCCAGCTGATATTTAGAAGGTCTTTCTTAGTGCCTGCTAAAATGAGCTTTAAGGAAAGGAAGGGTCTGCTGTAAATACTAACAGATTTTAGTGTTTTTACCGAAAATTTAATAGAAATTTTGCACAAAAATTAATAATTTTAGCATTCTCTATTAGAGTATTTGTTTTTAAACTGAAAAAAAGAAACTGATGAAAAAAGTGGTTGTATTAATGATGAGTGCTGCATTGGTAGTAACAGGCTTAAATGCACAAGCTCCTGTGTCTCCTTTAGCGGAAGGTGTGAAAATGTTGAACTATGAAAAAAACAAATCTGCTTTGACTTTTTTCAAAGAAGCATTAGATAAAAATCCAGGCGATCCAGAAACAACTTTCTGGTATGGTCAAGCGATTTTATCTCAAAACTATAATGGTGTTTCTACTCCAGAATCTATCCAACAGGCTAAAACCCTTTACCAACAAGCTTTACAAGCTAAAGGAAATGATGCTTGGTTATTGGTGGGTATGGCACATATTCAATCTTTAGAAGGTGCTGATGCGAATGCAGTAAAGCAAAATTTAGAAGTGGCTATTACTAGTTCTTTAATTTCAAAAGGTAAATTAAAAGGCAAAGCAAACCCAGAAATCATTAATGCGATAGGTCGTGTATTTGCTGAATTGCCAAGTAATATTGGAGATCATCAGTTTGCTATTGATAAATTAAAAGAAACCGTTTCATCTAATGAAACTGCTGGCGCAAGCTTATACATCAATTTAGGTATTAACTATTTGAAATTAGGTGGTGAGCGTGGTGGTGAAGCGGTGAGTGCTTTCCAAGAAGCGATTAACCGTGATCCAAAGAATGCTTATGCATATTATAGAATTGGTAAGGTTTACCAAACTCAAGCCAATAAAGAGTCTTTAGAAGAAAACTTTAGAAAAGCGGTGGAGATTGATCAAGCGATTGCTCCAGTATACATGTCTAAATACACTTATTACTCAGACAAGAATACAGATTCAGCTAAGTCTAACTTAGATACTTATTTAAAGTATGCAGATAAGGATCCGGTTTTGGATTTCTTAAATGCAGACTATTTATTCCAAGCTGGTCAATATGACCAATCTTTGGCGAAAGCTAAAGAATTAGAGGCTTCTGTAGGGGTGACTGCTTTACCAAGATTGAGCATTTTATTGGCTTATATCGCTGATCGTAAAGGGGATTCTGTGACTTCTAAAAACTATATTGATCAATTCTTGAACAACAAGGCTGTAGAAAAGATTGAAAGCTCTGATTATGAGTTAGCTGTTAAAGTGTACTCTAAATTCCCAGGAAATCAAGCTGTTTTAGCTGATTTATTGACTAAGGCAATTGCAAGTGAGACACAAAAAGCAACTAAATTAAAGTATTACAAATTAGGCGCTGATATGTATGAAAAAGCTGCTATGTATGCTGATGCATTAAAGTGGTATGCGGACTATTCTGCATTAAGAGGGGTAAAAGACGAAGTGTATTTTTACAAAACAGCTTCTTTAGCGATCAATGCTAAAGATGGTGCAACAGCTGCAGCTACTGCAAAAGAGTATATTGCTGCCTTCCCAGATAAGCCAAATGGATATAATTTCAACAATAAAGCAGCTAAAATCTTGGATTCTACGCATGCTTTAGGTCTTCAATTTGAAGCAGCTAAATTACAAAACGAGTTCTTCTCAAAAGATCCGTCTAAGTATAAGCAAGGCTTTATTTCTAATTATTACACAATGATGGGTTATTATAACGAAAATAAAGACTTTGAAAACGCTATTGCTATGTGTGACAAAGTGCTTGAAATCATCCCTGGTGAGCCTCAAACAGTTCAAATTAAAGAGGGTT
>CALCEA010000032.1 GCA_937900675.1 uncultured Chitinophagaceae bacterium
TTGTATCCAACAATAATTTAACAGGCGCGCGCGCCAAAATAACTTTCCAAGACGGCATCCCTAGCATGGCCCCCACAGAAGGCAATGATAGAATTCTTAATATTATCAGCGGGGTAACCGTGGATATGGGATTGGGTGCCACTGTTGCTGGAGACCCAGGCTCAAGAGGGGCTGGAGACATCAGTTATATAGCAGCTTATGTAGATTGTATTGATGGGATGGGTGCATCCGGAAGAGGCGCTCATGCAGTGGGAGAAACCATCCATTTATACGAACTTCCTTTCTTAATTAAAAGAGCAGCTTTAACGATGCATCGTTTGACGAGATAAATTATTGAAAATCAATACTTTATGAATTATCAACAATAACATTATTTCCCCCCTAAATGCTTGATTATTTGAAGCTTATCTTGTAACTTTGTAATTCCCCCAAGAATCTAAGTTTATTAACTTTAATTATCACATATATTTAAAGTTAAAATAAGTACATTTTATACGCAATTTGTTATTTTTGTCGTATATTAATGTCGCTTAATGCATTCATTAAGAATAACTTAGTCCTATTCTGGGACTAAGAAAAGCGGAGCTTTGCATGAAAGCAAAAAATAATCAAAAAAAGCTCAATCATTCGATTAAACATATTATCATGAGATTTTTAAAGACCGTATTATTATTACTGGCTATCACATTATTGAGCTCAACTACGCAAGCTCAGAGTTTTTTAAGTGGTAAGGATTTAAGTACAGTAAAAGTGGATGCTTTAACTGATGCTGAAATTGCGCAAATACAAGCACAATTACAAAAATCAGGAACAACTATTGATATGGTTGAATCACAAGCCATTGCAAAAGGCATGAGTCCCTCTGAATTTGCAAAATTAAAAGCTAGACTTAGTTCTACAAAAGCTACAAAGAATGTATCACCACTTACTAGAAAGACGGTAAATAATAAATATGCAGATACTGTAAGAACAAATAATGTATTGATTCAAAATAAAATCAATCCATTAATTTATGGATCTGAATTATTTAATAATACCAATGGTTTTGGTGAGAATCAAAATATCGCTACACCTGTGAATTATGAAGTAGGTGCAAATGATGTATTGAAATTAGTAGTGTACGGTGTTCAAGAATTTTCAACCGATTTAGAAGTAAGCAAAGAAGGATCGGTACAAATAGATAATGTAGGAAGAATTAAAGTAGCAGGATTAACTATTGAAGCTGCTACCACAAGAATTAAACAACAAATGGCTAATTCTGCATATCCTAGTTTAAGAACAGGAGAATCCAAATTGGCTTTAACCGTTGCTGATACAAGAACCATTCAAGTAACAGTAATTGGCGCACAACAAAGTGGCAATTACAATGTGCCTTCTTTATCTACCATATTAAGTGTATTAACTAAAGCGGGTGGTCCAAGTGATATTGGTTCCTATAGAGAAATTGAATTGATCAGAAATAATAAGTTGTACAAGAAAATAGATTTGTATGCTTTTATGCAAAACGGAGATCAATCTCAAAATATTGGATTGAGAGATCATGATGTAATTAAAGTGCCAGCACATCAAGGTAGAATTGAAATTAAAGGACAGGTAAAGCGTCCTGGAATTTTTGAATTAAACGGAAAAGAAAACTTCACACAGTTTTTACAATATGCGGGAGGTTTTGATGATACTGCTTATACGGCATGGGTAAAAGTGATTCAAAAAAGTTCTAAAGAAAGAGCAGTGAAAGATGTGGAAGCTGCAGATTTTTCTAAATACTTTCCTCAAGGTGGTGATGTTGTGCAAGTGTCTAAAATCTTAGATCGTTTTCAAAATAGAGTTAAATTAAGTGGAGCAGTATTTCGTCCAGATGTATATGAATTAACTCCAGGCATGCGTTTATCAGATTTAATTCAAAGAGCAGATGGATTGAAAGAAGATGCATTTATGGGAAGAGCACAGTTGATTCGTTTAAAACCTAATTTATTAAAAGAATTGGTTACTGTGAATTTAGCCAAGGCATTACAAAGAGATCCTAAAGAAAATTTATTATTACAAAGAGAAGATGAATTGTATGTGAATAGTGTGATTGATTTAAGAGATTCTTTAACTGTTGATTTATTAGGAGAAGTTAGAAACCAAGGCAGATTTAATTATGTAGATAGCATGACGGTGAAGGATCTGATTTTAATGGCAGGTGGTTTTACCTTTGCTGCCAATAAACAAATAGAAGTAGCAAGAGTAGTTCAATATGCAGATAAAGTAAACAGTGATCAAACTGCTACTATTTTAAAAACAGAGATTAATGGTGACCTTAGTTTTAATGCAGGCCAAAATAATATTGTTTTACAACCCATGGATGTTGTAACTATTACCAAAAAAGCTGGCTTTACCAATCCTGAAGTAGTAACCATTAGTGGACAGGTGCAAAATGTAGGTAAGTATACTTTAAGTAAGCGTGTCGAAAGAGTAAGTGATATTGTTAAAAGAGCAGGTGGTCTAATTGGGGATGCTTATGGAGAAGGTGCTTTTATTAAAAGAAGTCGATATCAAATTGACACCTTAAGATCTGATGAAAGTAAAACAAGTATAGAGCAAGCTTATTTGAGAAAACAAAAAGCGCAGCAACAGGCACAACAACAAGATGTGGTGAAGACATTAAATGAAGACAATGCAGTTGGTGGTGTGGGTGCAGGTATAGCTGTTCAAAATAAAACAAGCAAAACTATTAAAGACAGTCTAGAATTATTATACAAAGAATTAGAAACTGATTATTATCAAATTGCTATTGATATTAATGCAATAATCAAAAATCCAGGAAGTCAATTAGATTTGGTATTAAGAGATAAGGATGAAATTGTGATTCCTAAAATGGATAATAGAGTAAAAATTAGTGGCGGTGTATTAAGACCAACCAATATTGTTTATAGAGATGGTTTAAGTATTGGAGAATGTATTAGTGCAGCTGGTGGTATTAGTGAATACGCTAGAAGAGGTAGAGCTTATGTTATTTATTCTAATGGTAAAAGTAATAGAACCAAACATTTTGGTTTATTTAGAATAAATCCAAAAATCAAACCTGGTTGTGAAGTGGTATTGGCTGAAACCAATGAGAAAAAAGATAAGCCATTAACTTCCATATTACAATTTACCACTGTAGTTGCACAAATTGGATCTGTATTGGCTACATTGGCAATTTTAAATAGATAAAATGATCGAGCAACAACCTATAGAGACTGATGAAATTTCTTTAAAGGAATTGATTCAAAAAATTAAAGAGTGGATTGGGTATTTAAAAACCCAATGGAAAATCATTTTTGGTGTAGCTGTTTTAGGTGCTATCATCGGTTTTACTTATGCTAGTTTTCAAAAACCAGCTTACTCTGCTACAAGTACTTTTGTTTTAGAAGAAGATAAGGGTGGCGGAGGATTAAGTGGAGCTATGGGTTTGGCTAGTAGTTTTGGTTTGGATTTAGGTGGCGGTGGCGGAGGTTTATTTACTAGCTCTAATATTATCGAACTTATGAAAAGCCGTTTAGTAGTGGAGAAAACTTTATTAAACCCAGTACAAGTAGGTGGTAAGGAAATGAGTTTAGCAGATTATTATATTCAAATAAATGAGTTAAAAGAAGCTTGGTCTAAAAAACCTGCTTTGGCAAATATCAACTTTCCAGCTAATGCAGATAGAATAAAATTTAATTTGGAGCAGGATTCTATTTTGCAAGTAATTTCTGCAGGATTAACTAAAAACAATTTGACAATTGCTCAAAAAGATAAAAAAGTAAGTATTATCAGTTTAACTGTAAAGTCAGAAAATGAATTGTTTTCAAAATTATTTTGCGAGCAATTATTAAAAGAAACTTCTGATTTTTATATTGAAACCAAAAGCAAGAAGGCAAGATTAAATGTAGAGATCTTACAACATCAGGCAGATAGTATTAGAGCAGAATTAAATAGTGCTATTACAGGTGTAGCAGCAGCTAGTGATAATGTATACAATTTGAACCCAGCTTTGAATGTAAAAAGAACACCTAGTACCAGAAGACAGGTGGATGTTCAAGCTAATACAGCTATTTTAACTCAATTAGTAGCTCAATTAGAATTATCTAAAGTAAGTTTAAGAAAAGAAACGCCTTTGGTGCAATTAATTGATAGACCTATTCTTCCATTAGAAAAAGAAAAACTAGGAAGAATAAAGTCATTTGTATTAGGTGGATTTTTGGCTGGATTTTTAACAGTATTGTATTTGGTTTTTGGACAACTGTATAAAAAATTAGTTGCTTAAAAGTGTTTGATTGAATTAGTGTGGTCCATTCGTCCAAATCTTAATATTGATACTCGTAAATCACTAAATCATTCATTTTCAGACGTTAAATAGATTTACAATAGTTTTAATTAGAGTTCAATAATTACGAAAAAAATCAAAATGGTGCGCATTAAGGTGCGCATTTTCTATTAAAAGAAAATTTGGCTCAAAACATATTATATCCTGTTCAAATTTAAAGCAAGAGTAATCTCTTAAAAGCATGAAATTTAATAGACTTCTAAATAATAACAATTGTAAAATTTTGGTGATTGGTGACATTATGCTCGATGTGTATCAATTTGGAAATTGTAATAGGATTTCACCAGAAGCACCAGTTCCAGTGATAGAATTTCAATACGAGAAAAAAATGTTAGGTGGAGCTGGCAATGTTTTAAAAAATTTAATCACTTTGGGGGTAAAGAGTGATATTATTTCAATTATAGGTAACGACAGTGCCGGAGACGAAATAATAAAACTATTAAATGAACTCAAGGTAAACACTGAGTTTATACATCTTGATTATGAGAGGAAAACATCTGAAAAAAAAAGAATTATTTCGTCAGGACAACAACTTCTTCGACTAGATACAGAAGATAAGTTTTCAATTTCTGAAGAAACAGAATCCAAAGTCATAAATTTTGTTTTAAATAACATTCAAAACTATGATCTTTTGTTATTTTCTGATTATTCTAAGGGTTTTTTAACAAAAAGAATATGCAATGAAATTATTAGTATTGCTAAATCTAATAATGTAAAAACAATAGTTGATCCAAAAGGTTCTGATTACTTAAAATTTTATGGGGCGTATTTAATTAAGCCTAATCTTAAAGAAGCGGAAAACTTTTTAAGTAAGAAAATAGAAATTAATAAAAATATAGAAGTTGCGTGTTTAGAACTTAAAAAAATGCTGAATTTAGAAAGTGTTGTAATTACACTAGCAGAAAATGGGATTGCACTATTTGATAGAGAATATTGGTTATTACCTACAAGTCCTACACAGGTTTTCGATGTTTCTGGTGCAGGAGACACTGTACTTGCCAGTATCGCGGTTTGCTTAGCTAATGAGTTCTCACTCTATGATGCTTGTGATTTCGCAAATAGAGCCGCATCAATTGTTATAAAAAAAATGGGTACAGAATCAACAACGATTCAAGAAATTTTAAATTTAGAATAAAATGAACATTAATAAGATTATAGAAGAATTAGAAGATCATATTAAATTGGTTGAAAACAACAAAAGAATATTTCCAAATTTAATTGCTGAAAGTTCTGCCAAAATATTAAATGCATTTAATAATAATAAGAAGTTACTAATATTTGGGAATGGTGGCAGTGCTGCAGATGCTCAGCACATAGCTGCGGAATTTACGGGGAGGTTCGTGAAAGAAAGAATTGGGCTTCCTGCTATTGCACTTTCGACAGACACATCGGCATTAACTGCAATTGGAAATGATTATGGATTTGATGTAGTTTTTAGTAGACAAATTGAAGCGCTAGCTCAAGAAGGAGATGTATTATTGGGAATTTCTACAAGTGGAAATAGTAGAAATGTTTTAAACGCTTTAATTAAAGGTAAAGAAATTGGTTGTTATTGTATTTCTCTTACTGGAAATACTGGTGGTGAAATTCGAAATATATCTGATTTAAACATAAATGTTGCTCATAGTGTAACTGCGCGTATTCAGGAGATGCATATTATGCTAGGGCATCTAATTTGTTCATCAATAGACAGCAAGTTTTAAAATATGAATATAGTTATCATAGGTACTGGTTATGTTGGTCTTGTGACAGGCACTTGCTTTGCTGAGACAGGCAATAAGGTTACATGCGTAGATATTGACAGTGCGAAGGTGGAAAAATTAAGTGCAGGACAGATCACTATTTATGAGCCAGGCTTAGAGAAGATTTTTTTACGAAACATAAAAGAAGGTAGATTAAAATTTACAACACAGTTAGAAGAAGCATTTGATGATGCAGAAATAATTTTTTTAGCATTACCAACCCCTCCAGGTGCGGATGGAAGTGCGGATTTAAAATATGTATTAGGCGTAGCGGATCATTTAGGAAAAATATTAAAGGGCTATAAAGTAATTGTAAATAAGAGCACTGTACCGGTGGGTACAGCGGATAAAGTAAGTGCAGCGATTTCCGCTAACTATAAAGGGGAGTATGATGTGGTGAGTAACCCTGAGTTTTTAAGAGAGGGCGTTGCGGTGGATGATTTTATGAAACCCGATCGTGTGGTGGTAGGAACAAGATCAGGTAGAGCTAAAAAATTAATGAGTGATTTATATGCACCATTTGTAAGACAGGGTAACCCTGTTATATTTATGGATGAGCGTAGCTCGGAGCTAACAAAGTATGCAGCCAATAGTTTCCTTGCCACTAAGATTTCTTTTATGAACGAGATCGCACAATTGTGTGAGCGTATGGGAGCAGATGTAGATATGGTAAGAAGAGGTATTGGATCGGACGATAGAATAGGAAAAAGATTTTTATTTCCTGGAATTGGATATGGTGGATCTTGTTTTCCAAAAGATGTGCAAGCACTAATTATGTCATCGGATGAAGTGAACTATGACTTTGAGATTTTAAAAGCAGTGGAGAAAGTAAACGCCCATCAAAAACTACATTTAGTAGAGAAGATAAAGGCGCACTTCAATAACAATTTACAAGGAAAGCATTTTGCTTTATGGGGATTGGCTTTTAAACCTAACACAGATGATATTAGAGAAGCACCAGCATTGGTAATTATTGATGCATTAATACAAGCAGGGGCCACGGTTGCAGCTTATGACCCAGAGGCAATGCCAAATGTAAAGGCACAAATAGGAGATAAAATCAAGTTTGCAGAAAATCAATACCAAGCTTTAGAAGATGCTACCGCATTAATTATTGCTACTGAGTGGAGTGAGTTTAGAACACCAGATTTTGAATTAATGGGTCAGTATTTAAATCAAAACAAGATTGTATTTGACGGAAGAAACTTATTTGATGTAGCTAAGATGAAAGAGTTAGGCTATCATTATGAAAGTATTGGAAGAGTAGATACTATCATAACAAACAAATATAAAAACTAGAGGCTCAAACATTACAACTTAAAATATGAGTCAGAAAAGAGTATTAATTACAGGAGCAGCTGGATTTTTAGGATCGCATTTGTGCGATCGATTTATAAATGAGGGTTATTATGTAATTGCAATGGATAATTTGATAACAGGTGATTTAATAAATATTGAACACTTAAGATCAAGTCCTAATTTTGAATTTATACATCATGATGTAACAAAGCATATTGAGATAGATGGAAACCTTGAGTATATTTTACATTTTGCATCCCCTGCGAGTCCGATAGATTATTTAAAAATCCCTATCCAAACCTTAAAAGTGGGGGCGATGGGTACACATAATTGTTTAGGCTTAGCCAAAGCAAAGGGTGCAAGAATACTGGTAGCAAGTACCAGTGAAGTGTATGGAGATCCATTAGTGCATCCACAAACAGAAGAGTATTGGGGTAATGTAAACCCAGTTGGTCCAAGAGGAGTTTATGATGAAGCAAAGCGATTTATGGAATCCATGACAATGGCCTACAATACTTTTCATAAAGTAGAAACAAGAATTATTAGAATTTTCAATACTTATGGTCCAAGAATGCGACTGAATGATGGCCGAGCACTACCAGCATTTATTGGACAAGCATTAAGAGGAGAAGATTTAACAGTGTTTGGTGATGGATCACAAACAAGAAGTTTTTGTTACGTAGATGATTTAATAGAAGGCGTCTACAAGTTACTATTTAGTGATTATTCAAATCCTGTAAATATTGGAAATCCGAATGAAATTAGCTTAAAAGAATTTGCAGAGGAAGTGATAAAACTCACTGGAGCCTCTGTTAAAATTATTTTTAAGCCTTTACCTGTCGATGATCCAAAACAGAGAAAGCCCGATATAACTAAAGCTAAAAATATTATAAACTGGGAGCCTGCAGTAGATAGAACAGAAGGTTTAAAGAAAACTTATAATTATTTCAAAAAAATGCCACTGTCTAGATTACAAGAAGGCGAAAGAGTATTCCTAAAAAAACTTTGACAATTACAACTCTATATTTATATATCATAAGGTTTCTTAGATTATTAATGGGTGTTTTAAGCTTATCCCTTATATCAAGATTCTATGGTGTAAGTGAACAACGTGATTTTTGGATTTTTTCAATCTCAATTATAAGTGCCATTGAATTATTTTTTTTTGGTCCAATAAATGAAACATTTCGTTCTAAATTCATAGAAGTAAAAAGTAAATCTGGAGAAAAAAAAGCGTTAGAAATTGTATCAATATTGATTTTTTTCATTTTTTTGATCGTGTTAACAATATTAGTTGTAGTTTATTTGAATCCAAGTGTTCTTAGTTTTTTTATATCAAAGTCTTTAAATATCAAATCACCAAATGCATATTTTCTTTATTTTATTATATTACTTCCAATAATTTTACTTAATCAATTAATCAGTTTATTAATTTCTGTTTTAAATGTCTATGATAAGGTATTGACACCAGAAATAATCTATTTACTTTCTTCTTTGGTAAATATTTTGATAATTTACTTTTTATCGAGTATGCTTGGATTATACGCTTTAGTAATTTCTCTTTATAGCTCATCTTTTTTTATTTTATCATATTTATTGTATAAAGTTTTTAGTTTAGGTATTAGATTTCCATTTAGCATTTCATTAAGTTCAACAAATCAGCTTTTTACCTTTCTAAAATTTTCGTTTCCATTGTACATTCCTTATGCAATTGGACAAATATCTTCGATTTTAGAAAAATTTTTAATAGGCACAGTTGGCGTAGGCTCACTTTCAATAATTGACTACTCTAGGAAAATATGTGATACCGTTAACACATTAAATTCGGGTATTATTTTGACATTATTTGTTCCGATTTTATCTAAATTAAACATAGCAGAGAGTCTTATCGAATTCAAATATTTTTTTAATAAGCAGTTTGAAAGAGGGCTTCTATTGGTTGTTTTAATTGTATCATTGTTAATATCATCATCATCAAATATTGTTGAGTTATTGTATAATTATGGAAAACTTTCGATTGAATCTATAAATAAAATTAATTCGTTAACACTATTGTATGTTTTGGCTATATTCCCCGTTTTTATTTATAGTTACTCTGGCTATAGTTTAATCGCAACTGGAAAAACAAAAGCGTATTCTTATTATACATCTTTGAATCAGATTTTAATTATATTTTTCATATTTGTTGGATCAAAAAGAATTGGGATTTATATTTTTCCAATTGTTATGGGCGTTATACACCTTTTTTCAGGAATTTTAATGCTAAAAAAAACATCACCTAATTTCAAAATAAATTTAATAACCATAGCTAAATTTATTTTTTTAATTGCAGTTAATTTTTTGATTGGCCTATTAATTAAAACTCAAATTATTGAATTCTCGAATTTATCTCAATTATTCTTTTTAATTATAGGTTGTTTATTTGGCTTATTGATTCAAATAGTGTTTTTAAAAAAAATTCCTATATTAAGATTAAAACAAGGTATTATCTCAATAATTAAAAATGTATAAATTTTTAACTATTTTTCTTCCATGTGAAAATGTTCATTTGATTAAGGATGTTGGAATGCTCCCTTATGTCTTACACAACGAGCACTCTGTTGATTCAACTATCGCTTCTTATAAGAATGGCCAATATGAGTATATAGAGACTGAAGTTAAGGGATTAAAACAAGTGTTTATTCAAAAAGCATTTAACAGCGATTTATTTAATATAATATACTTCCTTTTAAAAAATCATAAAAAATTTCAGCTAACACAACCTGACAGGTGGCGCAATGTGTCTTTAACATTAAACAGGCTAATGCCACCTGTCAGGTTAAATTCTTAA
>CALCEA010000033.1 GCA_937900675.1 uncultured Chitinophagaceae bacterium
TTTAGCAATATTCAAACCAGAGATATAAAATTAGATATCATCAATTCCACAGGTGATCGTGTTTTCCAAAAAGATAAGTTGGTGAATCAAATGGGACCTCAGCCAATCAATATCAATAACTTAAATGCTGGCATATACTTTGTAAGAGTATTTGCCAATAATAAAGTGTATATTCAAAGAGTATTTATCACCCAATAAATAAGACCCATGGCCTTTGAATGGAAAGAAGCAATTGTTTCAAACATCATTGATGAAACACCTACCACTAAAAGATTTTTCTTTGAAGTGAAGGATGGAAGTATTTTTGATTTTACACCAGGCCAATTTGTAACATTAGACTTACCCATTCACGAAAAACGCAATAAAAGATGGAGAAGCTACTCTATTGCGTCTTATCCTAATGGCACCAATCGATTTGAATTAGTGATTGTTTTATTAGAAGGTGGATTAGGGACAACCTATTTATTTAATGAAGTGAAGGTCGGTGATACCATTACTTATAGAGGACCACAAGGGGTATTTGTACTTCCTAAAACGATAGATAAAGACCTTTATTTAATTTGTACCGGAACAGGTGTAGCACCATTTAGATCGATGGTGCATTATATTCATCAAAACAAAATACCACACCAAGCCATTCATTTAATTTTTGGCTGCAGAAAATATACAGATTGTTTATACGGTCATGAACTAAAACAACTGGAACAAGCCGAACCAGGTTTTTATTATCATCCTAGCTTTTCTAGAGAAACGGAAATAAGAGAAGGCGCATATACTGGCTATGTCCATCCAGTATACCAAACTTTATTGGAAAATGCCAATAAAGACAATGCACAATTCTTTATTTGTGGCTGGAAAGAAATGATTGATGAAGCCAGAACCAAATTAGCAGAGCTAGGTATTCCAAAAGAGCGAATACACTTTGAACTATACGGCTAAGAAATCGCTTCTAGTACCATTGACTTTACTTTAGCCATTGGAATTCTTTCCTGAGTCATACTATCCCTATGTCTAACAGTCACTGTACCATCTTCTTTGGTTTGATGGTCAATGGTTACGCAGAATGGTGTTCCAATAGCATCTTGACGACGATACCTTTTACCAATCGCATCTTTTTCTTCATAGAAGCAATGGAAAGACTTTTTACAATCGTCCATTAACTCTTTTGCAATTTCAGGTAAACCATCTTTTTTAGTCAATGGTAAAATAGCTAATTTATTAGGAGCAATTTTAGCTGGCAAGTGCAATACTACTCTAGAATCAGTAGTACCATCTTCTTTATTAATTGTTTCTTCTTCGTAAGAATTAGACAAGATTAACAAGAACATTCTATCTAAACCAATAGAAGTTTCAATTACATAAGGGATATAATGCTGATTGATTTCAGTATCAAAGTATTGCATTTTCTTTTTGCTAAACTCCTGATGTCTACTCAAATCAAAATCAGTTCTTGAATGTATACCTTCTACTTCTTTGAATCCAAATGGGAATTCATATTCTATATCCAATGCAGCATCTGCATAGTGCGCCAATTTCACATGATCGTGGAAACGGTATTTTTTTGCATCTATACCTAAACTCAAATGCCATTGCATACGCTCGTTCTTCCAATGCTCATACCATTCTTTTTGCGTACCTGGCTTAATGAAAAATTGCATTTCCATTTGCTCAAACTCACGCATTCTAAATATAAATTGACGAGCTACAATTTCGTTTCTAAAAGCTTTTCCAGTTTGTGCAATTCCAAAAGGAATTTTCATTCTTGCTGTCTTTTGTACATTCAAGAAATTCACAAAGATACCTTGAGCAGTTTCTGGTCTTAAATAAATTGTACTAGCTTCTTCTGCAACAGAACCTAATTCTGTAGAGAACATTAAATTGAATTGACGAATATCTGTCCAATTACCTGTGCCACTTACACTACATACAATTTTATGGTCAGCTATCAATTGACTTAAACCAGCAAAATCATCCTTTGCTAATAAGGCATCCATGTCTGCTAATAATTTATCAGCGCCAGCTTGATCGCCTTTCTCGATCATCTTATCTGCATGCGCTTCTAATAAATGATCTACACGGTATCTTTTTTTACTGTCTTTATTATCAATCAATGGATCACTAAAACTATCCACATGACCACTCGCCTTCCATGTTGTAGGGTGCATAAAAATAGCCGCATCAATACCCACAATATTTTCATTCATTTGGGTCATGGAGTTCCACCAATAATCACGAATATTTTTCTTTAATTGAGATCCATAAGGACCGTAATCATATACGGCACCTAAACCGTCATAAATCTCACTACTTGGGAAAACAAATCCGTACTCTTTTGCATGCGATATAATCGCTTGTAATGTATTATCAGTTGGAGTCTTACTCATAGTTTGCAAATATAAGGCGAGATTGCCTATTGGTGTAATTTTTCGTTGTTTTGGTGCCTATCCTTATCCCTATTGGTTTTCTTTTGAAGATTTTGTTCAAGCGCCTTGGTTAAATCAACGCCTGTTTGGTTGGCCAAACAAATTAATACAAATAAGATATCTGCCATTTCATCGCCTATCTCCAATTCTGCTTCTTTTCCCTTAAATGATTGCTCTCCATATTTACGCACCATAATTCTGGACAACTCTCCCACTTCTTCCATTAAAATTCCCAAATTGGTTAGCTCATTAAAATATTTCACGCCAATGGTTTGAATCCATTGATCCACTTTATTCTGCGCTTCTTGTATTGTCATCTCTTTCATAAAAATAGGTTTTAAAAATCTTTGTTTTTGGAATCCATCACAATAGTTACTGGGCCATTATTTAACAAACTCACTTTCATATCTGCTCCAAATCTTCCGGTTTGAATAGGCTTACCCATTTCTTTTTCTAATTGTTGAATCATTGCTTCATATAATGGAATCGCAATAGGTGGCTTAGATGCATTGATATAAGAAGGTCGATTTCCTTTTTTAGTCGAAGCGTGTAATGTGAACTGACTTATCAATAATATATCACCCTGTACTTCTTTCACACTTAAATTCATTACCCCATCCGCGTCATCAAAAATGCGCAAATTAGAAGCCTTACCTGCCAGCCATTCAACATCCTCTTGGTTGTCTGCATCTTCTATTCCCACCAAGATCATTAGACCATTTTGAATGGCGCCAACAATCTCTCCATCCACTTTAACACTGGCTTCTGTAACTCTTTGAATAACTAGCCTCATTTTCTTAGATTTATTCCATGAAGATAAACAAAACTATTTTCACTAATTTAGCTGTAATTTCAACCCCTTGAGTAGTATTAAAAAATTAGCCGGTCAAACTGCATGGTATGGATTGAGTTCCATTGCCGCAAGGTTTATCAACTATTTGTTGACGCCTTACCTTACCTATAAGTTTACCGAGGCGGCTTATGGGGAAATGTCCATTATCTACTCTTTTGTCCCTTTTCTAAATGTGATTGTAACCCATGGAATGGAAACCGCCTATTTTAGATTTGGATCCAAGGAAAACGAAGAGAAAATCTATCATACCAGTAGCTTCTCGATGATTTTTGTGACCAGTATTGTGGTAATTGCCATGTTAATGTATAGTGGCCCATTAAGTATGCTGTTACAAATTACCCAGCACCCAGAATACATTACCATGATGGCATGGGTAGTTGGATTGGATGCTTTAACGACCATTCCTTTTTCTAGATTAAGACTTTCTGATCAGCCAAAGAAATTTGCCTTTATTAAAGTAGGTGGCATTATATTGAATATCGCTGCCACTTATTTTTTCATAAGCACTATCCCTCAGTTAGCACAAGACAATCCAACTGGTTTTTGGGCAACTAGTTTTAAATCAGATTGGGCTGTTGGTTATATTTTATTAGCCAACATAATTCAAAATATTTTTGTGCTTTTATTATTACAAAAAGAAATTCGTGCATTGCGTTTTTCTTTTGATATTAAACTATGGGCACAAATGATGGTGTATGCCCTACCACTCATTTTAGTGGGTTTTGGGGGAATGGTGAATGAAACTTTTGACAGAATTATGTTAGGATGGTGGGCGCCTGGAGCTACAGTGGAAGCCAATAAAATGGAAGTAGGTATTTATGCAGCATGTTACAAATTATCTATTTTAATCACCATCTCTATTCAAGCTTTTAGAATGGGTGCCGAACCATTTTTCTTTAAGACTGCTCAATCAGATCAAGCTCAAAAGACTTATGCAAGAATCATGAAATTCTTCGTGATCACACTTTGCATCATGTTCTTAGGAGTAGTTTTATTTTTAGATATTTGGAAACTATTTATTCGCAATCCCGCTATGTATGTGGGTTTACGCGTTGTGCCCATTTTATTAATTGCCAATATGTTTTTAGGGGTATATTATAATTTAAGTATTTGGTATAAATTGAGTAATAAGACAATGGCTGGCGCATGGATCACATTATTAGGCGCTTTAATTACTATAATCATCAACTATATTGCCATTCCACACTTTAGTTATATGGCGAGTGCATGGGCCACTTTTTTCTGTTATGGCACCATGATGGTAGTGAGTTATCAATGGGGTCAAAGAGTATACCCAATACCTTATGCTACTAAAAAACTGATTGCCTATTTTGTAATCTGTTTAATATTATTTGGCATAAATAATTTAGTGCATATGGTTTCAAGCAATCAACCATTTAATTATTTATTTGCAACAATACTATTGGTTTTATTCATTGCATTTGTTGCAAGAATTGAAAAGAAGGAATTAAAAAATTTATTGAATAAGCAAGCATAATGGCAGAAGATTTACACATCACTCAAGGTGATAAAAAAGCACAATACGAATCACTGATTCCACAAATAAAAGCATTGATAGAAGGTGAACCGAATCAAGTGGCGAACCTTGCCAATATCTCCGCAGCTTTAAAAGAACAGTTTGGTTGGTGGTGGGTTGGATTTTATATGATTATAAAGGACGAATTGGTTTTAGGACCATTTCAAGGACCAGTAGCCTGTACAAGAATTAAAAAAAGTAGAGGTGTTTGTGGCGCAGCATGGGCTGCAGAAAAAACACTCATCGTGGAAGATGTTGAAAAATTTCCAGGACATATAGCTTGCAGTAGTGCATCAAAATCAGAAATAGTGGTTCCTGTTTTCCAAAATGGAGTCATTACTGGAGTTTTGGATGTAGATAGTGAGCACCTTGCCTATTTTGACACAACAGATCAGTACTATTTAGAGAAAATTGTTTCCCTGCTTGCTTAAGCGTAAAAAGTACCCGAAAAATTAAAAAAATCAATTAAGTTTGCAACCCCTAAGCGGATGTGGCGAAATTGGCAGACGCACTAGACTTAGGATCTAGCGCCGCGAGGCGTGTGGGTTCGACCCCCTCCATCCGCACAAAAGGCCCAAATTTGGGCCTTTTTTAATACTAAAACCTTACCTTTGCCCCCCTTAAACACTAGAATAATAACTAGAAAATCAACTTTATGGCAACAATACAAAGAAGCAACATTGCACCTTTAAATGACAAGTTAACGGTAACATTAACCAAAGAAGATTATTTAAAAGGTTACGAAACAAGTTTGAAGAAATATGCCAAAACGGCAAATATCCCAGGCTTTAGAAAAGGAATGGTGCCTGCTGGTTTAATTAAGAAAATGTACGGTCAATCAGTTTTTCAAGACGAAGTGATTAAGACAGTAGAAAATGAAATGAATCAATATATTGCTAAAGAAAAATTAGAAATATTTGCTCAGCCATTGCCAGTAACTGCAGAGTTTCCAACAATGGATGTGAATCAACCAATAGATTACACATTTGCTTTTGAAGTGGGTTTAAAACCATCTTTCACGATTGATACAAAGGGTATTAAAGCAACTCGTTACAAGATTGAAGTAACAGATGAAATGATTCAAGCAGAAGTAGAAAGATTACAAATTCGTAATGGTAATATGACTGAACCAGAAGTTGCAGAAACTGAAGAGAATGTATTGAATGTTACTTTTATTGAATCAGATAAATCTGGTAATGAAATTGAAGGTGGATTGTCTAAAGACAATTCATTATTGATAAAATATTTTGCTCCTAAAGCTAGAAAAGAATTCATTGGAAAGAAAAAGGATGATATCGTTACAATTCAAATAGGTAAAGCGTTTGAAGAGAAAGAATTAGATATTATTTTAGCAGATTTAGGATTAACTAAAGACGATGCTGATAAATACTTCAAAGTATTGATCACTAAAGTAGGTATTGTTGAAAAAGCTCCTTTAGACGAAACTTTATTTACGGTAACCTACCCTAATCAAACTATCAAAACAGAAGCTGAATTTAGAGAAGCTATCAAAAAAGATATTGAAGGATATTATGATCAACAAGCGCGCAATCAAGTGCACGATCAAATTTATCATGCATTAATTGAAAATACTAAAATGGATTTCCCTACTGATTTCTTAAAGCGTTGGTTACAAAACGGTGGAGAAAAGCAAAGAACAGAAGAAGAAGCTGAAAAAGAATATCCAGTATTCCAAGATCAATTAAAATGGACTTTGATTAGCACTCAATTAATTGCTGAACATAAAATTGAAGTAGGTGCTGAAGACTTAAAAGGTTTCGCTAAATCTCAATTAATGAGTTATATGGGTGGTCAATTAGGTGCATTAGGTGATAATGACCAATGGTTAGAAGACTACGCAAACAGAATGATGCAAGACAGAAAATTTGTAGAAGATAGCTACCACAGAATTAGCACTGACAAATTATTCCAAGCAGTAGAAGCAACAGTGACTGCCAAAGAAGAAAAAATCACTGCTGAAAAATTTGCAGAAAAACTACAAAATCACAAGCACTAAGCTTTTTATACCGATTTTAAACAAAAAGGCCCTTTGGATCCATCTGAAGGGCCTTTTTTTATTCGAACACCTCAAGTTTGGCACCCTTTTTGCTCTAGCTTAATGGAATAGGTTTTACCTTTACTACATTAGAAAAATAAACATATGAACTTAGGAAAAGAATTTGAAAAGTACGCTGTGAAGCATAGAGGAATTAGCAGCAACACATTACACCAATACCAAAATAGTGTAACCAACCTTACACCATATATTATAGAAGAAAGACCCATGAATGTGGCTAGTATGGATGTATTTAGCCGTTTAATGATGGACCGTATTATTTTCTTAGGTGAAGGAATTAATGATTATGTAGCCAATATTGTAACAGCTCAATTATTGTTCTTAGAAAGCACAGATAGAACAAAGGATATTCAAATGTATATTAACAGCCCAGGTGGAAGTGTTTATGCAGGTTTAGGTATTTATGACACCATGCAATTTATTAGCCCAGATGTGGCTACCATTTGTACTGGTATGGCAGCAAGTATGGGTGCTATTTTATTATGTGCTGGTGTGGAAGGAAAAAGAACTGCATTAAAACATAGTAGAATCATGTTACACCAACCTAGTGGTGCTATTGGTGGACAAGCAACTGATATCGAAATTACTGCTAGAGAAATTAAGAAATTGAAGCATGAATTATATGAAGTAATTGCTATCCATACGCATAAAGATGTGGATACAGTAGCCAAAGATTGCGATAGAGATTTCTGGATGACTGCTGCAGAAGGAAAAGAGTACGGATTGGTAGATGAGGTATTATTAACTAACCCACGCAAAGTGAAAAAATAAGTATATATGATTATCAAGAACGCATTTTTAATGGAAGAAGACGACGAACCAAAAGCAGATAAGAAAGAAGAAAACGCTCCTAGTTTTTTAAATAGAAAAATGGAACAAATCTTTTTTGAAAAGAGATCTATTTATTTATGGGGCCAAGTTGATGATAAGTCTGCAAAAGACATTGTTACTAAATTATTGTTATTAGATGCAGACAAGCCAGGTGCTGAGATTAATTTTTACATCAATAGCCCAGGCGGTGTGGTAACATCTGGTATGGTCATGTTTGATACCATGAATTTAATCAAGAGCCCTGTACATACTATTTGTATGGGCTTAGCAGCTAGTATGGGATCTATCTTATTAAGTATGGGTGAGAAAGGAAAGAGAAGTATTTTCCCTCATGGAGAAGTAATGATTCACCAACCAAGCTTAGGTGGTTATTTCCAAGCAACTAGTGCAGATATTGAAATTCAAGCAGAGCAAATCAGAAAAACAAAAGAATTAGGTGCACAAATTTTAGCGAAGAATTGTGGTAAATCTATGGAACAAATCATGACTGACTTTGATAGGGACTATTGGATGAATGCAGAAGAAGCAGTTAAATATGGTATCGTAGATAAGATTGCAAAATCTTTATAATCAAAGAAAATGAAAATGAGTAAATCGGGCATGATACATTGTTCTTTTTGTGGAAGAAACAGAGACGAGGTTAAGATATTAATCGCTGGTCAGGAAGGGCATATTTGCGAGAACTGTATCGAGCACGCACATGAAATCATTGATAAAGAATTTCATCAAAAGAAAGTAGATGGTAAAGCAGGAGATTTGAAAATTCAAAAACCCATTGCCATTAAAACATTCTTAGACCAATATATCATTGGACAAGATGAAGCAAAAAAGATATTATCTGTAGCAGTATACAATCACTTTAAACGAATCAATCTACCCTCTTCTTCAAAGAACGAAGTGGAAATTGAAAAGAGCAATGTGATTATGATTGGTGAAACAGGTACTGGAAAAACCTTATTAGCAAAAACCATTGCTAAATTATTGAATGTGCCTTTTGCTATTGTAGATGCAACAGTTTTCACAGAAGCTGGATATGTAGGGGAAGATGTGGAGAGTATGCTGACTAGATTATTACAAAACTGCGATTATGATGTAGAAGCTGCCGAAAGAGGTATCGTTTACATTGATGAGATTGATAAGATTGCCCGTAAAGGAGACAATGCTTCTATTACAAGAGATGTAAGCGGTGAAGGTGTTCAACAAGGTTTATTGAAAATGTTGGAAGGAACTGAAGTGTTGGTACCTCCTCAAGGTGGAAGAAAGCATCCAGATCAAAAAATGATCAAAGTAGACACTAAGAATATTTTATTTATTTGCGGAGGCGCATTTGATGGCATTGATAAAATCATTGCTAGAAGAATTAATACCAATGCGATTGGCTTTAGTGTAAACAAAGATGAACAAGAACTACAAAGAAAGAATTTACTTCGTTTTGTGAATGCACAAGACATCAAGAGCTTTGGTTTAATTCCGGAAATGTTAGGTCGTTTACCTATTGTAACTCATTTAGAGCCTTTGGACGCTGAAACTTTAAGAAGTATTTTAACAGAGCCTAAAAACGCTTTGATCAAACAATACACGCATTTATTTGATATTGAAAAAATCAAATTAACCATCGATCCTGCAGTATTTGATTTTATTACTTCTAAAGCAATGGAATATAAATTAGGTGCAAGAGGATTAAGAAGCATCTGCGAAAGCTTATTTACTCAAGCCATGTTTGAACTACCAGGTACTGATACCAAGGAATTCCATGTGACTTTGGAATATGCGAAGCAAATGTTTGACAAGAGCAAATTGAGTGCATTAAAAGTGGCTTAATAAAAATATCATAAATAATTAAAATAAAAATCATGCAAGAATTAATTGATCGCTTAGTAAAAGAAGCAGGTGTAACACCAGAGCAAGCAAAACAATCTATTGAAACAATTGCTGCATTTGTAAAAGAGAAATTCCCAATGTTAGGTGGTGCTGTGAATCAAATATTCAAGAAGGCACAATAAGAACTGAATAAACAAAAAATCCCGCGTTAACGCGGGATTAGAATAATTAGAGAGTTTATACAGAATTAAATTACTTTAAACTTATTTAATTCTGTATAAACAAAAAATCCCTCTCGAATAAACGAGAGGGATTTTTATAAGCAAGCAATCGGTAATCAGGAATAAATCCTAGCTCCAAACTAAGAATATTTTTGAATAATTCAAACTTTTTTCCCGATTCTTTGCTCCCCTACCGAATATCGGTTTGAGTTTTTAATTGATAAGCCTGTTCTTTGTTTAAGTCAAAACGAGTAATCAACTCCTCCCATCCTAGCTCCTTACCCCGCTCTTTTCTAAGCTGTATAATTGTCCAAATATCCCTTGGCTCAAATATGGCTAAAGAGGCCATTTGATTATAATTCATTGTAGCCCAATGCATTTTGACCGTATTGGCCCTAATTGGGAGCAATTTAGGCCTTAACCTTTGGTAATCTTCCTCAGACATGCCATATACCTTTTTAAGCTGCCCAACGGACTGATAGCCCCCAAGGTATTCCCGATATCTAATAATTCTCTTGGCTAAACCAGGGCTCAATTTAAACCCCATTAAATCGTTCAGGGATGCCCTATTAATGTCTAACCATGGTTTGAATTGGCTTTGCTTATATTGCTTTTTAGGGATGGATACAATTTGAACGAAAGGTAAGAGCGATTCTAGTTGAGCCTGAGGTACTCCATACCATTTGAGTAAATCTTTGGGCTTGTAAAACCTTCCACCCTTGTCTCTAAATTTTGAAAGGGTTTTAAAATGTTTAGGCAAAAAACCTAATTGCATGGCAGCATTACTATCTAAAGAATTGGGATCAAAATAAAAGCGTTTTTGTAGTATGGGTTTTGAAGGAAATAGAATGGCAGTAGCAGTACTGATCAAAATAAATATTCCAATAACTATCACTGCTTTTAATTCTTTCTCAGAAAAAATAAAATAGGCTTTCCAGTCGGATTTCATTTTATTTTATTTGAGCATAAATAAAATAATTAGCCCAAAAATTAAAGGGTATTTATACGCTGAAATTCTTTGAAAAACTACATAGAGAAAACCAATCCATCATAAGCCAAATCTATCCCTTTTGGTAAGGTTGCAGAAGTTTTTTCATGTAAGCCAATCTGATGACTGAAATGTGTAAAGTATACTTGTGGCACATCTAATTGCGCCACTAACGCTAGCGCTTCTTGTAAAGTAAAATGCGTTGGATGTGGCTCCGGTCTGAGCGCATTTAAAATCAATACTTTTGATCCCTTTATTTTTTCTTGCTCTTCTTTTGCAATAAAATTAGCGTCTGTGATATAAGTGAAATCACCCATTCTAAATCCTAGTACCGGCATTTCTCTATGCATTACTTGAATAGGTATAAAAGGGATGTCTCCAATAGTAAACGGTTCTTTATCGATGGTATGTAAAATCATTTCTGGTAATCCTACATCTTTTTTCTCTTCAAATGCATAATAAAAATCTCTTTTAATGGCCACCTGTGTTAACTCATTCGCATAAATATGCATGGGTTGATTGGAGAAAAAATTAAAAGGTCTAATATCATCTAATCCTGCATAATGATCTCTATGTGGATGGGTAAATACCACAGCATTCAGTTGAGAGGTATTCGTTCTGAGCATTTGATACCTGAAGTCTGGTGTGGTATCAATCACCACCGTTGTAGTGGGGGAACTAATTTTGATACTGGTTCTTAAACGCTGGTCTTTGGGATTGTTTGAAGTACAAACTGGACAAGTGCAACCAATTAGGGGAACCCCTGTACTGGTGCCAGATCCTAAGATGGTAATGTCAAACAAGTTATTATATTTTAAGCAGTTGCTTCTGTCAAAGATAGCTTTTGAACCTCTTCGTATAACTTTTGAGAAGACTGAGTTAATTTATCAAATTCAATATCCAACTGAGGGATTAATTCCAATAAGGTATTGATTCTAGCTTCCAAATTCAAGAACTTATTCAAGACCACAATTTTCTTTGCTTCTAGCAAGCACCATCCGCTTTGAAAGTTTCCTCTTTCGTATCTAACTACAAATTCAGATTCGCTTAAAATATCTTCCAATTTATCCAATGTGGATTGAGTCAATTTCATACTATGGATTGATTTATAGGGTAGTAAGTAACCATACAAATATAGTTTTTTGTGAAATCAGGGCTTTAAATAAACGCCAGGAGTTATTCACATTTCGTACCTTTGAAATAGTATAACTTTATGGCATCTACATTAAGAAAAATTATTAACGACCCGGTTCACGGTTTTATCACTATCAAGGATCCATTGGTGTTTGAAATTATCAAACATCCATTTTATCAGAGACTGCGTCGTATTCAGCAAATGGCCATGGCCCAGCTGGTTTATCCAGGCGCGGTGCATACTAGATTACACCATTCCTTAGGAGCTTATCATTTAATGACAATTGCTATTGCAGAATTAAGAGATAAGGGAATTGAAATAACTGCAGAAGAAGCACAAGCTGCCAAAGCTGCTATTTTATTACATGATATTGGACACGGACCTTATTCACATGCCTTAGAAAAAGTACTATTAAAAGGAGTTCATCACGAATCCATGTCTTTATTGATTATGAATTCTCTGAACAGTTCTGATAATCCAATTTTAAAAGGTGGATTAAATTTAGCTATCCAGATTTTCACTAATCAATACCACAAAAAATTCTTGCATCAATTAATCAGCGGACAATTGGATGTGGATAGATTAGATTATTTATCTAGAGATAGTTTTTTCACTGGAGTGAGTGAAGGCGTTGTGGGATATGAAAGAATACTTAAGATGTTGACGGTTCATAACAATGAATTAGTTGTTGAAGAAAAAGGAATAAATAGTGTAGAGAAATTTTTGGTTTCAAGAAGATTAATGTACTGGCAGGTATACAGACATAAGACCGTTGTGGCAAGTGAAAATATGTTAGTGAAGATTGTTGAAAGAGCACAATATCTATTTCAGCATCAAAATAAAGAAGTGGCTACTGGTGGTGTATTGGATTTTTTTTTAGGAAAATTTGATGGGCAATTAGCTTCTATTGATTTAAAGGCTTTTTGTCAATTAGACGATACAGATATTTTATTTGCTATTAAACAATGGCAACATCATTCAGACAAAGTTTTGTCAACCCTATGTGCTCGCTTTTTAGATAGACAAATTTTTAAATGCTTCATGCAATCTGATGCAATTGAAGCATCGGTTTTCGCAGAACATTTTAAAGCAGTAAAAACACAGTATCAATTATCTGATGAAGAAGCTGCTTATTTATGTTTTACGAGCGAAACCTCGAATACCATGTATCATTCTAGAGAGGAAACTATTAAAATATTGCTAAAATCAGGTGATATTACCAATATTTCGGCTATTCAGAATGCACTAATCAATGAAAGTCTTTCAGCCCCGGTGAAAAAATTTTACATTTGTTGGCTAAATGATTCATCCCCCAAAAACTCATAACGCATGCTAGCATTTAACGCACAACAAGTTGCCCTGATGATTCAAGGAAAAGT
>CALCEA010000034.1 GCA_937900675.1 uncultured Chitinophagaceae bacterium
CATCCCCACAATAGATTTATATGCATTGATAGGCCCTAGTACAGACAAGTCGCCTTTCTCTAATGCTTTTATTATAAAACCATTGCCCAATGCACCAGTGATTCCACCCGCTAGAGAATACCACCAAAAAGAACTATCTAAAGATTGAACCGAAACATCAAAAATGAATACAGTGCTAATAATGGCTAATACTAAATAGGTAAACAAATTAATAAACAAAGGATGTTGCCCTTTAATAGTAATTTGTTTTTGTAAAACATTAGAAAATGGGTTTACCAATATTCTTGTAATTACCGCAAGCAAAGTGAAATTGATAAAAGAAAGCATTCAGCAGTTTATTTTAATTGTTTCACTTTCAATTCTAGCTCCAATAAAATAGTATCTAATTGATGTCTGTTCAAATAATCTCCTTTTCTAATAACCCCATCTATAGTTTGTGTATTTTCAATTTTTTCTAATGGGTTTTTATTTAAGATCAATAGATCTGCTTTTTTATTTAAAGCGACTGATCCATATTCTGCCGATTGATTGAAGAAGGCAGGGCCATTGACAATCGAGCATAATAAGGCTTCTTGTGGCGTAAGTCCATATTTTACCATGATTGCTAATTCATGGTGCATACCAATGCCTGGGTAGTTAAATGAGTTCAAATAGCCAGCATCTGTACCTGCTAAAATAGTAACACCTGCTTTGTATAAAAGTGGTAGTAGGCTTGCTGCAGCTTCAAAATTTTGATGTCTAAACTGAATCGCTTCTTGATTATCGTTAGCGGCTCTTTGAACACGCCAACCATAAGTGCGCTTCAATGCTGGTCCAAGGTATTTTAAATATTCATCATTTTGATGATTGTTGATATCTAAATAAGTTGTTACATAACTTCCATTAATGGTGGGAACTACTGCGGTTCCATTTAAGGCAAGTTGTTTAAATTTTTTCATTGCAGTAATGCTATCAAAACTCTTTAAATACAACTCACTCGCTTCTCTGTTATTTATTTTTCCGTTTGATCTCCAAATTGTTATACTATCTTCTTTTTTTGAGGCTGCCCTTTGTAAGTAACCTATATGCTCTATGGCAGACAATCCATTTCTTGAAAACACATCAACATTCATGGTAGCAGGTACATGTCCCGTTACTTTCCAGCCTCTTGCTCTTGCTGCCTGTATGCTTTTTAAAAATAATTCAGGAGCTAGTGTATTGTCAGTAATTTTTATAAAGTCAACCTGTAATTTTTGTAGAGAATCTAGAGCCTTATTCATTTCAATTTCATTGCCAATTTCCAAATCACCAGGCCATATAGATTTGATGCCTTCTAATTTGGGCCCAGAAGTAAATATGGTTGGACCCATTAATTGGTTATTTTGAATTGCTTTTTTCCATTCTATCACCGATGGGCTTATATCTCCAGCACAATCTCTTACATGCGATATGCCCATTGCAATATAAAGTGGCAATAACATTTTGTTTTCTTCAATTAAAGTATCTCCCCCAAAATGCACATGCATATCCCATAATGAAGGCATTATGAATTTGCCCTTCCCATTTATCTTTTGTTTGTTATAGGTGGTTTTTTTGGATAGACTATATTGTTCCACCCCAACAATCTTATCTTTTTGAATGTAAATTGTTTGATTAGGGATTATTTTATTTCCCACTATATCCACGATATTGATATTCTCAATCACTACATCAATATTCTGCATTTGTGCATTAGTGATATAACTACTTATGAGTAGTGTAAAAACAAAAATTAATTGCTTCATGTATAATTTATTTATTCCAATCCCATAATACAATATCCCATCCAGTACCTACTTGTTCGATCACACCAATTGTTTCAAAGCCAGATTTTTTATGGGCTTTAATAGATCTTGGATTGGCTTGTGATATATCTGTTACTAAGTATTGGTATTTGTCTGAGAAATTTTCTTTGTAATAATTGTACATGGTTTGCACTAATCCTTGGCCCCTATGCGATTTCCCTACACATAATTGACCTACTAAAATATACGAAGCGTTTTTTAATAACTGACCATTGTATTCCATGGCATCTACAGTATCAAATAAATGGTCAATTTCTTCATGTTCACCATAAACAGATTTATTGGTTACGATAACATAACCAACTACATCATTTCCTTCTTTTGCAATGATGGAAGGATGTTCTTGATGCATTTTTTGTAATAATTCAAAACTATATTCAGAAGTGACAAATCCTTCTTTCATAGCTTCCTCTTCTCCAATCAATCTTCTAAGATTTGCATTTTGCAATGCCTTTAAGCCTTTCAACTCTTCTTCTGTTTGAACCATTTTAATAATAGCCATATTAGATACTTGATATTTTTTTAAAATAATTGTATAGAGAAAATTTTGCACCAGATTTAATTTTAGCACTGTAAATACCTATTGGCCCTGAACTAAAATAAGCAGCAATAGAGGCAATGCCTATATACATTCCGGTATTAATGCCAAATAACTCTATTCCTAAAATAATGGATGCAATAACACAGTGTGTTGCTCCAGCAAATACCGCCACAAAACCCATAGCAGCCAATAAGGCAAAGGGTAGAGGAATAAATAAAACCAAGCTGCTCCCCAATGTAGCTCCAATAAAGAAGAGTGGTGTTACTTCGCCCCCCTTGAATCCTACACTTAAAGTAAAACTGGTTAATAATAACTTGATCATAAAATCATATTTACCAGAGGGATTGGCAAAAGCATGCATTATTTCTGGAATGCCTAATCCTATATACTTTGGAGAGCCTAATAATAAAATAACTATTACAATGATGATGCCACCAATGAATGGTTTCAAAGGTTTATAATTGATTCTATTAAAAATACTCTCCCAGAAATGGTTACTTAAAGAAAACAGTAAAGCAGTCAATCCAAATAGCACACCTGCAAATAATGCGAATACAAGATTGTACAAATTCAATGCTGGTATTAAATTGACAATGTATATACTATGTTTAATATCCCATTGCAAACAAATATAATGTGCAAGAAAAGCAGCTGCAAAACTGGGTAGTATAGATTGCCATCTAATATATTTAAAGCCCATTATTTCTATTGCAAATATGGCGCCAGCCCATGGCGTTCCAAAAACTGCAGCAAATCCAGCACTCACCCCCATAATAATGATGGTATTTTTTTCTGAATCATTTAGTTTAAACCATTTTGCAAACGGCGCTGCTATTGCCCCACCCATTTGTACTGCAGTCCCTTCTCTTCCTGCAGAACCTCCTGATAAATGTGTTAGTATTGTTCCAATGTATACAAGCGGAGCCATTTTAAAAGGAATATTTTGATGCGAGGCGTGATGCGCTTCAATGATGGCATTATTTCCTTTGTTGGCATCATCTCCGTATTGATAATATATAAAGCCGATTAAAAATCCAGTTAAAGGAAGTGTATAAATAATCCAAAAGTGTGTGTCTCTAAAATTTGTTACTATATCCAAACTATATAAAAAGAAAGCAGTAACAGATCCAATGATGCCACTAATCAATAAACAAATGATCAACCATTTTACGATTTGATTAAATGATTTTAATAATGAATCGGATTCAGGCATTTATTTCTTTTTAAAAAAAGGTTTTAATAAAAGTCCAATAGCAATTATTACCCAAATGATATTAACTACTGTTGAGGGATAGGCGTGATGATAATAAGTGTTGATTACAAAGAATAGGCCCCCAATAATATTGGCCCAAACATATAATTTACTATTGGCCTCGATTTTGCCCCATAAATTCAAAGCATAAGAGCCTACAATTAAAACAGATGCTATCCATCCAATTGTTTCTATAAATATTTCTAATGAACTCATTTTGAGGACTTTTAAGTAGAATAAACCTTATTCTATATCTAAAATAAGCAAAATGCAGGATAATATGTCGATTCAAAAATAAGTAGCATCTTTGTAGTGAAAACAAAGTAAAACATGGACGAATCCAAATTTGATTTATTGGAGAAGAATAGACAATGGGTAAAAGAGCAACTCGAATTAGACCCTAACTATTTTAATAATTTATCTCTTGGACAAAATCCTGAATATTTATGGATTGGATGTTCTGATAGCAGGGTTCCGGCGAATCAAATTACTGGTACAAAGCCAGGAGACATATTTGTACATAGAAATATTGCCAATATGGTGGTGCATAGTGATATGAACATGTTAAGCGTTCTGTCATATGCTGTCGAGGTTTTAAAAGTAAAACACATTATTGTTTGCGGTCATTATGGTTGTAGTGGCGTTGTTGCAGCCATGGAGAATCAGCAATTAGGATTAATTGATAATTGGCTAAGACATATAAAGGATGTATATCGATTTAATGCTGTAGAGTTGGATGCCGTTGCGGATAGTAACGAAAGAGCAAGGAGATTTGTGGAATTAAATGTAATTGAGCAAGTTGGAAATTTAGGTAAAACTTCAATTGTTCAAAATGCATGGAGAAGAGAGCAGGCCCTTACATTACATGGTTGGGCATATGATGTAAAAGACGGTGTAATTCACGATCTTGGGGTGACATTTACCTGCACTAAAGATCTTCATAAAGTATACCACTTGGATTAAAGATATTTCGCATAAAATTTCACAAAAAGGCGCCTAGAAGAGGCGCCTTTTATTTTTCACAAATTATTGAAAATCAAATATTTGTGTTTGTGTCAAATTCCTTTACACTATGTTAACATTAAGTTCATATTGGCTTAACAATTAGGTAACATTAGAGTCTAATATTTGCATACAAATAAAAATATACCGTGAAAAGGATATCATTAGTTATACTTATTATTTTCTCTGCAGTATTTGCAAACGCTCAAAGAGTGAAAGTTTCTGGTAAAGTAACCAATAACAAAAATGAAGCTTTAATTGCTGTAACTGTTACATTAAAATCAGACAAGACTCAAACTACTAAAACTGATGTAGAAGGTAGATATAGTTTTAATATCGATATCAATAAAGAATATACAATTGGCTTTAACTATATTGGTTATAAAGAAAAATCGATCACAGTAAAAGCAACTAACACAGATGAAATTGTTTCTGATGTTTTATTAGAGGAGTCTGGCAAAAAATTAACAGATGTAGTGGTAAGTGCTTCTAGATCTTCAAATAAAGGTGCTACAGATAATGCCTTAATTGCGTATCAAAAAAATACAAATACAGTTTCTTCTGTAATATCAGCAGAATCTATTAGAAGAAGTCCAGATAGAAATACTGCCGAGATTTTAAAAAGAACTCCAGGTGCTTCAATTCAAGAAGGTAAATATATTATTGTAAGAGGTTTAGCGGATAGATATAATCAGGCCATGTTAAATGGTATTTTATTAACTAGTACTGAGCCTGATCGTAAAACATTCTCTTTTGACTTGTTCCCTTCTCAAATCATTGATAATATAATCATCAATAAAGCATTTGTTCCTGAATTACCAGGTGAGTGGGCGGGTGGTTTGATTCAAGTAAACACAAAAGATGTACCTACTAAAAATTTCTTTAATATTCAATTAGGTACGAGTGCCAATAGTATGGTTACCGGTAAAGATTTTTTCAAAGATAAGGGTGGCAAAACTGACTGGTATGGAATTGATGATGGAACTAGATCTCTACCAGCTGGTTATATTACTAAGTCTGTTTTTGATACAACTAGTTTGGCTGGTAAAACTGCTTTAGGTAAAACTATGTCAAGTAACTGGGCTCCAATCATGACTACTGCTAAGCCTAATATGAGTGTACAAATGAATGGTGGATTTGCAGGTACTTTATGGGGCAAAAAGATTGGTGGTATTATTGGTATAAACTATGCTAATGCATACCGTTTTCAAGATAATATCAACAATCAAAATCAATTATCTAACACAGGTGTAACTCCTTATATTGAATTAAAGGATAATAAATATATCAACGACATTAACATGGGTGCTATTGCCGGTTTGTCTATATTTTTAAATCCTTTAAATAAAATTAGTTATAAGGCAATTGTAAATGTGAAGACTGCCAATGCATATACGCAAAGAGCAGGTACTGTATATGATAGACAAGAATTAGTAAAAGGAAACGAATTTGTTTTTGGTCAAAATGTATTCTTTACAAATCAGTTAAACGGGGAACATAGTATTACCCAAAAATTAAAGTTTAACTGGTATGGCGCGTTCAATATTTTAGATAGCTACTCTCCAGACCAAAGAAGAATTTTATATACTAAAAGTATCAATGGAACCGATCCATATGTCTTAAATATTTCAAACACATTATCTCAACAATCTGGTAGCCGTGTTTTCCAATCTTTGTCTGACTATATTTATACTGGCGGCGGCGATTTAACTTATAAAATCAATCAACAAACTATCAAGGCTGGTTATATGATTCAAATCAAAGATCGTTTATATGACGCTCAGTTATTTGCCATTACTATGCCAGTTGATAATCCAGCATTAAGATTATTACCTGCAGAATCTGCATTTGTTCCTGAAAATTTTGGAAATGGAACGAATAATAAATTTGCATTTAATTCTATTCAAAATAAAAATTTCAGATACTTAGCAAATACCATTTTAAATGCAGGCTATGTTCAGTTTGACAATAAATTATCTGATGCTGTAAGAGTTGTATGGGGTTTAAGAGTAGAAGACTTTGACCAATTGGTTGGATCTGTTAAGAAATGGGATCCAAGACATACTTATTCTAGAGTAACTGACTTTTTACCTGGAGTAAATGCTTCATTGAAATTAACACAACAAGCTAGTTTAAGATTGACAGCTTCTCAAACAATTATCAGACCTGAATTAAGAGAGTTGTCTGCACTAAATATTTATGATTTCGAATTAAACGCTTCAGTTTCAGGAAATCCTTCTTTGAAAAGAACAAAAATTTCCAATTTTGATCTTAGATATGAATTGTATCCCAAAGCCGGAGAATTATTTACTGTAGGTGTTTTCTATAAGAATTTTGAAAATCCAATCGAAAGTATTTATCAAGAAGCAGGTGGTGGATCTAGTTTGTTTTCTTTTCAAAATGCTGCTAAAGCAACAGCTTTTGGATTTGAATTAGAAGGTAGAAAGAAGTTAACTAAGCGTTTTACTTTACAAGCTAATGGATCTTACATTAACTCAGAAGTGAAGGATGAAAAATTGGGTGTTTCAAGAACTTTACAAGGACAATCGCCCTATTTGATTAATGCTGGTTTATTGTATGATATCGTTGAAAAAGGATTTAATATGACTGCATTGGTTAATCAAATTGGTAAGCGTATTTATTTAGTGGGTGATATTCAAGCAGGTGCAGGATCTCCAGATGTTTATGAAAATCCAAGAGTTTTATTAGATTTCCAAATGAGTAAGAAGTTTGCTAACAATAAAGCTGAAGTGAAACTTACTATTGCAGATATTTTAAATCAAAGACAAATTTTCTATCAAAACAATAATAGTAATACCAACTATGACAAAGCAAATGATGGTGTTCGCTTTTCTAGACAGTATGGCACTACTTATGGCGTTACAATTAATTACTCTTTATAAAAAACAATCCAAAAACTTTTTTTAAATACAAAAAACAATGAAACAATTATTTTATTTATCTCTAGCTTTTTTAGCCGTTACTGGTTGTAGAAAGATTGAAACAGATGGCGAAAAAGAAATTTTCGTAGTTACTAAAGAAGTAGCTCCTGTAGGTGTTGTATCTAATACAATTACTCTATCAGGTAAAATCACTAAAGACACTACCTTGTACGCAAAAGATGTAAATTACCTTTCTGGTATCGTTTATGTAACAAAGGGTGTAACCTTAACTGTAGAAGCGGGTGCAAAAGTGCAAGGCAAATCTGGTGCTGATGTTGCTGCTTTAGTAATTTGTCGTGGTGCTAAAATTGTAGCAAAGGGAACTGCAGATGCTCCAATTGTATTTACATCAGCATCATTAAATCCTCAATCTGGAGACTGGGGTGGAATCGTTTTATTAGGAACTGCTACTGTAAACCAATCTTTAACTTGGAAAGGAGTGGCTGTTAAGGGTTTAACATCTGTTGAAGGTGGTATCAATGATACAGAAGTTGGATATGGCTTAGCTGGTTCTGGCGATGCTGCATTTCCAACAGGTAATGATGCAGACAATTCTGGTATTTTACAATATGTAAGAATTGAATATGCTGGATATGCTTATCAGCCGGATAATGAGTTAAATAGCTTAACTATGGCTGCTGTAGGTAGCGGTACTACTATTGACCATATTCAAGTTACTTATGCAAAAGATGACGCTTACGAATGGTTCGGTGGAACAGTTAATTGCAAGTATTTGATTGCATACAAAACTCAAGATGACGATTTTGATACAGATTTTGGTTACTCTGGTAAAGTTCAATTTGGTATTGTTTTAAGAGATTCATCTATTGCGGATATCTCTAGATCTGAAGCTTTCGAATCAGACAATGATGGAAATGGTTCTGATTTTGTTCCTAAGACAACAGCAGTGTTTTCTAATATTACTGCCATTGGACCAAGAATCAATCCAACATATGGTAAGGGTAATACTTTATTCTTAGCTGCAGCTCAAATTAGAAGAAATTCAGGTATCTCTATTCAAAATACAGTAATCGCTGGATGGCCTTTAGGTATTTTAATTGACGAGACTAAAGTAACTACTAATGGATCTACTTATAAGAATTTAGTGGATAGTGTAATTAGATTAAAAAATATCACATTAGCTGGTAACACAGTTGATATGCGTTATGATGGTAAAACAGGTACTACAACTACTACACAAAATGTTTTAGATTATTTCAGTACTGCATCTTATAATAATACTATTTTAAGTTCTGCATCTTCTGATATCTTAAAATTGATTCAACCATTTAATTATACTAATCCAGATTTCACTCCATATGCAAGTGCTGGTCCAGCAACTTCAGGTAACTTAACTTCTGCTTATGGTACTTTAGGATTAAATACTTCATTGGATTATAAATCTAATGGTAGTTTCACTGATTCTAAATTACAAGATCCTTTCTTCGAGAAAGTAACATTTAGAGGTGCTGTAGCAACTTCTGGTGTAAATCAAACTTGGTGGAAAGGTTGGACAGTTTGGAAATAAAATAAATTGTAAATTGTATTCAATATATAAAGCGCCTCAAAACGAGGCGCTTTTTTAATAAAATTATTTTATGAAAAAAATAAATAGAGCATTCTCTTTTTTTGCTTTAGCAGTAATATTAATTAGTATTTCATGTTCGAAGACTAGTGATTCTGGTACAACAGCTAGTGCTACATGCAATCCTAATACAAGTTTTGCTCAAACCGTATTACCTATTTTAAATAATAACTGTAATTTGAGTGGTTGTCATGATCCAAATAATGCAGCAATTTTAAATAATTATCAAGTAGTACATGACAATGCTGCACAAATTAAAGCCTCAATTGTAACTGGAAGAATGCCTAAGGGAAGAACTCTAGCTGCGGCTGATAAAGCAGCCATTAT
>CALCEA010000035.1 GCA_937900675.1 uncultured Chitinophagaceae bacterium
ATTTTTACTGGAACTCTTTGTGTTACTTTAATAAAATTACCACTTGAATTATCTGGAGGCAATAATGAAAACTTAGCACCAGTTGCTTCACTTAAACTAACTATAGTGCCTTTTACATCTAAATCAGGGAATGCGTCTACTCTAATTTTAACTTGCTTTCCTTCTTGTAAATCAGGTAACTGACTTTCTTTGAAATTAGCTACAATCCAATAACTGCTATCGTTTACGATTGAAAATAATGGAGTTCCGGCTTGAACAAACTGACCTATGCTAATATTTTTTTTACCAATTTTACCTGTAACAGGAGCAGTAATTTTTGTGTAAGATAATTTTAATTCAGTTTCTTTAATTCTAGTTTTTTTCATTTCTATCATCGCAGTGGCTCTATTCAAATTCTCTTTTAGCACTTCGATTCTATTTTTTGCAGTTGCTAAATCCGTTTGCGCATTAACCACCTCTTGATTAGCAGAAGCTACTTGAAATTCAGTTTCTTCAACTTGCTTTCTTGTAATAGCTTGCTCTTTAAATAAACTCTGATCTCTTTTTAAATCATTTAAAGATTTTTGTTGGCGTATTTTTTTAAGATCAATAGCGCCTTTATTGCTTTGTAAAGAAAGAATTGCATTAGCTAGTTGTGCTTTTGCATTCGCTAATTCTGCATTCGCCTGTTGCAATTCAGATTGTTGTTCTTCCAATTGCATTTTTAAATCTGCATCATCAATTTCAACAACTAATTGATTTTGACTTACCGAATCAAAATCTTTAACATCCACTGATTTAACATAACCTGCAATTCTGGTTAATACTGGCACAATAGAAGTTTCAATTTGCGCATTATCTGTAGTCTCGTGGGTCAATGAAAAGATGATTTTTCTTCCTCCGAAAAACAAGGCCACGCCTACTAAGGCGCCAATAACTACTTTTCTGATAGTTGCCGCTTTATTACTTGATTGATTTTGCTCCATTAGATAAACTTAATTTTATGATAAATTGTAGCGATAAGCCTGCGCAATTTACAATAAAACAAGGGAAGGAGCCCTAAAATTTGATTAACGGCTGATGAAATTATTGAATGATCTCATTAAATTCTAATCTTTCTCCATCTGGTCCAATGATATTAAAGTATTTGCAACCTTTTTGCCAAAATTGTAAGAATACGGGTGCAGGCTCCATCATTTTATAGCCATTATCTTTGAGTATTTGATAAGTTTGATCTACATCATCCACATCAAATGCCACATGATCAATATGGCCATTGCTTCTTTGTCTAATTTCGGCTAATTCTGGCTCTGGCATCTGGTACAACTCCATTACCATCGAATCTCTTTGCATCATACTCACAAATCCTTTATTACCATGTATCTCAAAATGAGTAGTCATTACATTCTTAAAGCCAAGGCCCTCATAAAAAGCTTCTGAAGCTTTTAAATTTGTTACAGGTATACCAATATGTTGTATACTATTAATTTTTATATGCATGGTTCTCAATTTTACTTAAATATCATTAACTTTCTGCAATAAATTAAAACACATGCGTAAATTTTTAATTACACTATTATTACTGCCAGTGCTTGCATGGAGTCAACAAAAAGCTAATTACAATTTGGCTGCAAGATTTGCTCCGAAAAAATTAGATAAAATGATTTTTTCATTAGCCGTTGATCCACATTGGTTAAAACAGTCTAATAAATTTTGGTACACTTACGAGACAAGTGAAGGAAAGCAATGGATGATTGTTGATCCAACAAAATTAGAGAAGAAAGCTATGTTTGATAGAGATAAGCTAGCTGCTGAATTAACCAAAATTATAAAAGATCCATTTGATGGACAGCATTTGCCAATTGATTCTTTAAAATTTATTAAAGATGAAAATTGGATTCAGTTTGAAGTTAAAAGCAGTATCGATATTAATAAAGGAGACTCTATTCCAAAAAATGGCAAACCTGAAAAAGTTAAAAAGGTATTTTATTTTGAATACAATTTATTAACCAATCAATTGAACGAATTAGTTGGATTAAAGAAACCCAAAAAGAAACCCAGTTGGGCAAATATTTCACCCGATGAAAAAATAGTTTTGTTTGGAAGAAATTATAATTTATTCTGGATGGATAAAGCAAATTATGAAAAAGCTTTAATCAATGAAGAAGATTCAACTATCGTTGAACATGCCATTACTACAGATGGTAAATTATATTTTAGTTGGCATAGCGAAAGTAGCTATGGCGGTGGCGGAGAAACCAATGTAGATATTGAGAAAAATAAAAATAAAAGAAAGCCTGTATTTGCATATTGGAGCGAAGATTCCAAACATTTTGCGATCAATAAAGTAGATAACACAAAAGTGAAAGACTTATGGGTAATCAATAGCATTGCAGATCCTAGACCTACTTTAGAAACCTATAAATACTGGATGCCAGGAGAAAAAGAAGCACCAGTAGATCATTTGTATGTATTTGAAACAGGCGGATACACGAATAAAGAAATTAATGTTTCGCTCTTTAAAGATCAGGATGTTTCTATATGGGATAAGACTAGAAATGTGAACACAAGAGATGATGAGTTTAAACCTAATATTTGGTTAGGTACTAATGATAAAATGTATATTTCAAGAACAAGTAGAGACTTGAAAAAAATTGATCAATGTATTGTAGATGTGAATACGGGAGCAGTAAAAACATTGATTGAAGAAAGCTTGAACACTTCTATTGAAATTAAAAAGCCAGGTTTGATTAATAAAGGAAAGGAAATTATTGAATGGAGTGAAAGAGATGGCTGGGGACATTTTTACTTATACGACGAGAATGGAAATGTTAAAAATCAAATTACGCAAGGACCTTGGCATACTGAAGATATCTTAGGAATAGATGAGGAAAAAAGAATTTTATATTTCTCTGCAAATGGTAAAGAGCAGATCAATAATTCAACAAAAGAAGATCCTTACTATTTGCATTTGTATAAAGTAAATTTTGATGGTTCTGGATTACAATTATTAAATCCAGGTAATTATGACCATAGCTTCAGTTTGAATGATAAGAAAACTTATTTCGTTAACAATTCAAGTAGAGTAAACACTACCCCTGTAAGTGCTTTGTATTCAAGTGAAGGGAAAAAATTAATGGATTTAGAAACTGCCGACCTAAGCTCTTTATTTGCAGCAGGTTACAAGTTCCCAGAAACCTTCAAAGTAAAAGCCGATGATGGTATTACAGATATCTTTGGTGTAATGTACAAACCATATGATTTTGATAGTACAAAGAAATATCCCATTATAGAATATGTATACCCAGGTCCACAAACCGAATCCGTGAACAAAAGCTTCAGCAAGGGAATGGATCGTATTGATAGATTAGCACAATTAGGTTTTGTAGTTGTTACACTGGGTAATAGAGGCGGCCACCCAGCAAGAAGTAAGTGGTACCATAACTATGGTTACGGCAACTTGAGGGATTACGGTTTAGCAGACAAAAAAGCGGCTATAGAACAATTGGCTGATAGATTTAGCTATATAGACGGAAGCAAAGTGGGTATTCACGGTCACAGCGGTGGCGGATTTATGAGTACTGCTGCAATGTTAGTTTACCCAGATGTATTTAAAGTTGCGGTGAGCAATGCCGGCAATCATGATAACAGTGTTTACAATAGATGGTGGAGTGAAAAACATCACGGTGTAAAAGAAGAAATTTCTGCAAAAGGAGATACTACTTTTAGCTATATGATTGATAAGAATCCAGATATTGCTAAAAACCTAAAAGGTAAATTATTATTGATTCATGGAGAGATTGATAATAATGTGCACCCTGCAAACACTATTAGAGTGGTGAACGCTTTAATCAAAGCCAATAAAAGATTTGATATGTTAATCTTGCCAACTCAAAGACATGGCTTTGGAGACATGAATGAATATTGGTTCTGGAGAACCGCAGATTATTTCTCTAAATACTTATTAGGAGATAACACAGAAAGACCTGTGGATATGGAAGAAATGAATAGAGAGATTGAGAGAAAAAAATAATTGATTGGATTAATTAAAAAAAAGGGGGCGCTCGATGAGCGCCCCCTTTTTTTATTTATTTCTTCGTTTGTTTTATATAAAAATCTTGAATAGGCTTGAATGGGCCTAATTGGTGTTGCTTCACTGAAAAGCTATCCATATATGGGCCTGAAGGATAATCAAAAGGCTTAGTAGACAAATCTGGCCAATCTTTGGTTTTGTCTTTATAAGGTCTATTATGGCTATTAATATATGCAGCTACATTCCATGCATCCTCATTTGATAATATAGGTTGGTGATAATTGGCGCCATTAGGCATATTGTTTTTGATAAAACCTGCTAACTTGGTTATTTGATTCATACCTGCACCATCATTATAACTTTGATTACCCCATAAAGGTGGGTATAAAAAATAATCACCTGATACTTGTGTTTTACCAGCACCATCATTGCCGTGACAACTACTACATTGTTGAGTATAAACTACAGCACCCTTATTTATGTCAGCAGGTGATTTCATAAATGGAATACTTTCAATTCCACTTCCAATTACCTTTTGACCCTTGGGTACATTTTTACCCAACCATTTAATATAGGCATAAATGCCTTGCATCTCTTTTGAATTAGTATCTAATGCTTTGCCATTTAAGCTTCTTTCAAAACAATCATTCACTCTTTTGTAGATGGTTTCAATGGTTCCTGATCTTGCTCTAAATTTTGGATAAGTAGCATACACAGAACCATAATTCAATCCCCATGGTTTTGTTCCAGCATCTAAATGACAATTGGTACAATTCATACCATTAGTGACTTGTTGTATTGTTCCTTTTGGACCTAAATAAACAGAAGTGTGTTTAATTAATTCATAACCATATTTGATCAATGCTCCTTCCTTATCAGTATTTAATGGGATTTGATATACACCAGGCCCAACCCAGGCTGAACTATCTTTAGGCGCATTGGCTAATTCAGCTTCATATTCGCGCAACATTTTTTTTGACTTATACATTCTGTAAAAAACAGAAAAACTAATCAATAAAAAAAGAAGGAAATATAATTGCGCTTTTTTCAAGATAAAAAATTAAAACTAGTTTACTGTAGCTTTTAAATAACTCCACCCTTGCTCTTGTTTTAAAACTAATTCAGCAACTCCAGATGGAACAGTCATAGCCACTGGTAATAGATCTGCTTTAGTAATATTGTGTTTTCTCATTGAATTTTCACATGCAGAAAAAACAACTCCCTCTTTGGTCAATCCATTCACATCATTTGCCAAATGAGTTTTATTAGCCACTAATAAATCCAGCCCTTTTCCATGAACTACTACTTCAATACTAATATTATTGGGCCAAACTTTTTGTAAATTCTTAATATTACCAATGGTACTTGACCAAGAAGCAGTGTCTGCTGTATTTAATTGTATAACAACTTTATGTTCCTTTATAGATTGAGCATTGCTATTTAATGAAAAAATGCACGCTATCGCGCTCAATAAAAAAATAGAGAAAAGTTTTTTCATAAACTGAATTTTCTTCAATTTACGAAATAAGAACGAGAAATATTAAATGCTTACATTAATGTAGTTGGGCAAACATATTCGGTAATATTGAATTTACCGGATTCTTTAATCTCCTTAAATCCACCTTTCACATCTATTAAATGATCAAAGCCTCTTGCTTTTAAAATAGAAATGAAAATCATTGAACGATAACCTCCGGCACAGTGTACAAAATAAGTTTTATCCTTATCAATGGAAGCCATACTCTCATTGATAAAATCTAATGGTGCGTTTTGAGCATTAATAATGTGTTCACTTCCAAATTCAGAAGCTTTTCTTACATCTAGAATAGCAATTGCCGGATCTTCTTGTTGTTTAAATGACAAGGTATCTGCACTAATTGATTCAATAGTATCTAATTCCTTGCCTGCTTTTTTCCATGATTCAATTCCACCTTCTAAATAACCTATGGTAAAATCATAACCCACTCTTGCTAAACGAGTAATCACTTCTGTTTCACGACCTGGTTCAGTCACTAACAAGATTTCTTGTTTTATATCAGGAATCATCGCACCCACCCATGGGGCAAAACTTCCATCAATACCTATATTGATTGAATTAGGAACAAATCCTTTTGCAAATGATTGAGCATCTCTTGTATCTAATATTAAAGCGCTTGTTTCATTTGCAGCAGCTTCAAATGCATCAGGTGATAATGCATGCTGACCTCTTTCCAACACTTTATCAATGCTATCATAACCCTGAATATTCATCATTACATTTAAAGGGAAATAACTTGGAGGAGCTACCAATCCATCTAATACAGCGGTTATGAATTCTTCTTTAGTCATATCTGCCCTTAATGCATAATTGGTCTTCTTTTGATTTCCTAAAGTATCCGTAGTTTCCTTACTCATGTTTTTACCACAAGCACTTCCAGCACCATGTGCAGGATAAACAATAATATCATCAGCCAGTGGCATGATTTTATTTCTCAATGAATCGTATAAATATCCTGCTAGAATATCTTGTGTTAAATCTGCTTTTACTTTTTGTGCTAAGTCTGGTCTTCCCACATCGCCTATAAACAATGTGTCTCCGCTAAACAAACTAGTTGCTTGTCCATTCTCATCAATCAATAAATAACAAGTGCTTTCCATTGTATGACCTGGAGTATGCAACACTTTTATTTTAATCTTCCCTATTGAAAGCTCTTCACCATCTTTTGCTGAATAAAAAGAGAAATTAGGTGCTGCCGTTGGACCATATACAATTTGAGCACCTGTTTTTTGTGCTAAATCTAAATGTCCAGAAACAAAGTCTGCATGAAAATGTGTTTCTAAAACATATTTAATAGTTGCACCATTTAATTCGGCCTTTTGAATATAGGGAGCCACTTCTCTTAATGGATCAATTATTGCCGCCTCTCCATTGCTCTCAATATAATAAGCACCTTGTGCTAAACAGCCCGTATAAATTTGTTCAACTTTCATGATACTTGTTTTAGAAATTCAAATTTCTACTATAAAAGTAAATTATATGGTGACAATTATCACTTTTGGTCAAAATTATTATATAAGTGCTAAATATCACATAACTTTCACTTTCGAAAAACGATTTTTGCTTAAATAATCAACGATGGAAGTATTTGGATATTTTCTGGCTATTTTAATTGGAATATCACTTGGTTTAATTGGAAGTGGAGGCTCCATCTTAACGGTACCTGTTTTGGTGTATTTTTTTCATATTGATCCAGTTTTAGCTACGACTTATTCTTTATGTATTGTAGGATTAAGTAGTATCGCGGGGGTGATTTCCAAATACAAACAAAAATTATTAGACGCAAAAATTATTTTGATTTTTGGTATTCCATCTATGATAGGTGTACTTATGTCAAGAAAATGGATTTTGCCCACCATTCCGCTAGAATTTAAATTTTTGGGAATAGCTAATATTTCAAAAAGTGGTTTTGTAATGCTGTTCTTTGCTACCTTAATGTTAGCCTCTTCACTGTCAATGATTCTAAGTAAAAAAACAGTTGAAGGAGCAGAAGTAAAACCAAACTATGGATTCACACTAGTAATTGTAGGATTTATTGAAGGTATTGTTACAGGTATTGTAGGAGCAGGAGGCGGATTTTTAATTATACCAGCTTTGGTATTATTGGGCAAACTGCCTATGAAAAAAGCCATTGCTTCATCGATATTTATCATCACCATCAAGTCAATTTTTGGATTTGCTAGTGACCTAACTCACACTACAGTTAATTTTCCTTTTTTAGCCAGTATTGTTGTTTTAGCAACAGGCGGAATTATATTGGGTAATTTCTTAAATAATAAAATGGATGGAGTCAAATTGAAAAAAGGATTTGGTTGGTTTGTTTTAGCGATGTCTTTATTTATATTTATCGAGCAATTATTTTTCTAATTGCTACTCTTACAATCAGAGAAACTAAAACGAGGATCCCTATTACTGTTAATTGATTGATTAATTCACTCTTTGGACCTTGTGCGGCTTTAATTCCCCAAAGTGCCCAGACTAGGACTAATGGATGAGCAATGTTTTTGAAAAAAAGGATAAAGTAAATACCTAATACTATTGCAATAGAGATCATTAGAATTGTCCAATAGATGGGATCTATTCCAAATCCGCTCCACTTTACATGAACCAATAACGCTGTAATATTCGCAATCGTAGCAACACTTATCCAACCAAGATAAATAGAAAAAGGAGTTTTGATTAAGAACTGATACAAAGGCTTTATTGTTAAGACTTGTTTTTGCATGATGACAAATATTTGTATCAATGAAAATAAAAACGCTAACATAATCAAAACACTCACCCCCACTTGTAAATAATGCCAAACCAATATCCAACCTGCATTTAAAATGCAAGTGAACCAATAGTAAGGAGTAATAGTATCTAAGTATTTTTTGATATCAGGAAATTGTCGTTGCTTAATTGTAAAGTAAGTATATGAAATGCTGTAATTCAATAAGAATAAATAAATGATCCCCCATATTGAAAAAGTAAATCCAGCTGGAACAAAGTAGTTTGTATAAAACCCAGATATCTGACCAGTGTTAAATTCATTGATGGGTAATATATTCGCCAATGCATTTGTGGCTATAACAAGTATAAACAAGATCCAGTTGATAATTATTTTCATAAATTCTTATTTATAGACTACAAATTTTTTGCATCAATACCCATTTCTCTCCTGCCTTTGCGCATGGCAATGCTTGTTGATATTCCCACATTAACTTTTCCCACTGTTGTACCATATCATTTTTTGCATCCATCAAAGCCTTTTCTTCAAAACTAAAATCATCTTTGGTATCTATTATCATAAAGAGCCTGTTAGATACTCTGTATATTTCTAAATGCATAATGCCGGAAGCCTTGATAGAATCGATAATTTCTGGCCACACCGATTGATGATACTCTTCATATAAAGCAATAGATGCAGGATCGTCTATTAAATCCAAAGCCAAGCAATATCTTTTCATAGAAGGTTTTTAATCTATATAAATGTAGTGCTAATTTTTTGATCCATATACAAAGGACTCCATTACTTCCATAGATAAGATTGCATCCTCTGCAGAACAAGGATTCTCTCCTTTATCCAAGAAATAATTGACTACTGCTTGTATATGATTTTGTTGATTATGCTTGGGTGCTTCAAAATGTATTGTATGGGTATTACCATTGATCTCTACCTCAATAAATAACCCAAAAACCGGAAAACGAATAGTGCCCTTTTCCCCAATAATTAAAAATTCATCCTTTTCTTCTCCATTAATACTAAAGTCCCACAAGCCTTTGCAAACTATTCCATTCTCCAGCTCTATTGTTCCTTGTACAAAATCTTCTGCCTTATATAATCCAGCTTTATTAGTTGATGTGCCAGAAAATGATCTTGGTTTTCCAAAGAAATAAAAAACTAAATCAATTTGATGCGGCGCTAAATCGTAAAAATAACCTCCTCC
>CALCEA010000036.1 GCA_937900675.1 uncultured Chitinophagaceae bacterium
ATAAATGCACATTGGGATATTGATGATGCAAAGCTTCTACAATAAAAGCAGTATCGTCTTCTGAAAAATCATCCATCACAATAATCTCAAAAGCATCTTTAGGATAATCCTGCGCCAAGATAGATTCTACACAGGCTTTAATATTAGCCGCTTCATTTCTTGCAGGAATGACAATCGAAAATTGAGTAGGCGGTGCCACTATATCGCTGGGCTTGAAAACACTTAATTTACTATACCAATACCTATAAGCCATCAACAACACAGCGTATAGAATAGTCAATAAGGTAACTAAGTAATCAAGCATTTGAATCATAGCACAAAGTTACTAGGAAAATTTAGTGGATTTGTATAAATTGTAGGGTTAAATAAAATGAATTCCATTGGAGAAGAAAAAAGTATTTGTTAGTGGCTGTTTCGATTTGTTACACAGTGGTCATATTGCCTTCTTAGAAACTGCTGCACAATATGGAGATGTATATGTTTGTATAGGATCTGACAATACAGTGAAAGATTTAAAGGGCAGGTATCCAATCATTACACAACAAGAAAGAAAGTATATGATTCAAGCACTTAAATGTGTAAAGGAATGTAGAATCAATACAGGATCTGGCATGATAGATTTTGAAAATGAATTAAACGATATTCAACCAGATATATTTGTTGTAAACGAAGATGGCAACACACCAAGTAAAGAAGCATTGTGTAACAATAAAGGTATTGAGTATAAAGTATTGGAAAGAATTCCAACGGAAGGATTACCAGTTAGATCAACAACAAGTTTAAGAACCAATTCCATTATACCATTTAGAATAGATATAGCAGGTGGTTGGTTGGATCAACCTTTTGTAAACAAGTATCACCCTGGACCTGTATTAACCATATCTATAGAGCCTACTATTGAATTTAACAATAGAAGCGGCATGAGTAGTAGTACTAGAAACAAGGCAATTGAGTTATGGAAAGCACAATTACCAGATGGAGATCCAATACAATTAAGTAAAGTACTTTTTAGTTACGAAAATCCTCCAGGTACAAAAGAAGTATCTGGTTCACAAGATGCTTTAGGAATAGTTATGCCCGCATTAAATAAATTTGAATACAAAGAAGACAATTACTGGCCATCTAGTTTTGAAACTATAGAAGAAGAATCTATTTTAAGTTGGTTGGAAAATAATTTATACTTAATCCCTTTGGACCCTAGGCAACAAGACTATAATGTTTTAGCCAATACAAATATCAATAAAGAAAATGCAAAAGTACTAGCAGATGCTGCCTTAGGTTGTTGGAACGCAATACAAGAAAAAGACATCCAACAATTTGGCAAATACTTTCTGGATTCATTTCATGCACAAATTGCCATGTTCCCCAATATGGTGGATTCAATTACCAATGAGATTATTGAAAAATACAAGCACCTAGCCCATGGCTATAAATTATCCGGTGCTGGGGGTGGCGGTTACCTTATTTTGGTAAGTGAACAGCCCATTGACAATGCCATTCAAATCAAGATTCGTAGAAGATCCCTGAACTAGCCTCAATTAGCTAAAAATCCCCCTATTTTTTGGTCAAATCACCCAAATTTCTTGTAGCTTTGAATTAGTTGCATAACTAACTATATGTCAAACAACC
>CALCEA010000037.1 GCA_937900675.1 uncultured Chitinophagaceae bacterium
GCTCTTCCGATCTCTCCATTCCACTTTGCACACTTTTTCCTCCATTGATCACATCTCCTGTATATTCTGTTCCATAGGCAATCGTAGGCCATCCATAATTTTTACCTTCACTAATTTCGAATAATTCTTCTGCTGGATTTACAGCATTGTCCCAAGCAGAATAAAGATTTGGCCATAGTAAATGTAAATCGTCACGACCATGTTGTACTGCATATAATTTATTGGTGTTACTATTCCAATCCATTGCGACAATACTTCTTAAGCCAGTGCCTATTTGTATTCCATCTTGCTGAGTTTGATTCAATTTATTTGCATTGAATTTCCAAATGCCTGCATGGTTATTTAATTCTGGACATGGATATTGACCTGCTTGACCAATAGAACTACCTGTTGCGTTAATATAACTAGCACATGCATTAGATGGCGCACTATAAGGAACATACATATTTCCATCATTGTCAAAGCTTAAAGGTTTTGCAATATGCCATTGTTCACTCTCGTCCATCAAAACAATTTCTTGTTTTGATGTAGGTACTAATTGATTGTCTAATTTTTGTCTGTACACCACTTTCTCTGTACTATAATATAAATAGCCGTTATAAATACGCATGCCAGTTGCAAAAATGCCATCGTTCAAATAATTTCCAAATGGTTGAATGATATCTGCTTTGCCATCACCATTTTCGTCTCTTAAAGCAACAGATCCTGGAGCATCAGAAGTGATTTTTAATTTTACATAAATATCTCCATTCTCTTTTACTGCTATATGCCTCGATGGCCCAATGCTATCCACCACCACTACTGCGCCAAAACCGTCGGGTAAAAACAAGCCTCCATTATTTGAATCAAAAACTATATTTCCTTTTTTAGTACCACATGCTATAAAAATCATGCAAGCACAAAACAAGAAAATAAAGTTATTAATGGCGCTTTTCATTATTTATCTTTTACACATCTAACTGCTAAACCATTTCTATTTCCATAGGCATCTTTATATACCATTGGGCTTGCATATAAAACAAATCTATACCAAGACTTTGTAGAATCCACTGCTGTAGATGACCACCAGCCACCACCTTGACCCTTATAACCAAATGCGCCCATCCCATTTCTTAATCCACCAGCTAATGCTTCAAAGCCACTACTATTGGTTCCATTGCCAGAACCAGTATTGGTATTGGCCCATCCATAGGTATATTTAAGTGCTTCTCCTGCTTTTTTATCTCCGCCTAATTCTAAAACTAATAAGCCCCATTCAACATCAGTTGGAATATGCCAACCTTCAGGTGCTAAACCTCTTGGATCATTCACTGCATACCAATTATACAGTTTACCATAATTTGCACCCTCTCCAATATCATTATTATAATGAGACCAAGCTGCTTTTTTTGACATACCATATGCGGCCCATTCTAATTTAGTCTTTGCTTCAGGAATAGAATCACCATTTCTAAATCTGCTAACATCTAGGTTCTTCACCATCCATGTATTTTCTCCAATTTTTACAGAGGGAATATCTGGCTCTTGTTTACATGCAACAAAAAGTAGGAATAGTGCAATGATAGTGCTTAAATACAATCTCATTTTTACAGATTTAGATAACCGAAGTTACTTAAACTTTAATAAACAAATGAAAGCTTATGCCTCTTGCACAGCAACAGATTTAATATATGCCGAAGGCGTAAGGCCTTTTCTTTCTTTAAATGCATCAATAAATTTAGATCTGGATGCAAATCCTGCATTGGTTGCAATGGCTTCAATAGTTAGATTTCTAGATTCTCCAGCCTCGATCAATCTACATACATGATCAATTCTTAAATTTCTTCTCCACTCACTAAAGGTGATTTCTAATTCTTTATTAAAATAATTAGATAAAAATCTTTCAGGAATTTTTAAATCAAAAGACATTTGTGATAATGAAAATTCTCTTTTGATATATGGAGTATTCACTAGATACTCTTTCAAAGTGGCTTCGATATCTTCTACAATTGCAGTGTCTTTAATCTTTTTTGGAAGGTTAGATTTTATTTCTTCAATGATGCCATCTTTTCCTTGCTCAATTGTGTAAGAAACATTACCATAAAGAATCTTAGGGAATAAGAAAAGAAAAATATTTTGCAAAAAGAAACCAGCTCCACAAATTCCAAAATAATATTTCTCTGTGAATATCTCGTAAGAAGGTACTCCTAAAATTGAGAATTTGATATCGTACAAGGTGGACATGTGACCGATACTATTAATGGCAATTACAATTTGAATCCCACATAATAACAATATCCACCTAGATAATATATTATGATTAGAAGATAGGCTACCATGTAATTTAAAGACTCTATTTGTATGTCTAAAAAAGTAAAAGATTGAAAATACCGAATACGCTAATAAATGAGCCGATCTTGATAGTAAAATAAATTCAAATGACACAAAATTAAAGTGAAGTGTATAATTTTCTGTTACATTGACAATCTCGTGTGCAATAGCTTGCTTTTGTTCAAAAGGTAAAGTAGTAAAAGGAAGACAGTTGAAAATGATAAAAACAGCTGGTACTAAATGAAGCCAATCCCATTTTTCAAGTTTATTACTTTCTGATAAAGTTGACTTAACATAATAAAATAAAAAAGGGCCTAATAAATAGGATAAAGGAAGCCAATGAACAAAACAAACACCCTCCCAGAACAGATCTTTAGTAAAATGAAGTCCATAATAAACAAGTACAATCAGATTGCAGCATAAAAAGAATAGACCTAAGAATATATTCGACCTATTCAATGAACTTAAATAGTAAAAAAGTATTAATGAAGTAAAAATCCCAAATAAAGGGAAGAAAATGGCCATAAATCGTTGATAGCTAGTTAAATGACCATCAAGATAAGAAAAAGCCTCGGCAAAATTAATTACCAAGGCCTTTTTTTCGATATTTAATCCAAACTTAAAAATGAAAGCTATTTGCTTATTTTCTTATATGTTTTGTATCCTACCACTTTAGAAGAGGTATCTGCTGTTTTTTGAGTGAATTCGTCTGTTCCGTTAAAGCTTAAGATGATATTATATTTTCCAGTAATACCTTTCATTGATGACATTTCAAGATTTTCGGTTAAAGCATTATCCGCTAAAGTGAAACTACCATGTCCGATTACATTAGAAAAACCATTGTTTGCGGTATCCTGTAAAACTCTAGCAGCCCACATAAAATGACCACCATGAAATACCTTATACTCGTTATAGGTTCTATCAGTAGAATCTGTACCATTGATTTCGATATTTTTTACTTGATGCCAAACGCCATCTAATGCAGATGTGCCTGATGAAGCAACAGTAGAGTACTCTTCAGTTAATTTATAACTTGTACCTCTCATCATTAAAGCATCAATGAATTGAGTATATCCTTTGTCTGATTTATTGCTAATTTCCAAAGTTGCAGTATTTGCTGAATCTAAACTGCCAGAATTGAAAATATTTGTTTCAACCACTTTCCCATCATTGATGGTGTATGAACCTACTCCAAAACCTACAGATGTGTCATTGGTCGCGGTAATGTAAAAATAAGATTCAGGAGTGTAGATTTTGATTTGATTTCTACCATCTGTTGCTAAATAAGTAAAATCTTTAGCACCATCATTTACAACTTGCTTTTCTAAATGGTAAACTCCTGCCATTGAATCAACCTTAGTTTTTGGAGTACAGCTAGCAATCAAAGCTATTACTGATAAACTTAGAACAATTTTTTTCATTTGATTTGGTTTTAATTATTTAAAATATAAAAGCACTATTTTTTATCAATTCCTCTTGAATATTGAGTTATTCCTGAAATTTTTCCATCTATATTAAATTCAAAAAATTCTATCAGTTCTTTTTCCCAAACTGTACCATCTTTTAAAACGCGCTTCTCTCTTGCGTTAACTAATAGTCCTGCAGCAGGGTCAGTATCAGTTATTTTGAATGGCAACATACTTATCGGTTTCCAATCTAAAGAAGAGTATTCTGCAAATATTCCTGGAATCATATCCTTTGTCATTGTTGAAACAACGCCGTCAAAATCGTGAATAATTACATTGTCAGCTAACAATTCTTGACAAGTTTTGCTATCCATTTTATTATAAGCATCCATGAATTTTTCCATTTTTTCTATTTCACCTCTATTTGAAAATTGAAAACTTGACCCTTTCATGTTAGTAACATATAATTTTCCTCCTGTTGTTTTACCAAATTCATTTGTCTCTGGAATTTGAGAAAACTGAGAAAAATTAGCAACCTTTCCTTCTGGTGTTACTTCAAAAACTTCCATTACTTTCAGTTTTTGAGTAGAGCCATTTTTATAAATTCTATCTTCATCTGCATAAACAAAAACATGTTCATTTTTTTCACCATCCACTTTTACAGAGAAAATACCATGTGGTACTTCATTTAGCATTTTCATTCCTTTGTGCCAATCTGTGATCATTGATTTGAGTCCGTTTGGAGCTTTGTCATCAACATATTGAGGGAGATCAGAACCGTCATTTAAATTGTATGCTTTAATATTGGATAAAACTGCATTTACTGCTTTATCCGATCCTAGTTTAATCTTTTTCCCCTTGCCTTCTCCGTCAAAAATTTGACCGACTGAAGGAGTCTGAGCATTAGCACTGACTGAAATTGCTAAAATGGCAATAACTAATAATTTTTTCATTTTTTCGTTTTTGGTTTTTGAATACTGAAATCTAGGTCTATTTAGATCTGATTCCCATATTTAAAGCATTGGGGTTGTTCCTAAATATCAAATTGGAACATATTTACCCAAAATTCAACTAATTTTATAGGAATAAGCTTAAGAAGATGAATACTAAGTCCACAACAGTAGACGAATACATTAAATCATTTCCAAAATCAACACAGGTCTTATTAAAGCAAGTAAGGGCAGTTATTAAAGAAGCCGCTCCGGAAGCGGAAGAACTAATAGCATATGGTATGCCGGGTTATAAGCTTAACAAAAAGCCTTTAGTATATTTTGCGGGTTATGAGAAGCATATTGGGTTTTATGCAACCCCTAATGGGCATGAGAAATTTGCAAAAGAATTTTCAAAGTATAAACAAGGAAAGGGATCAGTTCAATTTCCCATTTACGAATCAATGCCATTAGCATTGATTAAGAAGGTGGTTATTTTTAGGGTAAAAGAAAACTTGAAGAAGCAAAAGTCTTAATACTCTGCATTAAATTTATTTTCCAACATTTTGTCTTTTAGAGTTGATTTAAAGGAATAAGCTAGTGTTATCATAAATGCTCTTGTGTCTGATTTGCTTGAACGGAAAACTGAAAAGTTAGATGTTTGAGTATTGTATCCACTCTTCAAAGTGTTGAATATATCTACCATGATAAAATTCAACTTAAAATTACTTTTTCCTAATTTTTCTTGTACACCCAAATCAACATTATAATTAGCAAATGTTTCGCCCTGTGGTGTTGTTCTTGGAGATATATAATTTGCGATTATCTGAAGCTTGCTATTGTTATTTATATTAAAATTATTAATCAATTTCCCACTCCAGTTAGTGCCGGATCTAATTCCATCAATTACATCATTTCCGCCATTGATATTTTGTTGAAATAAGGTTGCGCTAAGATTATAATCGTAAATACGAAAAGGTTTTCCGTTTAACATAGTCTCTACTCCATAATTGTCTGTATTGCCAATATTCATGGGTATATTTAAAATGGCTCCATTTGCTAGTTGAGTATAATAAGATCTAATAGCATTAATAGAATGTCTGAAAAATAAGTTAGTAGTAAAATTAATTTTTGAATTTCCAGTATTGTAAGAAAGCTCATAAGCATCAATGATTTCTGGTTTTAAATTTGGATTACCGCTATGTGGGCTAAGAATGTCTGTAATATCAACAAAGGGATTTAATTGACCTAAACCTGGTCTATTAATTCTTTTACCATAACTTAATTTGATACTCTCTTTTTGATTTACATTATATGTAAGATGTGCTGTGGGGAATAACTTTAGATAATCATTTGTGAACTTAGTGCTTTGTGTATTGGTAGCGCCATAATTAGATACCAGTTCTGCTCTAATTCCAGTTGCATAATTCCAGCTAGATTCTTTTCCTTGAATATTATTCGTATTATGGTACTGAAAGTAAAATGCTTGTACCTGCTCGTTAAAATTAAAAATATTACTAGCTGCGGTATTGGTAATATAATTATTGTTTATTTTATCAGCAGTTAAAAAATCAGTTTTGATTGTTCTAAATAAGCCCTTGTATCCAGTTTCTATTACACCCATTTCTGAAGTTGGAATACTGTAATCTAAGGCTGCATTAGTAATAACGCCATCTTCGTAATTATGTGTAAGCTGTGTTTGTCTTGCAGAAATAGCCATGCCGTCAATATTCAAAGCAGTAGTGTATATATCTGTATTTTGACGACCTTTCTCCCATGAGGTACTCAAACTTGTATTTAAAGACTTATTTGAATTTTCAAAAGTCTTTAAATAGTTTAAAGCAAATTCACCTTCTTTTACTCTTTCGTATTCATAAGAGTGACGATCATTGCTGCTTGAAAAACCCGTGTTTTTATTAAATAACTTACTGATTAAATCTTCATTGTTATCCTGACCCTCCATATTACCTATGGCTTCAAAAGAAAAAGTGTTGTATTTGTTCGGAGTATAGTCAATATTTACTTTCAAGTTTTGAAGTGTCTCTAATCTTTTATCGTTTCTATTTTGGCTAATAAAATAATTATCAATTAAATTATAATTAGTTCGGTTACTTTCAATTTTTCTTGATCTTCCAGCAAATCTATTGTCATAACCAAGGCCCAAATTCCATTTCCCCACTTTATTATTTAAAATAAATGAACTATTTACTCTTCCCTTTGCTCCAACACCAGCTCCCAATGCTATTGCACCATTGGTTCCTGATTGTTTATTCTTTTTTAGTTTAATATTGATAATACCACTTTCTGCATTAGCGTCATATTTGGATGAAGCATTATTGATAATCTCAATACTTTCAACACTACTAGCAGCGATTTGATTGGTATTGGTAATTCCTGAATTTCTGCCATTAATTAAAATCAATGGAGTCTTTCCTCTTAAAGTAATTGCACCTTCATTATCTACTGTAACTGTAGGAGTGGATTTTAATAAATCTGTAGCTGTGCCACCCATCTGAGTTATATTGTTAGCTGCATTGACTACAAAGCCCTCAGAAGTTTTTTCAATCATTTTTTTCTGTGTAACTACAATTACATTACCTAGCTCTGATTTATTTTCTTCTATATTTAAATCTTTTAATTGATAGTCTTTGTTGTCTTCATTAATTAAAACAATTTTTGATATAGCTAGATAACCAATAAGTTTAACACTAACCTTATATCTACCAAAAGCAAGGTTGGTAAAACTAAATAGACCCAAGCTATCAGATGCTTCATAGAAAAGTACTTTTGTTGAATCTTGTGTATTGGATAGGGTAACAGTAGCAAATTCTACTGGTTTGCTATTGCTTATAATATTTCCGTAGATTTTACCCTGAGCTAAAGTAATTTCTTGAATACCAATAAAAAGGCATAAAATGGGTATGTATTTTTTCACTGTTTAAAATTATCCAATAAATTGTAACGATCTTATTAAATAGTATGAGTGGCTTTATTGGACAACTATTAACATGAAAAGTTTAATGATTGAAGATTAGTTTTTCTTAAAAAGCAATGTTAAGATTCTTGGAATTTGAGTTCTATCATTATCATCAAACCATTCTTCCAAGTTTATTAAACTAAAACCATACTTATTTGCAGCATGAATGAAGTCAGAAACATTGTGAGTGTAACAAGTAACTAATTGCTCGCCTTCTGGAGTTGAATATCTTGCTTTTGATCCAGCATATTGTTTAAATGGATGAAATTCGCCTATATATAAATATCCTCCAGACTGAAGCACTATATTTGATTTATTGAATATTTCATCAATATTATCAATATGTTCAAGAATTAAACTAAAAGAAACCAAGTCAAATTTATCTTTGGTAAATATCCAAGGTTCATTAATATCTGCTATAGTAAATTGAACTTTTGTAGATTTAATTTTTTCAGCTGCTTTTGCAATCATAGCCTCAGAAAAGTCTGCTGATAGAATCTCTTTTGCATTTTGCTCAAACCAAACGGTATTTTTACCTGTTCCGCAGCCAAATTCCAGCACCTTATTCAGCTCCAACTTCGATAAAACTGATCTTAAGGCTATTGCTTCTAAGTCTCTAGTCTTATTCTCATTGGTATCGTACTGGTGAGACCATTCTTGGTAAGCTTCTTTAATATTCATACCACGAAATTTGATGATTTTTCTGGAATAACCTAATTTCACGGCTACAAACAAACATTAGTTTAATGGGCAAGATTTTAGTTATCGGTGCGGGAGGACAGTTGGGTACAGAATTGACAAAAGTTCTAGCTGAAAAACATGGAAACGAATCAATCATTGCTACAGATTTTCAAGAAAGTGCGAGAAGCAAATTTGGTTATTGTGGTTTCCAAACCTTGAATGTTTTGAATAAAGCTGAACTAGAAAACATCGTAAAGACAGAGGGGGTAAGTCAGATTTATCATTTAGCAGCCATTTTATCTGCTGCTGGCGAGAAAAATCCATTACAAGCATGGGATTTAAATATGGGTGGATTGCTCAATGTTTTAGAAATTGCTAGAGAGTATAAAATAGAGAAAGTATTCTGGCCAAGTTCCATTGCAGTATTTGGACCAAGTTCTGAAAAAGACAATACCCCACAAAATGCTTTTAAAGATCCTAATACTATTTATGGCATTTCAAAATTATCTGGAGAACATTGGTGTGAATATTACTTCAATAAATATGGTGTAGATGTAAGAAGCGTTAGATATCCTGGTTTAATTGGATATAAATCTTTGCCAGGTGGAGGCACCACCGATTATGCAGTGGATATTTATCATAAAGCATTGAAGGGTGAAAAGTTTACATGTTTTTTAAGTGAACAAACTTATTTGCCGATGATGTATATGGATGATGCAATAAACGCAACACTAGAGTTAATGGAATCGCCAAAAGAAAATATTACTATCAGAACAAGTTATAATCTTGCTGGATTAAGTTTTTCACCTGAGGAAATTTACCAAAGCATCGTAAAACACTTTCCTAATTTTGAAATAGCGTATCAATCAGATTTTAGACAAGCCATTGCAGATAGTTGGCCTAATAGTATTGATGATAGCAAGGCTAGTGCTGATTGGGGATGGAAGCCCAAATTTAATTTAGAAGCCATGACATCAGCAATAATTGCTAATTTGCCTAAGTATTTTAATTTTTAATTCAAAAGATATGTACAATCAGTTTAAACCAGTTTTAACAAAAGAGTTGGATTCTATTAAAGAAGCTGGATTATATAAAAAAGAAAGAATCATTACTTCTCCTCAAGCGGCAGAAATTACCATTGAGGGAGGTAAGACTGTATTAAATTTTTGTGCGAATAATTATTTAGGATTGTCTTCTCATCCAAAAGTAATTGAAGCTGCAAAAGCTGCTATCGATTCTCATGGATTTGGTATGTCTTCTGTTAGATTTATTTGCGGTACGCAGGATATACATAAAACTTTAGAAGAAAAAATTTCTGCTTTCTTAGGAACAGAAGATACTATTTTATATGCGGCTGCATTTGATGCAAATGGTGGAGTATTCGAACCACTGTTTGGAGAAAAAGATGCAATTATTTCTGATTCATTAAATCATGCTTCCATTATTGATGGCGTTAGATTAACTAAATCTATGCGATATAGATATGAGCATAATTCAATGGAAGATTTAGAATCTAAATTAAAAGAAGCCATTGCTGCTGGTGCACAACAAAAAATTATTGTAACAGATGGTGCGTTTTCAATGGATGGAACCATTGCGCAATTAGATAAGATTGTTGAATTAGCCGAGAAATATGAAGCATTGGTAATGAGCGATGAATGTCATTCTACAGGTTTTCTGGGAAAGACAGGTAGAGGAGTTCATGAATTAAAAGGCGTGATGGGTAAGATAGATATTATTACCGGTACTTTGGGTAAAGCATTAGGTGGGGCATCTGGTGGATTTACATCTGGCAAAAAAGAAATTATTGATTTATTAAGGCAAAGATCAAGACCTTATTTATTTTCAAATACATTAGCGCCATCTATTACAGGTGCTTCTGTTGCAGTATTTGATTTATTGTCTCAAACCACAGAATTAAGAGATCAATTAGAAACCAATACCAAATATTTTAGAGAAAAAATTACAGAAGTAGGTTTCGATATTAAACCAGGGACACATCCAATTGTTCCCATCATGTTATACGATGCAGTAGTGTCTCAAACAATGGCCGAAAAGTTATTGGAGAAAGGCATTTATGTAATTGGCTTCTATTATCCAGTGGTTGCAAAGGGGCAAGCAAGAATTCGAGTTCAAATATCTGCCGCTCACACAAGAGAACATCTTGATAAAGCAATACAAGCATTTACAGAAGTAGGTATGGAATTGGGCGTGATTAAAGGGTAATAATTCCTATTTTTTTGAATTTAAGTTTCTCGAGTATCTTTGTTTCATGAAAAACAAAGTAGTTATTACTGGGTCTACCGGCATGGTAGGAAGTATTGTGCTTCAGTTGTGTCTAGACAGTAATGAAGTGTCAGAAATTATTGCACTTGTTAGAAAGTCAACAAGCATTCAGCACCCAAAATATAAAGAAGTTGTAGTTACTGATTTTTTAGATTATACTAATCAACAACAATATTTTAAAGAGATAGATATTGTCTTTTATTGTCTTGGTGCCTATACGGGTTCAGTTCCTGCAGATGAATTTAGATTAATCAATTACGATTATCCGTTAAATCTAGCTAAAGCAATTCATGAAAAATCTCCCAATGCTACATTCTGCTTATTAAGTGGACAGGGGGCAGATAGAACAGAGAAAAGTACCATGCAATTTGCAAGAGATAAGGGTGCTATAGAAAATGCACTTTCTGGCTTACATTTTAAAGCCTTTTATTCATTTAGGCCTGGCTATATTTATCCCACCAAAAAAAGAAAAGAACCTAATTTCTTTTATACTTTATCTAGATTCTTATATCCCATTCTAAAATTAATGGGAAATAATTTAAGTATTACAGATATTCAATTAGCAAAAACTATTTTTTATATTGGCTTAAATGGTTATTCAAAAGAAATACTAGAAAACAAAGACATGAGATTGCTTCAACTATAATTTAATTAACATTTTATGATTACTGTTACCAACATAATAAATGCACCAATTGAAAAGGTTTGGAAATATTGGACAAAAGAAGAACATGTTAAAAATTGGAATTTTGCAGCATCCGATTGGCATTGTCCCAATGCAATAAATAATCTGCAAGTGGGTGGTGAATTTCATTATACAATGGCAGCCAAAGACAATTCATTTAGTTTTGATTTTTGGGGGACTTATCAAAAAATTGAACCGGAAAAATTATTGGAAATTACTTTAGGAGATGGTCGTCAGATGAAAGTTGGTTTTGAAGGTATAGGAGATTCCACCGTTGTTACAGAACAATTTGAACCTGAAACTCAAAACCCAGAAGAAATGCAAAAAGCTGGCTGGCAGATGATCTTAGATAATTTTAAAAAATATGTTGAGGGCTAAATTTTAAATTCACTATGAATAAACCTGAAACAAATCTGAACATTCTTTTAAAGAACATGAACCCAATATTAAATCAGGGTGATTATGTGTTTTGTACGGTAGAGAATATCGACAATTTCAACATGAAAAATGTTCTTGGCACTTTTAAAGAAAAAGAAGGCACAACTTTAATTATTTCAAAAGAGTATGCAGATTTGTTGGGGTTGACTTATACTTCTATTATGTCCTGGATTAGTCTAGAGATCCACTCATCATTAGAGGCAGTTGGGTTAACTGCTGCTTTTTCCAAATTGTTGGCTGAAAACAATATTTCTTGTAATGTGGTAGCAGGTTATTACCATGATCATATCTTTGTTTTAAAGAAAGATGCAGAAAAAGCTATTTCTTTATTAAATAGCTTACAAATTCATTCATTTTAAGTCAATATTAAGTGTATTTTGTTCCAATTGCTGATTTTGGAACAAGTTTGTATTAATTGCAGTGTTATAATGATACAACTGAGTATATATTACAGTATTATCAAAAACACACTTAAAAATGAAAAAAGTTCTTTTTTCCGCCTTAATGGCAACAATCATGTTTGGTTGTAAATCAACTACTGAAACAAAAACCGAATTTGATCTTGAATCAGCAAAAAAAGAAATTGCAGCTAATAACCTAGCTTTTGAGACTGCAGTTAGTCAATCTGATTCTGTTTCTATTGCAAACCTTTATACTGAAGATGCTAAATGGATGAATCCTAATGCCCCGGCTGTGCAAGGTAGAGCAGCATTAGTAAGTCAAATTTCTCTTGTTTTAAGTGAAGGCATTGGCTCGGCAAAATTAAATACAACAGATGTTTGGGGAGATGAAAATTATGTTACTGAAGAAGGCAACTATGTTCTTAATACAAAGGATGGAACTCAGATTGACAAAGGTAAATACTTGGTACTTTGGAAAAGAGTAAATGGTAAGTTAATGTTTTTTAGAGATATGTTTAATTCAGATTTACCAGCTCCTACTGCAAAATAGATAAGAGTCAAGTTGAAATAGTTCTGATTCTTTCAAATAAAAGAGGTGCTTGTATACAAGCGCCTCTTTCTGTATTCTCCCAAACTTAAAATGAATTACTTCGTATCATAAATTACTTGTTCCCAAATAATCTTATCGCCTTTCATTGCTAAAGTTGCAAAAGTTAAACTTGATTTAGGTGCTTGGCCTTTTTGTTTAAATTTGAATCTAACCCAAGCGTGTCCCCATTTAATACCTTCATATCTTGGATCCTTGCTTTCAACAGTCACCACTTCGAAATTAGGTGTTCCAGCATCCACTGTACCTTCAATATTTTCTCTTTGTTTTTTGAATAATTCTATTCTATCTGACATTTTGATTCCAGCAGTATCATTATTATGAATGGAAATAGCTGTATCGCTAAAGCATGAAGCCATTGTTGCCCAATCCCCGTTAGCATAGGCAGTAACAGCTTTTTTCATAAGATCGACTTCTGGACCTTCCTTGACACAGCTTGAGGTTGCAGTACTTGCTGTTGTTTCAACTTTTGATTCGGTTTGCTTACAAGCAAATAAACTAGTAGCAATAAATGCTAAAAAAATAGTTTTTTTCATTTTGGTATAGATTTAATAATTATTGAAATCAAATTACATTCAACAAGCTCATTTACTGGCTATTACAGTAACATAATTGTTCCCAAAAACACAAAAAGGAACAAAGTTTAGCCAATTAACCTTCATTTTCTATATCACAAGTGTAAATTGGGCCTTCATTTAAAAATGTTTAAACTATGAAAAAATTACTTATTTGCTTCTTTGTAACAGGATCATTAATGGCTTGTACAAGCACTGAAAAAAAGTCTACTGAAACGGCCGAAAAAGCTCCCGAAAAATTAGAACATATTTACAAGCCAACCTATACCGATAATTTCAAAATTGGAGGTGAAGAGAATGTAATGATAGCTGAACAATTTCATAAAGCAGGTTTTGATAAAGACTTTGAAAAATTGGGTAGTTTCATTTCAGACACTGCAGTGTTTTATGGAGAAGATGGCACTACTTTAAAAGGTAAAGCTGCTATTGTTGATTATATGAAAAACTCTTTTTCAGAAATCACTATCAAAAATTACAGTATTGGCGCAATAATACCAGTAGTTGGTGAAAATGGTCATCAATGGGTAGATATTTGGGATCAAGCTGAAATTGTAACTAAAGACGGTAAATCTATAAAATATCAATGGGCAGATGCATTTAGATTTGAAAATGGAAAGATTGTTATGTTTTTAGGATATGGTAAAGCAATCAAAGAATAAATAAGGTATTTAACTTTAATTTTTTTGAACATTCCTTGTTCTTATATTCAAAATTTTAAAAAAATAAGATGAAAAAATTATTATCGGTTCTATTTTTATCAACTATGCTTTTTGCATGTAATAATGAAGCAGTAAAAAAAGAGCAAGTTGAAAATGAAAATGTAAAATTCTATGATCATGTATGGGATGTAGTTATTAATCAAGGTAATGTGAATTATCTAGATTCTGCTTATGCTGCAGATGTTGTTTTACACACGGTTCCTGAAATTAAAGGGAAAGATAGTGCAAAGGCATATTATGCAAATTATGTTACTGGCTTCAGCAATAGACAATTTATTGTAAAAGAGATCTTTGCTAAAGGCGACAAGGTGGTAAAATACTGGCAGTTTAAAGGAACGCATACTGGTCCATTCTTTGGAATTCCTGGAACAGGAAAGACAATTGATGTAATTGGCTGTACTATTGCAAAAGTAGTAGATGGTAAGATTACAGAGGAGCAAGACTTCTTTGATAACTATGCTTTTTTACAACAAATTGGAATTATAAAATAATTCGTTTTTTTAAGTTAAAGGGCTGCTCTCTTTTGAGGTGCGGCCCTTTTTTATTTTCTATTCCAGCCATCTGTAAATCCTTTTCTAAGATCACTTTCTGAATTGCCTATCAGATAACCAAATAAGGCAGCAACTGCGGCTAAATGGATAATTAAAACAGCTTTTTGCCATATAGGTCTTTCTTTCCAAGGTTTATCTTGATCAAATGGATCAAAGGCCAAAGCAATACCCATATAGCTTGCTGCTTCTCCCGGAGAATGTCTGTATACTAATTCATATACTCCAAATAAAATAAAGCCAATGTAAATAAACTTGTTGAATGATGTTTTCATATTATTTAATCTTTATTTAAATGTTTACTTTTTCCAACCCATCCTAGATGAGTATGATCAAAATTATCTAAGTATTTTAATCCATATCCAGCTACTCTATCAAAAGTAGAGTGGGCTAAAAAGATTAAACCTATTTTCATAATAAGATCGTTCTGTAGTATAAAACCCAATAAAAACAATATTGCTAAAGCTCCCTGATGATGAAACACATTGTAAGCAATAGCACCCATTTTTTTAGTAATTACAAATAATACAAAAGAAACATCAGGCACAAAAAATAAGGCTAAATAAAAACCCCAGGTCCTTGGATATAGATGGAAGTATATCGCACTAAATAAAATAAGTAAACCTAGTGCTTCTAATTTTAATACATATTTCATAATTAATAATCTTTCCCTTTGGTTACTAATAATTTAAATGCTTCTTCCCAACTAGGAATTGTCTCAGCTTCATATCCGTAAGTTCTGCCTGTAGCTATTGAATGAAATGATTTCATGGCTTTTAAGTGAACACCATTTTTCATAAACACTAACATAGCATCTCTACTTTCCCAAGCAGATAAGGTACAGTTGTAACCATTTATTTTCTTTACGGCACTAAATAAATTTCCTTTCGCTGATTTTGCTTCTGTAAATGATGGAATTGCTAATCTCCAAAATTTGATAAATCCCAAAATTCCTTTAGGTTTAAGGCCTGTAATTGATATATGCATTTTTTTGATTTTAGGTTTATATACTTACTTTATTAATTATTTTTATTTCTTATTAATTTACTGAAATAACTTTCCTTAAGTATACATCTAAACTATCAAAAATTCTTCAAATTTGTTATATTGTTGCATGATTAAGATCTCCATAACCTTCTTATTTGCAGCCTTATTTAGCTTATCTGTTAACGCCGTAGCAGGTAAACAAAGTATTTACCAAATGCATGACGCAAATAAAATGATCGTTCCAATTGGTGGAAATACCTGGACTATTAACGGTGCTAAAGTATCTAATAAAGGTTTATCTGATTGGACTTCTTCTATAACAAGCGTACAAACCTATATTTATCTTTCCCAGAATGGTACACTTCATCTATCGCTTAATATGAATCCGGGAGGGAAGAATATCTTGAAAATTACCATTCAGGGTATTTCCAAGGAAGTTGCAGTTGAGGGTGAAATTGAAAATGAATTTTATGTAGGAACATGGGAAAATGTACAAAAAGGTTATGTAAAGATTGAAATGCTAGGTGTATCAAAATCTGCCAATAGTTTTGGAACAGTTAGTTCACTAGGCATTAGTGGTACTTCTATCAATAGCGAAACGACATTTGTGAAAGATAATATTGATAATTATTTCTATTGGGGAAGAAGGGGTCCATCTGTTCATTTGAAATACACTTTACCAAGTTTTGATATAACTGATTTTTACAGTGAAATAACAGTGCCTGAAGGGAATGATGTTATTGGCTCTTACTTTATGGCCAATGGTTTTGCAGAAGGCTATTTTGGTATTCAGGTTAATTCATCAACAGAAAGAAGAGTTCTTTTTTCTGTTTGGAGTCCTTATGCTACCGATAATCCTGCAAGCATACCATCTGAATTTAAGATCACTATGTTTAAAAAAGGGAATAATGTTCATGCAGGAGAATTTGGTAATGAGGGAGCGGGTGGACAGAGCTATCTTATATATCCATGGAAAGCAGGGATGACCTATAAGTTTTTATTAAGAGGACAACCAGAGTCGGATAATTCAACCAACTACACCGCCTATTTCTTTGCACCAGAAGAAAACGAATGGATGCTAATAGCTAGTTTCAAAAGACCGGCGACCCAAACTTATCTTAAAAATTTACATTCTTTTTTAGAGAACTTCATTCCAGAGACGGGAGACCAGACCAGAATGGCCATTTATAGCAACCAATGGGTGAGAGATTCTAAAGGAGTGTGGACTGCGCTAACTTCAGCAAAATTCACTGTTGATCAAACTGCAAGAAAGCGCTTTAGGCTTGATTATGCAGGTGGAGTAAATGGAAATGCTTTTTATCTAAAAAACTGTGGATTCTTTTTTCCTTCAATACCCATTAATAGCCAATTCCATATTGATAAGCCTACAATGGCTCCGGTAATTGATTTCGATAAGCTACCTTAATTTGAAATTATTTTAGAAAATCTTACTTGAACTTACCCCCAAAAAAAGGGTCTACGCTTTTGACAGCATAAACCCTTGAAAATCTTGCCTTTCGGCTGTGGGCCCACCAGGGCATGAGTGTTATTTAAATCACATTGTTTAAGGAGATTACCGGTAGACTGTAAGTCAATAATTGATTATTTATTTTGGTTCTTTAATTTGTTATACTCTTTTTCAATTAAAGCATCATTGTCCCTATAATATGCATCAATATATTCAAATACAAAAGCAATAGACAGGCCTAGTGTTGGCCATTTAGGCCATGCATAAATGGTATTTTTACTTAATTCAAAATCATTATTGCTTAGCCATATTATCCACAAAAAAATTACAATTGTCAAATACAAAAGACCGTTTCGTTTTGTATTAGCCCTTTTTTTTGCGAGTTTCCACAATTTTTCGTTTCTTTCTTCCATGCTATTTATTTTGTTTTAGTACGTTGATATTTTTTATTTAGTTATTCAATTCTTCAATTTTCATTTTCAACTTATCAAAAGAATATCTATCTGAATTATTTTTTCCGATATATCTATATACCTCTTCGCCTTTTTTATTTATAATAATTAAAGCAGGATAATGAACAACCTGACCATGGAATTGGTATCCATTAGGAATATTTAATTGATCTGCTAATTTCGCATCTATATCTTGATAGATAGGAAATGAATTATTAGATTTTATTTTTTTTGCCCATTCTTTTATTTCTTCTTCATTATCTGGTTTAATAAATACTTGGGTTACATTTGACAATGTATTAGCTTTTTCAAAATACTCGGTTGTATGTCTTATGCAATATGGACATTCAGTTTTTAGCAAAAAATGAAGCACTATATAATCACCTTTGGCTTTTTTTAGAGAAAATGTACTTTTATCAGTTACAGAATGTAATGTAAAATTATCAACTTTTTGAGCTTGGGAGTTTATTCCAAATAAAATAAGAACGAGTAAGAATTTAATGTGTTTCATATTTATATTTTCTATTTCAAAATTATGCTTTTTTAAAATGTTTTAATGTTAAATCAATTGAGATACCCAACATGGTAATATCCTTTATAATTGAGAAAGAAAATCCATTCATTAAAAAAGACAATGTGGTTAAAAAAATTAAACAAGATAATATAGCACCATATTTTTCTTTTACTATAAGAAGTATGAAAACAATCAATTCAAAATATCCTAAAAAATAATTTGGTCCCATAGGGCCAAGTATAGTCAACCAAGAGGTTAATGGATTTTTACTTACCATTTGAAATATTCCTTCTGGAACTCCTTGCCATGCAAACACTTTCTCCATCCAACCAAATGCTAAAATAATTAATAGTCCAATTTTACTATAATTGATGGATTTGAAAAGTTGTGTATTCATAGAATTATTTATAATTTTCTAAATTAATAATTTTTCCACCCTTTCACCTCCATTCACCCCAGTTTTCCCTTTAAAAACACAAAACCTGGCCCAAACTTGGCCGAGAATTACACCAAACAAAAAGGGTCTACGCTTTTGACAGCATAAACCCTTGAAAATCTTGCCTTTCGGCTGTGGGCCCACCAGGGCATGATCCTGGGACCCCCTGATTATGAGTCAGGTGCTCTAACCAACTGAGCTATAGGCCCGCATCTTTCGATGTAGGCGGCAAAAATAGGATATTTTAACCTTTTTTAAAGCTATCTACCCAATTTTTCAGCTATTTTTGCGGCATGAAGAAAGTATTTTTATCTATCGTGGCTATGTGGTTCTTTGGAGTGGTTGCAAATGCTCAAACTAAAAGTTCAACAGGTGCAGATTTAACCGGCAGAGCCGCAGATCATTTAATGTTTCAATTTGGTACAGATACATGGTTGAATACCCCAGATAGTGTTAAATTAGGTGGTGGTACGAGTCGACATTTTAATATGTACTTTATGTACGATAAACCATTTAAGTCAAACAATAAATATAGTGTGGCTTATGGTGGAGGTATTGGAACAAATAATATCTTTTTTGATAATCACACTAATGTAGATTTAAAATCTACTGCTGCAACTTTACCATTTAGAAAAATTGATGCCAATGCTAATCATTTTGATAAAGTAAAAGTGACAACAATATATTTACAAGCTCCTTTAGAGATTAGATACTTTAGCAATCCAGCAAATCCAGGTAAATCTTGGAAATATGCCGCAGGTGTTAAAGCAGGATTTTTATTTAAGTCTTATACTAAATCAAAAAACTGGGTGAACTCTGCAGGTAATTCAATTTATGGTAAATCATATATAGTTAAAGAGTCTAACAAAAGATTTTTTAATGCAACAGATATTACTTTAACAGGAAGAGCAGGATATGGAATTTTCTCTTTTGATGTTGGTTACACAGTAACTGGTGTTTTAAGAGATGGATACGGACCTGTAATGAATAAATTTTCTGCAGGTATTACAATTAGTGGGTTATAATAATAACAATATAAAAAATTAAAACCCTCTTCACAGAGGGTTTTTTATTCAAACGAATTTAAGTTGATCGAGAAAAAACAAATATTATTAGAAGAGCAAGGAGCAGTATTGGTTGGTGTGATTCAAAAAGATCAAACTGAAGAGCAAGTAAATGAATACTTGGATGAGTTGGCTTTTTTAGCGGAGACTGCAGGTGCAGCTACCATTAAAATATTCAAACAAAGATTGCAACATCCTGATAGTAGAACCTTTGTAGGTAAAGGAAAGCTAGAAGAGATTAAAGAGTATGTTAGATCAAGAAATATTAATCTGGTAATTTTTGATGATGAGTTAACGGGCTCTCAAATTCAGAATATAGAAAAAGAATTAGGCACTAAAATCATTGATAGAAGTGACTTGATCTTAGATATCTTCGCTAGTAGAGCAAGAACAGCTCAAGCGAAAGTACAAGTAGAGTTGGCACAATATCAATACTTATTACCAAGATTAAAAGGTATGTGGTCTCACTTGGAAAGACAAGGAGCGGGTATTGGTTCAAGAGGTCCAGGTGAAACAGAAATTGAAACAGATAGGCGTATAGTTAAAGATAAAATCTCTTTATTAAGAAAGCGTTTACAAGAAATAGATAAGCAAGCTTTTACACAAAGAAAAGATAGAGGAGAGTTTATTCGTGTTGCTTTAGTTGGATACACGAATGTGGGTAAGAGTACTATCATGAATTTATTAAGTAAGAGTGAAGTGTTTGCAGAAAATAAATTATTTGCAACTCTAGATACTACCACCAGAAAAGTTGTTTTTGAAGCAACTCCTTTTTTATTAAGTGATACAGTAGGATTCATCAGAAAACTCCCACACCATTTAGTAGAAAGTTTTAAGAGTACTTTAGATGAAGTTAGAGAAGCAGATGTTCTATTGCATGTAGTGGATATTTCTCATGCGCAATACGAAGATCAAATTGGTGTAGTGAATAAAACATTACAAGAATTAAAAGCTTTTGAAAAACCTATTGTGACCATTTTCAATAAAATGGATTTATACAGACAGAAATATTTTGACGAATGGATTTCTGATGAAGTAAAACAAGATATTGAAAGAGATCTGAAAGAAAAATGGATTGGATTAACCAATAATAATTGTGTGTTTGTTTCAGCCATTGAAAAACAAAACATTGAAGAATTAAGAACCATCATTTTGCATAAAGTAAGAGATATGTATCAAATTAAGTATCCTTACAAAACAGTCTTTTTCTAGAATTTAATTATGGAATGGCATTTAATTACTGACGCTCCTTTAAGTTTAGATTGGTCCGATCAACAAATGGTAGATCTGGAAGTGATTGGCAAAAAAGTAACTTTAGCCAGATGGAAGGATGGTTACTATGCTTTTTCCCAAAAATGCCCCCATGCCAGTGGTAGAATGTCGGCTGGCTACATAAACCCCCTAGGTCAGGTGGTTTGCCCCTTACATAGGTATGCTTTTGACATGAAAAATGGCCGAAATACCACGGGAGAGGGCTATTTTTTAAAAACCTACCCAGTAGAACAGCGCCCAGAAGGAATTTTTATCGGTTTTAAGCCGAATTCTTTCTTTTAAACTTTTGTTCTTTAGTAAATTTCATTATTTTTGCGACCCATTAAAGGGAACACTCCTCCTTAGCTCAGTTGGTTAGAGCATCTGACTGTTAATCAGAGGGTCTCAGGTTCAAGTCCTGAAGGGGGAGCCACACTGGACAAGCCATCAGAAATGATGGCTTTTTCTTTGTCCGTCAATGAGTTTTGGAATTCCCTTTTGCGTATAAATACTCTCTTTTCAATTCATTTTACTTCAGATATTCATTTTCAATGAAATAGGTATAATATTTCGTTGAAGTTCCATTTTAAGTTAACTTTGTAAACGAAGGATTTAATGAATCAAGTAAGAGCACTGGTTTTTTATAGAAATCATTTTTATGACTTTTTTAATAAGCAGTCAGAAAAAGCAAAAGAAAAAATCGATTATGTTTTATTCTTAATCACGCACATAGAAAAAGTGCCTGAGAAGTTTTTAAAACATATAGAAGGGCAAAAAGGGTTGTATGAAGTAAGAGTTGAACATGGGAATAATATTTTTAGAATATTCTGTTGTTTTGATAAAGGGAAAATTGTTGTTTTATTAAATGGCTGCCAAAAGAAAACTCAAAAAACATCTCATAAAGAAATAGAGATGACGAATAAATTAATGAAGGAATATTTTAGTACGACTAAATAAATATATAATGGCAAAGAAAGAAAGTAGTATTACAAATTTTAATGAGCATTTAACCGGAAGGTACGGTGCAAGAGGATCCAAGAAGAGAACTGAATTTGAAATTAGAGCAAAAGCCTTTCTTATAGGTGAGTTAATAAAAGAAGAAAGAAAAAATGCAAAAATGACCCAGGAGCAATTAGCAGAAAAGATTGGCGCAAAAAAAAGTTTTATCTCTAGAATTGAAAATGGTAAAACAGATATTCAGCTATCAACCTTATATAGGCTGCTTGAATTTGGATTAGGTAAGACTGTGGAAGTTTCTGTTAACTAAACCTACCTAAACTTGAGGTCGCAATTTGCGACTTCAAGTTTAGCAATTTTTTTTTAAATTAGGATCCAAACTAGACAAGCCATCAGAATGTGACTTTAATCACAATGAATTTAGGGTTAATTCCGAAATTTGTAAAATGAAAGATAATCTTAAAGAACATTGGGAAATAATATATAATACTAAGCAACCAAATGAAGTGAGTTGGACTCAAGAAGTGCCAGCTGTTTCATTAGAGTTTATCCATAAGTTCAATATTCCAAAAACAGCCGGAATAATTGATATTGGTGGTGGTGATAGCAAATTGGTTGATTTTTTATTGGCTGAAGGTTACACCAATGTATCTGTTTTGGATATTTCTGCTGCAGCTATACAAAGGGCTAAAGAAAGGCTAGGGAATGATGCAGATAAAGTAAATTGGATTGTATGTGATATTTTGGATTTCATACCTAAAGAAAAATATGATTTATGGCACGATAGAGCTGCATTTCATTTTCAAACCGACAAAGATAAAATTGAAAAATACTTGAATATTGTAAAAAATGCAGTTGACGGGATGGTAATTATTGGAACATTTTCCGTTGACGGTCCTAAAAAATGTAGCGGATTAGAGATAAAACAATACGATGAAGGCGGGATGAAGGAAAAATTTGAAAATTCTGATTTTAAAAATGTGGAGTGTAAAAGAGAAGACCACATAACACCTGCTGGAGCAATACAGAACTTTGTTTTCTGTAGTTTTATGAGACAGTAATCTCCTGATAGTCGCATACTCAATCAACTTATTATAGCTGCATCTTTCGTCGAAAAGATGATCTTAACTAGACAAGCTATCAGCAATGATGGCTTTTTTGTTCCAAAAACATAAATTGGAACAAATTCAACTCTAAAAAAAGAATTCTCCATTATTTCTGGTTGTAGGTTTGAAAAAACAAATCAAATGAAAAAACTATTCTATTTAATCTTTTTGATTGGATCATTAAACGCGAATGCTCAAAGTAAAAAAGAGTGCGAAGATTTAAAGAAAGCAGAAAAGCAAGTCGAGGCAAACATTAAAATGTACAGAGATACATGGGACAAAATCTTTAATCAGCGTGATATTGATCAAGTGAATGACAAAAACTTTGCCTCTGATGTTACTTGGCTAACTCAAAAAGAGACAATTGGAGGAAAGGGCATTGAGGCTTTCAAAAAACATTTTAATTATTATCTAATCACTTTTTCGGATATTAAATTCACCTTTATCGATTTATGGGGTCATGGAGACAAATTAGTGAAACATTGGAATTTTCAAGGTATCCATACTGCCACAGGTAAAACAATGAATCTTTCAGGAGTTACTTTAGTAAAAATGAAAGACGGTAAAATTATCGAAGAGCAAGATTTTGATGATAATCTATCTTACAGTCAACAATTAGGTAATTACCTAGTTAAATAAAAAGCTTTAATTGTCAAATAATTAATTTTTCCAATATAGCTTCAACTATAGTCTGAATGCAATAATAATGACAAAAAGGTTATACTTTTATAGTGTAACCTTTTTTATTAGTTATGATTAAAAACATTTTTTTAGTTGCCTTAATTTTTGGAATATTTACACTAATTGGTGTTGAATCAAAGGCGCAACATTCAAATACTATGTATAGAATTGCAAAAATTAAAGTAGACGAAAAACAGCTTGAAAATTACAAA
>CALCEA010000038.1 GCA_937900675.1 uncultured Chitinophagaceae bacterium
GTCATCTTTCTTATTATATACTTAAAACACTATTCGTGGTTCCGAATACATTTTGGGTAGCTTCAGAAGCTGGGTCGGTGATCCAGTTCTTCTTATCCACTAGATATTTAAATTCGTGCTGAGAGTCTTTGGGAAGATTTATATCTATGCTAAAACTTCCATCTTTTTTCTTGGTCATAGCCAAGCCCTTTTTCCATTCTCCATTCAATCCTAAAATCTCCACTTTTTTAGCTTCTACTTCCAAATTGAACTTTACTTTACAATAGTCTTTGGTCTTGAAATATTTTTTCTCGATCATAGTTAATGTGTTAATTGTACACTTTATACTGAAAAGTTTAAAAAGTAACCCATAGGCACAAAAAAAGAGTCAAGCTAACTTGACTCTTTAAATAATCCATAGCTTTCCCCCAAAAGCTGTTGCAATAATATTCTCTTTACAATAGTATAATTAGGTAAATAGTTACCAAATAGGCACCTTTATAGGTTATTTCTTATATTTGCGTTAGAAATAATCATTATATATTGGTTACTTTCCTATCTAAATTATTGAATATTAATATTTTATATGAAAAATTGGTTATTTATTATTTATAGCATTTTAATGTTAGATTTCTCTGGAAATGCTCAATTTATTCCATGTGATACTTTATATAAAGTACCTTATTCACCCCTACTTCAAAAAATAAATGACTTAAAAGGTTATTATGGAGGTGTTATTTTGAATAATACGAATAGAGTTTTGCCCTTGAGTAATTGTTCATTAAGCTCCAATGCTGAAGAAATTTTCAATGATGGGAATCAGATATATATTTTATTGTCTCAGACTGGATTTATATATAAAATGAGCGAACCCCAGGATAGTATGGTGGTTTTCACCAAAATAGATCATACTTATAATTTAAACTACAATATTGATTGTTACAATTTTGCCTACAAGGGTAATATATATAATTATGGAGGTTATGGATTCTGGCAAAAAACTGGTCATTTAAGGAGGTATAACTGGGTGGATAAAGAATGGGATATTGTACCAACCAATATTGAAGTAATTCCTGGAGGCTACGAATGGTATTCAAAAAACGAAGGCAAAATGTATGTGCCTTTTCAAAAAATTGAAAAAAGGTTTTTAAAAGATCCAATTTATAAAAATGGTGAATATGATTTTAAAAGTTATGTATTAGATATTGGCAAAGCAGATTGGGTACATGTTGGAAATGTTTCCCAAGAGTGTAAAAATCTAATTCTACAACAAGATGGTTATTTATGTCTTAAAATCGATTCTGGTAATTTATTTTTAATTAATGATGAAACCTATTATTTCAACTATATTAATAATAAAATATATAAATCTAGACAAGCAGATATCAATCAATTTCTTTTAAGAAACTCTCAAAATACACCCATTTTTTATCACCAAGGAGTCATCTATATATATAATGTTTCCGAAAAAACATTTAAAACCTGGCAATTAGACTTAAATGATTTTACTGAATTAGATTTTCCTATTTGGACGATTGATTTTACTACATATTATATAGTATTTGGAATAGTCATTTTATTGGCATTTGCTATTATTGCTTATGCTTTGGTGAAGCGAAAAATTAAATCAAGATTACAAAATGCTCAATTAAAAATGCTTAAAACAGATTCTATACAGCAAGCATTTGCAGGTGTTGAGTTGAATTTAATTGAATTATTATTAGAAGAAAATAAAAAAGGAAATAAGGTAGAGATTCATCAAATGAATCATGTTTTGGGTATAAAAGATAAAAATATTGGATTACAGAAGAAAGTAAGAAGTGATGTAATTAATTCTATTAATGACAAGTATCAATTTATTACACAAGCAGACATATTATTAATAAGTAGTGTTAGAAAAGTGGATGACAAAAGATTTTTTGAATACTTTATTACAGAGAGCGAAGTAAATAATATTCAAAGAATCATCAAATCCAATTAGTCATCTACTAAAATAGGGGTGCTGCTGATTTAATAGCATTGCTTACGCCTGATTCGAATTGCTTGAAATTATTGATAAATAATTGAGCTAAGTCTTTCAGTGCTTTATCATAGGAAGTCGGATCTTTCCAAGTATTTTTGGGTTGTAATATTTTTTGATCAATCCCATTAATTTGAGAGGGTACTTGAAAATTAAACACTTCAAAATTTTCAAAATCCCCTTTGTTCAAACTACCGTCTAGTGCAGCTTGAATCATTAATCGAGTATCTTTTAAAGACATTCTATTACCTAATCCATAAGCACCACCAGTCCATCCTGTATTGACTAGCCAAACGGTACAATGTTTTGTTTGCATTTTATCACCCAATAAATTCGCATATACATTGGGGTGAAGTGGCATAAATGGCGCACCAAAACAAGCACTAAAAGTGGCTTTTGGACTTTTTATTCCTTCTTCGGTTCCGGCAATTTTTGCAGTATATCCACTGATAAATTGATACATCGCTTGCTCGCTATTGAGCTTACTAATAGGAGGCAAGACTCCATAAGCATCGCAGGTTAAAAAGAAAATGTTTTTAGGCGCAGAAGCAACACTTGGAATAGCAATATTATGAATATGATGAATAGGATAACTTACTCTTGTATTTTCAGTGATACTTGCATCATCATAATTCACCTGATGACTGTTGGGGAAAAATTGAATATTCTCTAATAATGCTCCTTTTTTTATGGCTCCAAAAATATCTGGTTCGTTCTCTTTATTTAATTTGATGGTTTTGGCATAACAACCTCCTTCGAAATTAAATACTGCAGTATCACTCCAACCGTGCTCGTCATCACCAATTAATTTTCTATGAGGATCTGCACTTAAAGTTGTTTTACCTGTTCCGCTTAATCCAAAAAATAAAGCAGTATCTCCCTCTTCTCCTACATTAGCACTGCAATGCATACTCAAAACCTGATGATGGTGGGGTAATAAATAATTTAAAATGGAGAATACGCCTTTTTTAATTTCACCTGTATAACCAGAACCCCCAATGATGATTTCTTTTTTACTAAAACAAATAATGGCAAAATTACTTGCATTGGTTTGATCTATAATAGGATCTGCTAAAAAACTAGGTGCATGTAAAATGGTCCACGCTGCTTTGAATGTATCTAATTTATTTGCCGGTACGCCAATAAACATATTGTTTACAAATAAAGCTGCCCAAGGAAGTTCTGTATATACTCTTATTGAAATTTGATATTCTGGATCTGCACAAGCAAACACATCTCTTATCCAAATTTCTTTTTGTTGATTTAAATGATTTTTAATTTTTTCTCGAAGTGAAGTAAAAGCCGATTCCTCGATAGGGTGATTAAAACCTCCCCAGTCAATGGTTGTAGCGGTTATTTCCTCTTTAACAAAATACTTATTCTCTGGACTTCTTCCTGTGAATTTTCCCGTACTTACACAAAGTGCTCCGGTATCAGAAAGTTTTCCCAAACCAAGATCAATGGTTTGTTGAATTAAATGATCGGAATTATCTTGATAATGAATAATAGGTTGATCAATGATATAAGTATTTGTATTCATTTTATTTTTTTGCTTTCACACTCCAGGTAATATTAAAAATGGCAACTATTTCATTCTGCTCATTCTTTCCAGTAGAAGTGCATATAAAATTTTTTGCTTCACCATCTTGAATGGATTGATTGATTTGTTCTTGAATTTTTTCCCCCTCTTCGCAAGTAAATAAAATAACTCCAGTAGCTTTTTTTACAAATTCCACTTCCATTTTAATAACCAACATACTAATGGCCGGCTGTCTTTTATATACTTGTCCAAACACGAGCATGCCACTAGCCATTTCTGCAGCCATGGCTTCCACAGCAAAATACATTGATCTAAACGGATTTTGCGTCCACCAGTTATGTTTTACGCGAACCACAGATTTCGCCTCAGTAAATTCATGTATGGAAAGTCCAGCAAAAAATGCAGCTGGTAGCTTACTCAATAAAAAGAATTTAAACTGAATGGGGTTGGTGATAATTTTCTTGAAACGGTCAAAATGTTTATTCATAATTATTTCTTACCCTATAAAATTACTAATAAGGACTTATAAGAAACATAATCTTCAACCCCTTTTTCAATGTATTTGCACTTAAATTCCTTTATAACCCTTATTTTTAAGAACCAAACTCAACGATTATGTCACAAGGATTACAAACCTATGATTACTTAGTATTTGTCTTGTATTTTGTATTAATTGCCAGCTATGGTTTTTGGATATACAAGAGAAAGCAAACAGTGAATGCCAATACACAGGATTTCTTTTTAGCAGAAGGTCAATTAACATGGTGGGCCATTGGTGCCTCATTAATTGCTTCTAATATTTCTGCGGAACAGTTTATTGGGATGAGTGGTAATGGGTTTAGATTGGGCTTAGCTATATCAGCATACGAGTGGTTGGCGGCAATATCTTTGGTGGTGGTCGCGGTATTCTTTATGCCAGTGTATTTAAAGAACAGAATTTATACCATGCCACAGTTTTTAAAAACAAGGTATAATGAAACAGTAGCTATGATCATGGCCATCTTTTGGCTGTTCTTATACATATTTGTAAACCTTACTTCTATATTATATCTAGGTGCAATCGCCATTAATAATTTAACAGGTGGTGCCAATTTTCATTTAATCATGATTGGGCTAGCCATTTTTGCATTGTTTATCACATTGGGCGGAATGAAAGTGATTGGATATACGGATGTAATACAAGTATTGGTTTTAACCATCGGCGGTTTAATTACTTCTTATATAGCATTAACGGTAGTGGCAGAAAAATTTGGATACGGTCATAATGCTTTAGCAGGTTTGCAACATTTAGTAAAAGCAGCTCCTGATCATTTCAATATGATATTTGATAAGCCTACTGCTACTTCTACCCAAAAACAAATTGAAGATTATTCTAGTTTACCTGGTATTGCAATGATGCTAGCAGGTATGTGGGTAGCCAATTTAAATTATTGGGGATGTAATCAATATATCACTCAGAGAGCATTAGGCGCTGATTTAAAAACTGCAAGAACAGGTATTTTATTTGCAGCATTTTTAAAATTAATGATGCCATTATTAGTTGTGGTGCCAGGTATTGCTGCATATGTATTGTATCAAAATGGGGCATTGCAAGAACAAATGATGTCAGGCGGCGTATTGAATCAGGACAATGCATATTCCTCTGTGGTTAGCTTTTTGCCAACTGGATTAAAAGGTTTATCAATGGCTGCTTTAACTGCTGCAATTGTTGCTTCTTTAGCAGGGAAGGCGAATAGCATCTCAACAATTTATTCTTTAGACATTTATAAGAAATATATCAATAAAGATGCGAGTGATACCAAAACGGTTTCTACTGGTCGTATCATGATTATTGTTTCTTTAATTATTGCTATCATTATTAACTGGAATGACACTTTAGGTATTGGGGGAAAGGGCGGTTTTGAATTTATTCAAAAGTATACTGGTTATATCTCTCCTGCGATTTTCCCTGTTTTCTTATTAGGATTTTTCTGGAAAAAGACAACTTCAAGGGCTGCCATTTCTGGAATTATTGTAGGTGTTATTTTATCTGTTTTATTTGACAAGTTCTTGCCAAATATGTTAGGACACGAGACTATTTTATATACAGCTTATCCAACAGCTTCTGGAAGTTTTGAAATTCCTTATTTGATTCAAATGGGCTGGGTGTTTTTCTTTACTACCTTATTAATTATACTAGTAAGTTTATTAGATGTTAAAGGCCAAACACATTCAAACGACTTGATAGAAGACCAAACAAAGTACCAATTATCAAAAGCAAGTATTGCGATGATTGTAATTGTATTAGGCTTTGTAATGGCCATGTATATTAGGTTCTGGTAATCAATAAATAAAAAATGGAGTTCCTTCGGAGACTCCATTTTGAATATTTTTAAAAGAGTCTCCTAAAGGGGGACTCTTTTAATTTAATCATCATCATCTTTTGTAATTTTTAAGAATGCTGCTCTTTTGGGTGCTGGCACTACAGCGTCTAATCCTTTAACAGCTTTCCAAATCACTTCTGTGAATACTCTGTCGGGAATGGCATCTTCTTTAGCAAAATTGAAGGTTTCGCTTTTTTGTTGCCAAGCACTTTTCACTGTATTTTTTTCGTTGATATCGTATTTGGCAGGTTTTGCATTAAATACAAAATTATTAGGGGTGGATTGAAAACATCTCCATAAAGGTGTTGCAGCAGCATCGTATTGGCTCATTGGAGGTATGCCTAAAATAAGTTCAATGGTTTTTAACATAGAACTTGTAGAATACATGGTATGGTCAACAAAATTTCTTTTCACCAAACCTCCTGCAACATAGGCAGTGGTTCTATGGGCATCGATATGATCGGGTCCATCTTGCGCATCATCTTCAACAATAAATACAGCTGTTTGATTCCAAATAGGATGTTTACTTAAGTATTCAATAAACATGCCCACTGCTAAATCATTTTCTGCCACATGTGCATTTGGAGATGGCTTACCTAATCTTAGACCTTCTGTATGATCATTGATTAATCTTAGGGTATTTAATTGAGGCACTGCATTGTGTGCGTATAAAGAATCAAATTCTCTTTTCCATTGACCCACTCTTGTGGTATCTCTTACTGATTGATCCCAACTAGTGAAGTATGGACAAAAATGATTTTCCAAAACAGGCAAATTGGCTTTATAATCATCTGCAAATTCTCCGTAAGTTCTATAAGTAACTCCTGCTCTTTTTGCGTGATCCCAAATAAAACCTTTCTTACTATTGGCAATATTTCTTGTTCCTTCTGCATCGTAAGTGCCACCTCTTCCGCCATAACTAGTTACCCAGTTTTTTTCTAAATAATCAGTAGCATAGGCTCCAAAAGTCCAGTTATGTCCATCTGCACTCACTTCTCCATCCACATAAAAATTATCCATTAGTACAAAATCTTTTACCAATGCATGTTGATTGGGTGTAATGTTTTCGCCGAATAAACAAAGCGCTGGATCACCATTGCCTTCTTTAACATCACCTAATACTTGGTCATAGGTTCTGTTTTCTTTAACGATATAGAAAACATATTTTATGGGAGATTGGTCTCCTACTTTTTGAGGAATTGGATTACCTTTTTCTGCACCAGATAAGAGCTCCTTTTCTTTATTATAAGGTGTATTATCATAAACTGCTTTTGAGTAAATAGCTAATTGAGCATCTGTGGGTTGTTGAAAAATACTTAAAGTACCTTTCATTAATCCGCCTATGTATTGTGTTGATGAAGCATCTTTTAACAATCCTAATTGAAATCCAAGTTGCCCCCTTTTTTTATATGGATCAGGTCCGTATGGATTAGCGTGTGAGGTATATCCCTTGCCGTTAGCAACAAAAATAGTATTACCAATCACTTTAACAGCAGTAGGATACCAACCAACAGGAATAAATCCTTTAGAAATACTGTTTCCGTATTTTGATATGTCAAACACCGCTAGGCAATTGTTATCTGCATTCGCTATATAAAGTTTTTTATCGTCTTCGCTAATTGCTAAAGCATTGGTTGTAGAACCTGTTGGTGCATCTGGATATAGTGCTGTATTTAATGTTTCTGCAATTTTATTTTTTTGAAGATCAATGATACTTACACTATTGTCATTTGCATTGGCTACAAAAAGTAGATTCCCTTTTTTATTTAATACCATATCATTAGGGTGGCTACCAACTTTGTACTTCTTCATTATTTTTTTAGAATCAATATCATACACTAAAACAGATTCATCTCCCCAAATAGAAATGTATAATTGCTTTTTGTTGCTAGATAATAAACAAGTGTAGGCTTCAGCTGGCAAGGCTATTTGACTAGTTATTTTTTTAGAACCAAGATCAATGGTATACAAACTATTATTATCCTTGGTAACTACAAATAAAGTATTGGTTAAATAATTAATAGTTAAGCCTGCAGGAGAAATTTTAGTTGGCCATTTGTCTCCCAACTTGATAGAGTCTTTAAGCAATAATTTATTTTTTTGAATGGCGTATTCTAAAATCCAATTATCATTTCCGCCAGAAGCGTATAAGGTTTTTTCATCCTTGCTAAAGGCCAATCCCAACCAGGATGCCGGAATATCTATACTGTCCAATATTTGATGTTTAGTAGCATCTATTAATTGTAAGCTTTGAGTACTTTGACCATTATTAGTTACAGCTAATAATTTCTTGCTTGGCGATACGGCAATATTCAATGGTAAATCACCTAAGGGTAAACTTTTTCCAATGGGACTTAAGCTCCAACCATTTGGCAATTTTATTCTTGATTTATTTATTTGTAAAGCTGTTGCATTTTGTGCGATACAATTGTTGAAGAATCCAACAAAGAGTATGCAATAGATGATTTTTTTCATAAGTCTAATGTATGAAAAAACCCTCCAATTTGGAGGGTTTTAAATGTTATCATTAAGATAAGATTTTATATCACTTGATTGAAATCATTATTTCGCAGGCGTAATATCATTATTTCGCAGGCGTAATAATGATATTTCTGAACTCAACTGGACCATGATCACCTTGTAAATAGATAGGCCCTGCTTCGCCTTCTTTACTATCTAATGCTCCTCCAGTAATTCCAGGGATCTCTTGGTTAGATATCACTGTAACACCATTGCAAACAATGGTTACCATTCTGCCAATTAGTGTAATATCATAAGACTGCCACTCGCCAGCATCTTTCGCCATCATTTCTGATGGAGGCAAGAATCCATACAATCCTCCTAAATAAGTACTTAATGGCTCTTTGCCTTTGTTGTCTTCAATTTGTACTTCATACCTTCCTCTTAAATACACACCGCTGTTACTTCCCTTTGGATATTTAAATTCTATATGTAATTTAAAATCGTTGAATTTTTGATCGGTGATTATATTAGAACCAGATTTTGGACTTCTTAATATTCCATTTTCAACCACCCATTGATTAGGACCATTGGTATGCCATCCTGTAATATCCGTTCCATTAATTAATTTAATAGCTGGCCCCCAAATAGGCGCTGAAGTTCTTTTTAATTTTGGAGCGCGCACTGCAGTCCAATTATAGGTTTTACCATCAGTATATACCATGGTGCCCGTTAATTGATCATCTCCGTTTAAGCTAAATTCAAAATCTTGGTAGCGTAATCCAGGTTCGTATTGAGGAGGAATAGAGAAACTAAATTTTCCATTCGCATATTTGACATGCGCAACTGGGCGAGCACTTCCAAACTCATATACAAATCTTCCCACCATGGTTTCTCTACCAGAATGTCTAACTTCTAACCAAGAGGGCAATTCTTTACCGTCTTTTTGAATAACTATATCCCATCTCCCTAAAACCTTGGTTGGGTATGCGGTATCAGCACCATGAGATTGTGCATTTAAATTTGCGCTAGCAATGCACATTAAAGTCAATGCGAAAAATAAAATCTTTTTCATAAGCGAGTGTTTAGTCGTTAAGTGAATAGCAATTTAATTTAATTATTCAATAAATAATGAATAATTACACTTAATAATGATGGAAGGGCCATCAATCCATCTAAAACAAAATAAAACCAGTAATCAGATTTGGTATGAGTTGATTTTTTCAGCGTTACAAGCATGAAAATGAAAGTTGCCATTAGTCCAATCATTATATCTATACTCCCCTTAAAATATATCATGGCAATAATGAGTATACCGAAAATACAAGTCAGTGTAAATATAATTTTATCAAAATATCGATTGGTATCTATCAATATATATTTTATTTGATCTTTATGTTGATCTCTATAATCAAATAATAAACAAATCACATAGAGAAATGTAAAATTGGCTAATAAGAATATGATTATATCAACAGTCCATTTTGTATTACTGAGTAAAAAAGGAATTACATTGGTTACATAAATCCAAACTGCTGCTAAATAAAAAGTTTTTGCCAATGCTTTGCCTTCAAGGTTTTTAAGCGCTTTGATGGGAAACTTTGGTGCAGAATAAATGAATGTGGCAATAATAGCTGGTATTGCAAATGCAATAATTTCTTTTTGTAAATAAAGCAAGTATATACTAGTTACAGAAGCGATCAAAAATTGTGAAAACAATAATTTTCGATGATGAATGGTATAGTGATTTCTAAATTGATCTTCTGTATCAATGTATTTGTCTGATTTGATTTCAGTAAAGTACCAATGTAAAGAATAGCTTGAAAGTGTTGCAAAAAATACAAACAGAAAATAAACTGAATCAATTTTTAAGTCAAATAAAAGACTTGTACCAAAACTCATTAGAGTAGCGATAGCACTTATAAAAATATTGCTACAAATAAGGTAGTGAAAAAGCGTCCTCCATTGTCTCAAAATAAATGTTGTTTAGTTTTGATTTAACCTGCCTTTGAATTTGTGTTTTCTGGGATGAGACACCATTGATCTTTTAATAAAGTCTTCGCTAATTACGCTAATATTTCCATCTACTTCCAACATGGCTAAATCTACATGTTGAATATCTCTAGAGCCATGTTCTCTTACAGCAGCTTCTAGTTCTTCCATACTAATCTCAGACTTTTTACAATTCTCCACATTGGGGACTCCTTTGTATATAAGCACCATGGCTTCGCCTTGAATCAACTTACTTACCCCTTTATTCTTGTATAAGATTCTTTTCAAGGTATAATTAGCCGCAAATAAGGAGATCGCGGCTATTAGGCCCCCTTCTAAACTGCTGTCCGGACCCACCATGGCATTTTGTACTGCATTGCTAATCAATAAGATAAACACCAAATCGATCACCGAAAGCTGAGCCAATTCCTTCTTCCCAAAGACCCTAATGGCAATAATGATGAAACAATAGACTGCCAAAGCCCTTAAAACGATATTCAAATAGCCCGATTGAAATATTCCTAAGTCTATTTTTTGGATAAAAAGAGTGGAGAGAAGCATAGGTAAAATTTATAATAGCAATTTAAGGGTTTTCAATTGAAAAATTTGCATTTATTTGACCCTCTTAAATTTATAATATATTGAAAAACAATGTATTATACAAAATAAAAACAAATTTTAAACACATGTTACTATATAATAATGTATCGAATCTTGGAATTGTTAAAGAAATACTAAAAAAAATGCCCTTTTCTCAGCTCGGATAGCCAATTTTCGAATATATTTGACATCTCGAAAGCTTGTAATAGATACTAATTGTTAGTATCAGGTTACAAGTTTTTTAGTTTACAAGTAAAAAATATAATTACAAAACAACAAAACATGAGTAAAAAAATCCTTGTGAGTGTTTGTGCTTTTTTAATGACCATTATGGTCGGCTTTTCACAAACAGTTACAGTAACCGGAAAGGTTATCGATGAGAAAAATGCCCCTGTTGCCGGAGCAAGTGTACTTGACAAAGGCTCTAAGAAGGGTGTGAGTGCAGGTACTGATGGTACTTTTAGCATTTCAGTAAAGAAAGGAGCAACATTAGTTGTTTCTGCTTTAGGTTATGAAAATGCAGAAGTAGCAGCAAGTACTAATCTAACCGTTAAATTAACTTCTGATGTGAAAGCATTACAAGAAGTTGTTGTAACTGGTGTGGGCGCTGCAACTTCTAAGAAAAAATTAGGTGTGGCAGTTGAATCTGTAAACTTGTCAAATCAAGTGAAAGTATCTACTGGTGATGTTGGTCAACAATTAGTTGGTCAAGTTGCTGGTGCTCAAATTGCTAGTACAAACGGTACTCCAGGTCGTCCTTTACAAATCTTATTGCGTGGTATCAACACTGTACAAGGCGGTACTGGCCCAATGATTTTGATCGATGGTATTGAAGCTCGTGCAACTAGTTTGCAATCTATTGACGTAAATATTATTGAAAGAGTAGAGGTAGTACAAGGTGCTGCTGCTGCTTCTTTATATGGTGCGCAAGGTGCGAATGGTGTTATCCAATTATTTACTAAGAAAGGTAGACAAGGTAAAGCAGTGATTGAATTAAGCACTAGCTCTACTTACAATGAATTATTAAATATTGGTGGTTTAGCAAAAGCTAAATATCATGCTTTTGTTACAGATGCAGCTAACAATGTATTAACTGGTTCTAATGCCATTATGAAATTAGATCCTGCTACATTGGTTTACAATGGTGATGTTCAATACAACTCATTAGGTGTTACAAGTATCCAAAATAAACCATATGATGCTAACTTGAAATATTATGATCATTACAAAATGTTCTTACAACCAGGTTATGCAACAAACACATCTTTGACAATTTCTGGTGCTGGTCCTAAAGTGGATTATTTATTTTCTGCTTCTACGAACAAGCAAAACTCAAACTTTGTAAATAACGGAGATTACCAAAGATCTAACTTAACATCAAAAATTGGTGTTGAATTAGCGAAGGGTTTGAAATTTACTTCTACTACTCAGTTGATCTATACAAAGAATACAATTTTAGACCAAACTGGTCGTGGTATCTTCTTTAACATCAACAACGCTCGTCCTTTTGCTAATTTTGAGCAAAAAGATTTAGATGGCAACTATGGTCCATTCTTTGGTGCTGCTGTAGGTGTTAACCATACCAATCCTTTCTTCCAAACTCAATATTCTAGTTCTTTAATTGAGAAAGTGGATGTGATTCAAAACTTCAACTTAAACTATAAGTTACCTAAGTTCTTAGAATTTGATGCTAAATATGCATTGAACTATTCTAATAACAATATTACTTACAGATACGAAGATCAATCAATGAATGCTGGTGCTATTTTACAAAACAGATATACTGGAAACTACAATCCAAATGCATCTGGAACAACTACTGGTGAGATTGATAATTTTGTACAAAGAACAACTTTCCAAAACTTTATTGGAACAGCTACTTTCCGTACAGATTTTGAAAAAGATTTCAATATCAATATTCCTTTAAAAACTTCTACTACAGTAGCGTTTGACTACCGTAAGAGTAAGTACAAGCAATTTGCTGCTTATGGATATGATGCTCCAGGATATTCTCCTTGGAATGCTTCTCAAGCAGGTATCTATAAAGTAATTTCTGATTATGTAGAGCCTTTTGTTACTTATGGTATCTTGGCTAACCAAAGATTTGATTGGTCTGATTGGGCTGGTTTCTCAGTAGGTGTAAGAAGTGACTATTCTTCTGCATTCGGTTCAGGTGCAACTGCTCAAACTTTCCCTAGAGGTGATGCATTCTTGGCTGTTCATAAATTAAAGCAATTCCAAGAATTAAAGATTGATAATGTAGTTAACGAGTTCAAATTAAGAGCTGGTTATGGTGAAGCGGGTATTCAACCAGGTGCGTTCCAAAGATTCCCTGTATTGAACGCTGCAAACTTAGGTTCTAATAGCGTATTCGTTTCTCCAATCACTACACCAAATCCAAATTTGAATGTGGAGTTATCAAAAGAAACAGAATATGGTGTTGATTTAGGTTTGAACTTATTAAATGGTTCATGGTTAAGAACAGCAAATATCTCTGCTACTTTATGGAAGAGACAAACAGATAATGCTATTTACAGTGTTGACGCACCTGCTTCTGCTGGTGTGGGTGGTACTTTGGATAATTCATTCGGTTTATCATCTAATGGTCTTCAAGCATCTTTAAACTTGAATGTATATTCTGGTAAAGATTTAACTTGGGATTTCATTACCAACTACTCTAAGCAAACTTCTGAAATTAGTTATGTAAAAGGACCTCCAGTTGTTTTATTATCTTCAGCTGGTAGCGTAGGTATTACATTAAAGCAAGGTTACAAAATTGGTCAATTCTTTGGATATAAAATGATGCAGTCATTAGACGAAATCAATCCATTAACTGGACAAAGAATGATTCCTAAAGAACAAGAAGGTTTATATGATGTAGTTTCTTCAGTAGGTAGACAATGGGTGGTAAACAAAGCTACAAAACAAGCAATTGCTTTACCAGGCCAATACAACTTTGGTGATCCAAATCCTAAGTTCAACATGAGTTTTATCAACAACTTGAACTATAAGAATTTCTTGACATTCAATATGCAATGGGATTGGGTTGCAGGTGCGCACTTGTACAACCAAACTAAGCAATGGATGTATCGTGATGGTATTCATTCTGATTATGATAAGCCTGTGTTAATTGCTGGTCAAAATTTTGCTTACACGGCATTCTATAGAAGTATGTATGCGGGTGGTGCAGCAAATGGTACTAAAAACTATTTCTATGAAGATGCAAGTTTTGTAAGATTAAGAAATATCT
>CALCEA010000039.1 GCA_937900675.1 uncultured Chitinophagaceae bacterium
TATATAGTAGGTTCTTTTATTGGTAAAAGACCTTTGTCTTCGGTTTCTCCCAATAAAACCTGGGAAGGAACTATTGCAGGTATTGTGATTTCTGTTTTATTTGTTTCAAAAGTTTTAGGAATTTGGATTCCTATTCAAGAAAAATATATCTTCTTAATTAGCACAGTTGCTGCGATTGCAGGCACTTTTGGTGATTTATTTGAAAGTAAAATCAAGAGATTAGCAGGAGTGAAAGATAGCGGCACCATGATGCCTGGCCATGGAGGCTTCTTAGACAGATTTGATTCTATTTTATTTGCTGTTCCATTTGTTTGGTTGGTTCTTCAAATACTGTTTTAATTTTCGTAAGTTTGCGCTTTAATAAATTATTATGACAATTCATAGAGAAGGAACCGCTACGATATCTTTGGTTGCATTGGTAGTGGGTTTATTGAATATTGCTAATTTTTCCTACTTATATCCTATAAGCGAAATAGCTGCTTGGGCTTTGTTTATCATTTTATTAGGCTTCTTTTTATTTATTGTTTCTTTTTTTAGAATGCCTAAAAGAAATCATACAATAGATAATAGTTCCATTGTTTCTCCTGCAGATGGCAAAGTGGTAGTGATTGAAGAAGTGGAGCCAGATGAATATTATAAAGAGAAGAGAATTCAAATAAGTGTTTTCATGAGTCCTGCCAATGTGCATGTGAATAGAATGCCTATTGCAGGAAATATCATTTATAACCAATACCATCCTGGTAAATACCTAGTAGCATGGCATCCTAAATCTTCTACAGACAATGAAAGATGGTCTGTAGTAGTAGAAAATGAAAAGGGTAGTATTTTATGTAAGCAAATCGCTGGCGCTTTAGCAAGAAGAATTTGTAATTACGCTTCAGTAGGTACTTCTTACCAACAATGTGATGAATATGGATTTATCAAATTTGGTAGTAGGGTAGATTTATTATTACCAGTAGGAACCAATATTCAATGTAAAATTGGAGATATGGTGAAAGGCGGTGTATCCGTTTTAGCCAAGTGGTAATTACAAAAAGCTTTCCAATTCTTTTAAATGAGTAATGGTGTATGTTGCTGGAATAGTAGGCACTACTTCTAAGTGATTTACAAATACTGTGTCCATTCCAATATTAATTCCCCCTTGTATATCGGCAGATTCATTGTCTCCAATCATTAAACTAGAGCTAACTTCTGCGTTGGATGCTTTTAAGGCATACTCGAAGATCTCTTTATGAGGCTTCAAACTATTACTGGCTTCTGAAGTAATCACTTCTATAAAGTACTTCGCTAAATCTGAATTATTGATCTTTTTAAACTGAACTGCTTGAAAACCATTGGTGATCAAATGCATTTTGTATCCCTTATTTTGCAGGTACTCTAATATTTCATGAGTGTAAGGAAATAAATTGGTTTTATCCGGAAGGATGTCCAAATAATCATGTGACATTTCTTTGGATAGTTTTTCATCAGCAATCTTATAATCCAATAAACTTAAATAGATACGCTTCCATCTTAGTTCCTCCTGTTTGATAAACCCCTTGGTATATCTGTCCCAAAGACGATGATTGTGTTCACTATATTTTGAATAAAATTCATCGAAATTAGTGATCCCCTTTTCTTCTAATTGATATTTATGGTGAAGATCCAAAAGGGTTTCTTTGGAGTTTAACTCAAAGTCCCAAATAGTATGATCTAAGTCAAAAAACAGGTCTTTATATTTCATTTCTAACTGTATATGTAGCGAATTTACAATAATGCGCCTATCTTTATTCAATATTAGTATTGTATTTATATGAATATTGTAATAACAGGAGCATCAAAAGGAATTGGTTTTGCCATTGCAAAAAAATTTGCTGCACATGGCCATCATCTTTTCTTAACCAGCAAAACTGCTGCTGATTTAGTGAATGCAGTGGATGAATTAAAACAATTGTATCCTAATCTTACTATTGAAGGTATACATGCTGATTTGTCTATTGAAGGTCAGGTGCATTGTTTTACTGAATGGTGTTTATTGCATACACAACCCGATATATTAGTGAATAATGCTGGTTATTTCTTGCCTGGTAAAATTGCTGAAGAAGCTTCTGGAACTTTAGAAGCGCAATTAAATGCAAACTTATTATCTGCTTATTATACTACTAAGGATTTACTTCCTGCTATGTTAAAAAAAGGCAAGGGCCATATTTTTAATATTTGTTCAATTGCTTCTTTGGATGCCTATGAAAATGGAGGTTCTTATAGTATAAGCAAATTTGCTTTATTGGGTTTTTCTAAAAATCTAAGACTAGAACTAAAAAACAAAGGCATTAAAGTAACTGCAGTTTGTCCTGGTGCTGTGTATACCAATAGCTGGAAGGGTTCTGGGGTTGATCCAAAAAGAATTATGGAAGCAAATGATATAGCTGATATGATATATGCAGCAAGTCAATTAAGTCCTCAGGCAGTTGTGGAAGATATTGTAATGAGACCTCAGTTGGGAGATTTGTAATTTTGTTATAATCTTTCTTCTTGATCTATTGAATCGTCCTCTTTTGGGGTAGAGAACATTTCTCTTGCTTTTTTTGTAGCAGCCAATCTTTCTATCACCACTGCCGCGATTAACTTTCCTGCATCTTCATTAGGGTGTGCTTGTAAAATATATTTAAGCTTTGCTTCTGATACATCTATACGGTATAGTAGTTGCACCAATTTTGAGAAATCATTTTTTATGAGTTCGTTGATAGCATTGGCTAAATCTTCGGGCGCCAATTTTTCTAAAGCTTGAATGGTTAATTCCATTTATATCATTTTTTCAATGACCCCTAAGCTAAATAAGGCATAATCATATTTCACGGGATCTTTGTTATCTAAAGTTCTGCAATAATCGGTTAATTCCAATGCAGCCTGCCAATCAGTTTGAGGCCTGGTTAAAATACCTAAGGTTCTTGCAATTCTGGCTACATGTACATCTATTGGAATTATTAACTGACTGGGCTTGATGGCATTCCAAATACCAAAGTCTACTCCGGCTTGGTCTTTTCTCACCATCCATCTTAAAAACATATTCAATCTCTTACATGTGGAACCTGCAGCAGGGCTAGAGATATGTTTTTTAGTTCTTTGCGGAGCATCTTCCAAGCTCATAAAGTATTGCTGAAAATGGATCAGTGCATCAGTAATATTATTGATCTTTTTTCCATCTGTATGATGAACAAAAAAGGCAGACTCCAAACTTTCATTGTGTTGATAATGTGCTTTTAAAAATGCAATACAATATAAAAGGTCGGTATCATTAAATGTTCGATGCTTGAATCCAAATAATTTTTTTAAATCCTTGGACTCATGATTTAGGCAAAATGCATGTGGTGCATGATCCATTTTCTGCATCAGCTCTGTCGCTTTATTGATAATCGTTGTTCTATTGCCCCAGGCAAATATGGCAGCAAAAAAAGCAGCAATCTCTATGTCTTGCTGCTTTTGAAATAAATGTGGTATACAAAT
>CALCEA010000040.1 GCA_937900675.1 uncultured Chitinophagaceae bacterium
AGCTTTTCTCTGATCTTAAAGCGGAATTACCATATTCAAAACGATTGGTTCCCTCGTGTGCTCCATATGAACTGAGCTCTGCTAAATTGGGTGCTCTAAATCCTCTAGCTAAATTAAACTTAATTGTAGTGGATTCATTTAAATCATGTGCTACACCAATTGCACCAGAGATATTATTAAATATTTTTTTAGTTTCAACGGGTGGTCTATACAATGCAATACACATCATTCCATCAGGACATCTATTTGGATCGCTGGCTGGATCTATAAAACTCATTTGTTTTTGATCCACTCTAAATCCTCCACTCCACTGTGTTTTAGCAGTTCTGTATTGGGTATAATGAAAAGCACCAATTTCAAAAGTCTTATAGTCTGGGATTAAAGCCTCTAAACCTCTATTGGTATTGGTTTGTTGCATACCATTAATACCATAAGTATTTTTCCAATTATTCTTCTCTGCCACTAAATATTGTAAAGAGTAATTAATGGTTTGTAAATCAAAATACAATTCTCTTTCTTTCAAATTGTCTTCATTACCAAATTCCATTCTTTGATTTCTTTGTAATCCAACAATGGCTTTTAATCTATCGGCACCTAATTTAATGGTATTGTCTAAAGTGTATTTTGTGTGTTGTACTTTTTGCATAGGAATCGCTGGCATAGATCTTCCAGTGCTTCCAGCTGTCTGGATAAACGCACCTGTCTCATCTCTTTCTCCTTCCACTATTCCTAGGTTTTGATAAAAATTACTATAAGTGAATTGTGTACTTCCCCATTTTCTATCTACACCAATATAAGCACTTCCACTGCGTTCATTGAATCTTGAATTAAATACATCACCATCATATTTATTATGATAGTCTCCTGCATCTTTCATACTGGTGTTCACTCCCCAGAACAATCCTTTTTTGTTTGATGCAAAATCAATATGTCTTCCAAACAATCCATTATTAGATTGATAGTTGGTAAAAATATTTCCCTTGCTTACACCTTCTGCAACAGGTGCATTGGATATAATATTGATTACACCCGCTAAGGCTTCTGATCCATAAATCAATGATGCGGGCACTTTTAATATTTCTGTTCTTTGAACATTATATTCATCTATTTCTACACCATGTTCATCTCCCCATTGTTGTCCTTCCTGTCTAATTCCATCATGCATCACCATCACTCTATTATATCCCAATCCTCTAATAATAGGTTTAGAGATAGCAGGACCAGTGGATACCTGTGATACTCCTGGCACTTTAGACAAGGCATC
>CALCEA010000041.1 GCA_937900675.1 uncultured Chitinophagaceae bacterium
CCACCGGCTTTTCTTTTTTCAATAAATCAATTTCTCTCCAAATAATATCACTTGCCAATGCACTTCCACCTGGAGAATTCACTCTTAACACCACTGCATCAATAGATGCATCTTTTCTGATTTTTTGTAACAACACTCTAAAATCATCACTGGCAATAGAACCCTGTTGGTTTTTGCCCATCACCACATCACCATCAGCATATACTAAAGCCACTTTGCCAGAACCCGTGCCTCTTAAAGCCACTGTACTAGCATAGTCACCCATACTTAAAAAAGCAATGTCTTTTTGATCGTCTTGACGCAATTTTTTAGCAATGATTTTTTTAACTTGATCATCGTATAATAATCCATCTACTAAACCATGTTGATTAGCATCAAATGCAGTTTGAATACTTCCCTGATTTGCTAAATACTTTAAACTATCTGCATTCAAATTTCTTTGCTTAGCTGTATTGCTGATAAATTGATCATACAAACCTGATAACCACACATTGGTTTGTAATTTATTGGCCTCAGACATTTGGGTATATCTAAAGGGCTCTGTAGCGCTTTTAAATTTACCAGCATAAAAAACCTGTGGCTGAATTTCTAATTTATCCAACAAGCCTTTCATAAATAAAGACTCATAACTAAATCCATTCCATTCTAATCCACCTTGAGGATGGGTATAAATAGCATTCGCAGCATTGGCAACCATATAGGCTTTTTGAGTGATGGTCTCACCGTATGCAATCACGAATTTTTGAGAACTACTAAAATCCAACAACGCTTTTCTAATTTCTTCAGATGCCGCATATCCATTTGGATTTTGTTGACACTTAATATAGATACCTTTAATAGCGTCATCTTTTTTTGCATATGCTATCAAACGAATCAATTCAGATAAACTAGGCGATTTGCCATTTTTTTTATTCACTATTTCAGTGATTGGATCGTTTTGAACTTGCTCTAAAAATTGATTAGAAAGATCTAATACTAAAACAGAATTTGAAGCAACCACTTTTGGCTCTTCAGATGAAAAACTAGCAGCAATTCCAATTAATAAAAAGAAGCCAATCAAGCAAAAAACAAAAAAGGCTAATAAACTGGCGAAAAAAGAAACGAAGAAATTTTTCATGCTGCGATATTTAATTGTGTAACGGTGTAAAATTATGGATATTTGAGCTACTTTAAGCATA
>CALCEA010000042.1 GCA_937900675.1 uncultured Chitinophagaceae bacterium
TGGCACCTCGATGTCGGCTCGTCACATCCTGGGGCTGGAGAAGGTCCCAAGGGTTCGGCTGTTCGCCGATTAAAGTGGCACGTGAACTGGGTTCAGAACGTCGCAAGACAGTTCGGTCCCTATCTGTGGTGGGCGTTAGTAAATTGAGTGGACATGCTCTTAGTACGAGAGGACCGGAGCGTACGTACCGCTGGTGTATCTGTTGTGCCGCCAGGTGCAATGCAGAGTAGCTATGTACGGCCAGGATAAACGCTGAAAGCATCTAAGCGTGAAACCTTCCACAAGATGAGTTTACTTTTAAGGGTCGTCAAAGACTATGACGTTGATAGGCTATAGATGTAAAGCTAGTAATAGCAAAGTCGAGTAGTACTAATTGCCCGTAAGCTTTATCTTTTTTTTCTGTTAATGATTTCAATCCAATATGTAAATTATTGTTTTATCAGTCTATTAGTTTAGACACCGATAAAATTACCGTCTTAAGGTGGTTTTGCCGGGGGTGTTCACCTCTTCCCATTCCGAACAGAGAAGTTAAGTCCCCCATGGCCGATGGTACTTGGGTTTTCCTGGGAGAGTAGGTAGCTGCCTTATTTATTAAAGAATCCTCATCATTTATTTGATGGGGATTTTTTTTTGGCATGCACCATCCAATCCCAAGGCTTTGGATTCTTTAACCATTTGGGTGCTTCGTGAAATTCAGTTGTCCATTCGTATTCTATCTTCTGAATAGTCTTTATAGTAAAGCCTTCTAGATCTAAAAGTAATTCTAGTTCTTCTTTTAAGAAATGCTTGGTAGGTACATCATCGATATCTGTTACTCCATCTTTAATAAACCTGATTTGATCAATGGCTCTTTTGCCTGTAGGTGCTTTATCATCTTTAGCATCGTCTACATTGTATTTATTGGCAATGATATGACTAAACAATTTGGATTCTAAACTAGGTACTACTAAAACCAAATCTGCTTTCGGTTTTAAAAAACTAGCCATATGTTGAAAGAACAGGTTTCTCTTTTTTAAATCTGAAGTTAGAATCGCATTAATACATATAGCAGCGTCAAACGCTTTACTAGCAAGGGTTTTAGCAGACATGTCTACTCGTTCGTAACTAATATTATGGAGTGCTGTATATTTTTTCTCCGCAATAGCTAAATTTTTAGAAGAGATATCAATGGCGTGTACCTGTTTAAATAAGGGAGATAATACTGGAAGCCATTTACCTACAGCACAACCTATATCAATGATGCTTTTCTTTTTACTTGCAAAAGACTCAATGGCTTTTACAATATATCCTTGCTTGTCGTTTTTTAAAACATCAAAGATTTCTGTTTCGTAAATAGGGGCAATTTTTTCCCAGTAGGATTTTTCCATGTAATTCTTTTAAGCTACTTCAGCTCCCACTGAAGCGCTGTATAGTTTATAAAAATCTTCTGTACTAAGTTTGATATGCATGGCTTCTTTGGCTTGCTTAATTCTAGCAAACTGTGTGGTGCCAATTACTGGAGTAATTTTTGCAGGATGCGTATACAAGAAAGCCAATAGTATTTCATTGATACCTGTTCCATATTGCTTAGACAACGCTTCTGCACAATCTAATATGCGTTGATGCTTTTCTGTTTTCTCTGTGAACAATGCATTACCCCATGGTGACCATGCTTGTGCTTTGATAGCATTGTTTTGACATTGATCCAATACGCCATTGGTAAATGCATCCAAGTTGGTTACAGAAATTTCTACCTGATGGTAATCCACTTTAATATGCTTATTGATTAAGCTTAATTGAGATGGGGTGAAATTAGAGACACCAAAGGATTTGATTTTACCAGCTGCTTTTATTTGTGTGATAGTCTCTGCAATCTCTACAGGATTCATCAACACATCTGGTCTATGTATCAATAAGGTATCTATATAATCGGTATGAAAATTTTTAAGCGATTGATCTACGCTCGCTTTAATATGCGCTGCACTGGTATTGTATGATTTAATCTGGTGTGCAGGTCTATTGGGTGTAAGCATTTGAATACCACACTTGGTAATAATCTTTATTTGAGTTCTAAGACTACTATTATTTTGTAGTGCTTTACCAAACTCAGCCTCTGTGGTATAATGTCCATATATATCTGCATGATCAAATTCGTTTAAGCCAATACTTAAACATTGATAAATTATTTCTTCATATTGCTCGGTAGTAAATTGGCTTCCCCAAGTACCCCATCTCATTACACCTACAATAGGTTGGTGGTTGATTATATTTTTCATGTATTAAATATAAGAAAAACCACTTTGAATTATGGGCAAAAAAAATCCCGACACTCACTGAGTGTCGGGATGTATTGCAACGAGGTTGATTAATATCTGTTATATTCACCACCACCATTACCGCCACGGTCACGGTTATAACCGCCGCCAGTTCCGCCGCGATTGAAACCACCGCCACCACGATTACCACCACCACCGTAAGGCTTCTTGAAAGAAGATCTTTCGCCTTCTGGTCTTGGAGTAGACTCGTTTACGACAATGTTACGACCCAATACTTCTGTGTCGTGAAGTTGAGCGATAGCTGCTTTAGCTTCGTCATCATTTGACATTTCAACAAAACCGAAACCTTTGCTTCTGTTGTTGTTAAATTTGTCAGTTACAATTTTTGCACTTGCTACTGCACCGAATGGAGTAAACAAGTTCTCAAGATCTTCGCTAGTCATGTTCCAGCTAAGATTTCCAACATAAATGTTCATGTTCTTTAAAATTAAGTGATCTAAATACCTCCAGGCAAAATACCCTTCGGACTATACGAAGATAGTCATTAATACTCCGCCACCAAGCTAATTACTGTTAATTTCCGCTTTTCGGTCTGTTTTAGGGCCTTTAAACTAACAAAAAACCCTTTCTAATGGTTTAGAAAGGGTTTTGAGGGGATATTTTGGGGATATTCTCCCGAAACTATCTACTAATAAGACTAAGCTTCAGCAGCGATCTCGATATCGATTTCTGTAGTTTGACCATTACCAAAATCAATAGTTGCTTTGTAAGCACCTAATTCTTTGATATCATCAGCAACAGAGATTCTTCTTCTATCAATCTCGTAACCTTTTTGCTCACGAATAGCTTTTGTAACTTGTAAAGATGTGATGCTACCAAAAATCTTATTGTTCGCACCCACTTTAGCAGTCAATTTAACTGGGCCATTAGTTAATACAGCAATTACTTTTGTAATTTCTGCTAACATAGCCGCTTCCTTCTTTGCTTTTACTTTCAAACGCTCTTCGTATTGTTTTAAATTAGAAGGGTTTGCTTCTACAGCATGCTTAGTTGGAAACAAGTAGTTACGAGCGTAACCGTTCTTCACAGTCACTAATTCGTCCTTTCCGCCTAAATTGTCTACATCTTTAATTAAGATAACTTGCATAATAATTGTTTTAGTTCCCAAGAGCCCAGCAATTTTTGTTGCTGTCACTCGCCTTGATTTTTATCGCGAGATTAGGGATGGTTGACTAATTGGATTCTATTTTAATAAATCTGTTACATATGGTAACAACGCCATTTGACGAGCCTTCTTAACTGCATCAGCCACTTTTCGTTGGTACTTCAAAGAGTTTCCGCTCAAACGACGAGGTAACATTTTACCTTGCTCGTTGATGAATTTCTTCAAGAACTCGATGTCTTTGTAATCTACATACTTGATACCATACTTCTTAAAACGACAGAATTTCTTCTTTGGTTTTTCCTGTTTGATCGCTGTAAGGTATTTGATTTCATTCTTTGCCATGATGGTAAAAATTTAATTAAGCCTCTTGTGCTTTGTGAACAGGGAAACCGCCGTTTCTCTTAATGTGGTTGTACTCAACTGCGTACTTGTCAAGTTTAGTAATCATATGACGCATGATTTGCTCGTCACGCAAGAACTGTACTTTTAATTTTTCGTTAATAGTAGCAGGACCAGTGAATTCTAGTACCCAGTAGATACCAGTAGTTTTCTTATCGATTGGATAAGCAAGTGATTTTAAACCCCAAGGATTTGAGGCTACAGTGTCTCCACCATTTTCTTTGATGAAGTCTTGGTATTTTTTCTGAGCAGATTTGAAATCATCTTCAGATAATACCGGTGTGAAAATCACCATTAATTCGTAATTGTTCATTACTTGAATTTTTTGGTTAAATAATTGGTTTTTCCCAGTGGACATTTCGATTACTCAAAATGAATCAGCCAAAACTGATTTGGGAGGGCGAAGGTACGCTATTTCAGTGGATTTTCGGCCATTTTTAGCTTTAAAAATGAAAGCTAATTTAAGATCATACAACTATCTGATAATGAGTAACTTAGAAGGAATACTATTATATATTTATTTGTTTTGCTTCTTTAATATCTATTCTTGCATTATATCCGTGTTTTTGTAACAAATAAAGAAGATTTGAGCCATTTAATAAAGTAATCGGTTTGCCTTTAGCAAATTCATAAGCATCTGGCCCATAGTCAGCAGTTGTAACTAAAATACCTTTTGTTGCCCCTTCGTGATTTAATGTTCCAAATAAATCTCTAACTGCAGAAACACCTACTGTATTTGTGTATCTTTTAGCTTGTATGACTATTTTTCCACCTCTAATTGGGTCTGGATCAAAAGCTATTGCATCTACACCTCCATCTCTTGAAGCTTGGGTAACTTTTACTTCACCTCCATTTGATTTAAATTCTCTCTCGAATACTTCTCTAATTAAATTTTCAAAATCTTCCCAGTCCATCATTGCCAAATTTGTAGATGAATCAAGTCCATCGACTACATTATAATGTTCGACGATTCTTTTATCATCCTTGTTAATTGTAATTATAGGTTGAATTGGGTTTATGCCACTTAATTTACTACTTCCAACTCCTTTTAAACTTTTAAAACATGCTTTTACATCAATATCTTTTAAATTTATATCTAGAAATTCCGATTTCATGACTTGGATAGACATAATACAAGAATTTATTCTATAACCTTTTGCTAAATTCAATGCATTAACCCATCCGTTGAAGCAAATACTATCTATGTTATTGAATGTGTCTGCCTCAAAAATTTCATGAATTGTTCTCAAACAAATTCTATAAAGAGTTAAATCAAAGAGTTCATTTAATTGATTTTCGGTAAGAAAATATTCTTTTATTTCTTTTGAAACTAACTTAACTTCTTTTAGCCTTGGAAGAACATCAATTGGTGGCAAGTCATAATCGATTACGAGTTGTTTATTTGTATCATTATAGACTAGCTTGAATGTTTTTGGAAAAGATTCTGGATAAACAGAGTTATTTAATACTATTTCGCAATATTCTTCAACCGCGAAATCTATTCCGTTTTCATATTTTTCTTTGAGCTCATCTATATTTTTATTGAAAGTTTCTTGAATTCTATAGAATTCGTTTTTATTATCAATCCAAATAGATTCAAGTTCGTCATACTTTTTTTTAATTTCAGTAACCTTAGAATTATATTCATTTAAAGAAATTTGGTACCTCTTTTTTTCTAAATCATTAATGTTTTTGATTCTATTAATTTCAGATTCCCAAATTTTATGTTGATATTCAAATTCATCTTTGAATTTTTCTATCTTTTTTTTCTTTAAAGTCGGAAATAGTAAATCTAAAAAATTAAAATTTGGCTCAAAATCAACTGACTGTGGTTCAGAAGGCAACTCGATTAATTTAACTGTTTTTGGTTTTTCAATTTTCCCAATTTCATTATTAATTACATTTTTGGGATTTTCTATTTTATACTTAGATTTATCTTTTAAATCATTCCAGTTAACTGCATCATTCACAGAAAGAGTGTGAATTAAAATATTTTCTATTTGGTTTATTTTTCTTTTTGCAGTTATTGTCCTTTCTTCAGCAGTTTCTGATTTTTGTGTAATTAATCTTTTCTGAATAAATATTGAAAATTTTTCTCTTAACTTCTCGACATATTCATTCATTTTATTTTTAAGAACTTCTTTGTCATAAGAAGTGATAATCTTGTGTTCATGCAAATCACTGTGAATTATCTCAGCTATGTACTTTCTTTTCATTGTTCTGATTCCAACCCATTCTTCTGAAACAGTTATGTTAAGGTTTTTTTCAAAATCGTACATTTATTGTAGGTTTTAGAAATTCAAAAGTCACAAAAAAAATACCAACCGCAAAGTGATTATAGAAATAGCACTTTT
>CALCEA010000043.1 GCA_937900675.1 uncultured Chitinophagaceae bacterium
TGAAAACAAAATGCTTTTACTTTATATCCCATCTCACCAAGTGATGCTGCAGCAGAAGCACCGGCTAAACCAGTACCAACTACAATCACTTCCATCTTTCTTTTATTAGCTGGGTTAACTAACTTACAATGACCTTTATAATCTACCCATTTGTCATCTAATTGTCCAGCAGGTATTTTAGCGTTTAACATAGTTCAATCTTTTATCAATCAGTTTATGTAATAAGGTTTGTTGATCTGAATTATTTAATCCAATCAAAATAAAAACTAATAGGCATTAAAGCGAATATCAATGGAATGAAAATAGCAAAGCCATATCCAATACTTGATATTAATGCATGGTATCTTCTATTGTGTACACCAATTGTTTTGAATGCACTTTGGAATCCATGCGCTAAGTGATATGCTAAAGATCCACATGCCAATACATATAATATTACGATGTATGGATTGGTGAATACTGCATCCATCTCAGCGTATAAATTATGTAATTCAACACCATTGTGATCAACAGTACCTAATGCCTTGATATTACCAATGCCACCTAATCTACTAGGTGTCCAAAAATGATAAATATGAGCAATCAAGAATAACAAAATCAATGTACCAAGGATGGCCATGCTTCTGCTATACCATTTACTACCTTTTGAATAACTTACTGCATATCCAACAGATCTTTTACTTCTGTTTTCTAAGGTTAATAAATAACCTTGATAGATATGTAAAAAGATGCCAAGGAATAACCCAATTTCTAAAACTCTTGGAACAGCATTACTGCCCATAAAATGTCCAGCTTTGTTAAACATTAATCCACCATCGTTCGCCCAAATGGTAGCGTTTAACCCAGCATGTACTATCAAGAAAAGAATTAGAAAAATACCCGTGAATCCCATAATCAATTTTTTTCCCACGGAGGAAGTAAACATTTGTTTAAAGGTCATAATTGCAGATTTTTAAAATCGATGCAAAAGTAACGAGGATTTTCTAACTACACCTAATTCGTTCTATGATTTTGAGCATCAATGTAAAATACCTTAACAAATTGTGCATTTAGATAAGGAAATGACCACTTGTATAAATTTCTCCATCCTTGGCTACTTTGGCTTATTTTTACTCCATGATTAAAGTGCTTACTATACTTTGGAACAGCTTTAAAATGGCTTTGCAAGAGCTTAAAGTGAATAAATTAAGAACCTTTCTTTCTTTATTTGGAATCACTATCGGTATTTTTTGCATTATCGGGGTATTGGCTACCATTGATAGTTTAAAAGCGAAGATCCAAAATGACCTTTCTAGCTTTGGTAATAATACCATTTATATAGACAAATGGGATTATAGTGGTGGGCCAGAATATCCTTGGTGGAAATTCATGAAAAGACCTTCCATGAAAGTGGAGGAAATGGATATTATCAAGAAGAAGAGCAATTTGGCTTCCAATATGGCTTTTTTCACTTCTACACAGGCATCTTTTACGCAGGAAGAGAATATTTTAAAGGGGGTGAATATTTATGGAGTTACCAATGAATATAAAGCGGTTCAAAGTTTTAATATTGGTGTAGGTAGATATTTTTCAGAAGCTGATTTTTTAAGAGGTGGACCTACTGCAGTTATTGGCTATAAAGTGGCTGAAGAGCTTTTTGGGAAGGCTGAAAAAGCTTTGGGTAAGACCATTTCTTATGGTGGAAGAAGGTTAATGGTTATTGGAATTATCGAAAAACAGGGTACAGCAATTATCAATGGATTTGACTATGATAAATCTGTTTTAACTACATATAATTATTTTGCTTCTGTATTTAATCCAGATAACTCAAATCCATATATCATGGTACAAGCCAAGCCAGGTGTGCCATCTTCATTATTGCAACAAGAATTAACAGGCGTAATGCGTCAAATTAGAAAATTAAGTCCTACTCAAGAAGATAATTTTACTTGTAATGATGTAGCTCAATTTAAAGATCAAATTGACAGTGTATTTGGATCAATTAATAGCGGTGGATGGGCCATTGCTGGATTATCTCTAATTGTTGGTGCTTTTGGTGTTGCCAATATTATGTTTGTGACAGTAAGAGAAAGAACCAGCCAAATTGGGTTGAAAAAAGCGATTGGTGCAAAGAGCTCAACCATCTTATATGAATTTTTACTAGAGAGTGCTTTCTTATGTATTGTGGGTGGTTTAGTGGGTTTATTCTTAGTGTGGATACTCACGGTGGCATTGGGTTCTGTGCTTCCTTTCCCTTTACATATTGCACCTAGTATTGTATTCTTGGCACTTAGTATATGTATTATTTTAGGGGTAATTTCTGGTATCATTCCAGCATCTATTGCAGCTAAAATGAATCCAGTGGAGGCAATTAGAACGAAGTAGTATCTTTGCGTTCTAGTGAACAAACCCATTACAATATTAGCTATCGAATCATCTTGCGATGAAACTGCTGCATCTATTGTGGTTGAGGGTAAAATTTTATCCAATTTTATTGCCAATCAAACCATCCATGAGACCTATGGTGGTGTGGTGCCTGAATTAGCGAGTAGGGCACATATGGAAAACATTGTCCCAGTCGTGGACGCTTCTATTAAAAAAGCATTCCCTGAATTAAATAAACAAGAAGCTTTGGCTCAATTAGACGCCATTGCTTTTACCCAAGCACCTGGATTAATTGGTTCTTTATTAGTAGGTGCTCAATTTGCAAAGTCTTTGGCGCTAAGTTTGAATAAACCTTTGATTAGCGTGCATCATATGCAAGCGCATGTGTTGGCCAATTTAATTGATAGCCCTGCACCTCGTTTTCCTTTTTTATGTTTAACAGTAAGTGGTGGTCATACTCAAATTGTACAATGTAATAGTGCATCCGATCTTAAAATCATTGGTGAAACCATTGATGATGCTGCAGGAGAAGCATTTGATAAAATTGCAAAAATTATTGGCCTGCCTTATCCTGGCGGACCATTAATGGATAAATTAGCTCAAGAAGGAAATCCTTTAGCATTTGAATTTGCTAAGCCTAGTGTGCCTGATTTAAATTATTCTTTTAGTGGATTAAAAACAAGTGTCTTGTATTTTTTACAAAAGCAAGCACCCGATTTTATCGAAAATAACAAGGCAGATCTATGTGCTTCTGTTCAGTATACCATTGTAACCATTCTATTGAAAAAGCTTAAAAAAGCCATGCAAGAAACAGGTATCAAAGAAATCTGTATTGCAGGCGGAGTGAGCGCTAATAGTGGTTTAAGAAAGGGTATACAAGAGCTGGGAGAAAAGATGAAAGCCAATGTTTATTTACCTCAGTTTCAATATTGTACAGACAATGCCGCAATGATTGCCATTGCAGCGCATTATAAATATCTAGAAGGAGCTTTTGACAGCTTGGATGTTACAGCAAGTGCTAGATCTAATTGGTAAGCTGAAATAGCTTAACTTTGCGTCCTCAAATTATTGTTATTTATGATCAGTGCTAGAAATATCACCTTGTCCTTTGGTAAAAGAGTCTTATTTGATGAAGTGAATGTAAGCTTCACCAAGGGCAATTGTTATGGAATTATTGGTGCCAATGGTGCAGGTAAATCAACTTTCTTAAAAATATTAAGTGGTGAAATTGAACCAACCAAGGGTACGGTTGAAATTACTCCAGGTGAGAGAATGTCTTTTTTGAAACAGAACCATTTTGAATTTGATGAGGAAACAGTTTTGAATACTGTTTTGATGGGTCATAAAAGAATGTGGGATGTAATGCATGCAAAAGATGCTTTATATGCTAAAGAAGATTTTACAGAAGAAGATGGAATTAAAGCAGGTGAATTAGAAGCAGAGTTTGGTGAAATGGGTGGATATGAAGCTGAAAGTAATGCTGCTAGTTTCTTAAGTGATTTGGGTGTGAAGGAAGATATGCATGGAATGTTGATGAAAGATATTCCTTCAAATTTAAAAGTGCGTGTATTATTAGCTCAAGCTTTATTTGGAAATCCAGACATCTTATTATTGGATGAGCCTACCAACGGTTTGGATATTGAAACTATTGGTTGGTTGGAAAATTTCTTAGCAGATTATGAGAACATTGTATTGGTAGTGAGTCACGACCGTCACTTCTTAGATACAGTGTGTACGCATGTTTCAGATGTTGATAGAGCTAAGATCAAAACATTTACTGGTAACTATTCATTCTGGTATGAGTCTTCTCAATTGATGGCTAGACAGATGAGTGATAAGAATAAAAAGAACGAAGAAAAGCGTGCAGCTTTATTAGACTTCATTGCTCGTTTCTCTGCAAACGCAAGTAAAAGTAAACAAGCTACTTCTAGAAAAAAAGCTTTAGAAAAATTAACAATCGAAGAAATAGAACCTTCTAATAGAAAATATCCTGGTATTATTTTTCAACCATTAAGAGAAGTGGGTAACCAAATTTTGAATGTTGAAAAGTTGGCTTATTCTGTAGAAGGAAGAAGCTTGTTCAAAGATGTTTCTTTTTCTGTAAGTAAATCAGATAAAATTGCTTTCTTAAGTAAAGACCCTTTGGCAATTACTTATTTCTTTCAAATCATCAATGACTTAGTACAAGCTGAATCAGGTTCATATGAATGGGGTACTACGGTAACCAAAGCTTATTTGCCTGTTGAACATAATGAAGAGTTCAAAGAGCCATTGACTTTAATGGACTGGTTAAGACAGTTTGTTCCTGCTCATATCACTGATGCCGATGAGCCATTTATTCGTGGTTTCTTAGGTAAGATGTTATTCAGCGGGGATGATGTTATGAAAAAAGCTAATGTGTTGAGTGGGGGTGAAAAAGTTCGTTGTATGGTGAGCAAAATGATGCTACAAAACCCGAATGTGGTGGTGTTGGATCAGCCAACCAATCACTTAGACCTAGAAAGTATCCAAAGTTTCAACGAAGGCTGTCAAAACTTCCCTGGTATCGTATTAATGACCTCTCATGACCATACTTTCATGCAAACTGTGGCGAATAGAGTGATTGAATTAACGCCAAAAGGGGTAATTGACCGTTTGATGACTTTTGACGAGTATATGGAAGACAAAAGAGTGCAAGAATTAAGGGCAGAAATGTATTCTTAATCAATAAGTTAGCAATATTTTGCCTTTTTGAGCGTTTGAAATAAAAAAACTATAAAATAAATGGGATAGTAAGGGTTATTTACTTACCTTTGCCGTCCGTAAAAATTAATTTCTCATGGCTAGAGTATGTCAAATAACTGGTAAGAAGCCGATGACTGGTAACAGTGTATCGCATTCTAATATCAAAACAAAGCGTCGCTTTCTTCCTAATTTACAGAAGAAGCGTTTCTTCTTTGCAGAAGAAGATCGTTGGATCACTTTGAAAGTATCTACTGATGCATTAAGAACTATCAACAAGAATGGTTTAGGTGCAGTAGTAAAAGATTTAAGAGCAGCTGGCGAAAAAATCTAAGTAAACACAAGTAATAAAGTATAATAATATACCATCATGGCACGTAAAGGAAACAGAGTTCAAGTAATATTAGAATGTACAGAGCATAAAGCAACTGGCATGGCTGGAACTAGTCGTTATATTACTACTAAGAACAAAAAGAATACTCCAGATCGTTTGGAGTTCAAGAAGTACAACCCAATTTTGAAAAAAGTAACTCTTCACAAAGAAATTAAATAATCATGGCAAAAGCAGCATCTAAAAACGCGAAAGTAAAGGATTTAAAAGCTTCTGCTGAAGCTAAAAACTGGACAAAAGTGATCAAAGCTATCCGTAGCCCAAAAACAGGCGCGTATACTTTTAAAGAGAACATTGTTCACAAGGATAAAGTATCTGAATTCTTAGCAGCGAAATAATCGCTTCTATTACTTTTCGAATAATATTATTAAAGCTTTCCTTCTAGGAAGGCTTTTTTTATAATTTATCTACGCTTTAAGTAAAGATAAAGCATGATAAAATGACTAACTTTGTTGTATGAGCTTTTTAGGAAAACTATTTGGTAAAAAAGAGAAAGAGATTTTAGATCAGGGTTTAGAAAAAACCAAACAAGGTTTTTTTGAAAGAATATCTAAAGTAATCATTGGTAAGACTACCGTAGATGATGAGGTATTGGATCAATTAGAAGAAGCTTTAATTGGTGCTGATGTAGGAGTAGATTCTACATTAACCATCATTGAAAAAATTCAAGAGAGAGTTAAGAAAGACAAATATATTTCTACGCAAGAATTACAAAATATCTTGCACCAAGAAATGGCGAGTTTATTGGTGGACGCGCCTTCAGATTTGCAAGGATTCAATCCACCTGCCAACAAAAAACCTTATATCATTTTAGTAGTGGGTGTAAATGGTGTAGGTAAAACAACCACCATCGGTAAATTAGCACATCATTATAAAGAAGCCGGAAACCAAGTGGTACTGGGCGCTGCAGATACATTTAGAGCAGCTGCTGTAGATCAATTAACTATTTGGAGTGAGAGAGTAGGTGTTCCAATTGTAAAACAAAATATGGGTGCAGATCCAAGTGCTGTTGCATTTGATACAGTCCAATCTGCTGTTTCAAAAAATGCAGATGTGGTATTAATTGATACTGCAGGAAGATTGCACAATAAAGCTCATTTGATGGACGAGTTGAATAAAAT
>CALCEA010000044.1 GCA_937900675.1 uncultured Chitinophagaceae bacterium
ACAAGAATTATGGCCTCAATTAAGCCAATTCATTGACAACCATCCTTATTTATCTAAGCACAGAGGTGAGTACGCACAAAGAAATGCTACTATCTTACCTTGGACTGGTAGAGTAGATTTGAATGTGACTCAAGATGTGAGCTTCAAAGTAAAAGGCAGAAAGCAAACTTTACGCTTCACTGCTGATATTTACAACTTCACTAACTTATTAAGCAGAAACTTAGGAATTTACGATGTGCCAACATCTGTAACTCCTTTAACTTTCACAGGTGCATTCCAAGGAAACAAGCCTGTGTTCAGTTTCCCTTATTTCAATACAACAACCAAGACTCCATTACAACAAGCATGGAGACATGATACTGGTATGGCTTCTCGTTACCAAGTACAATTGGGTGTTCGTTACATTTTCTAGTATTCAATTTGAATATCAAAAAACCCTCACCATTTGGTGGGGGTTTTTTATTGTAGTAAATTAGCATATGTCCAAAGATTACTTGCAACAATTTACCATTGGTGTAGAAGAAGAGTACATGGTACTCGACCCTACTTCCAAAGAACTAAAAAGCCATCAACAAGCCATTGTGAATGAAGGCCAATTGTTGTTCAAAGAAAAGATCAAGGCAGAAATGCATCAGGCTGTGGTAGAAGTGGGAACAGCAATTTGCCAAAACGCAGATCAAGCATACCAAGAAATAAAATCATTAAGAACTGGAGTAGCTTCATTAGCAAATCAATTAGGATATAGCATTGGCGCTTCAGGCACCCACCCTTTTAGTTTATGGGAAACACAATTGGTTTCTGATCAAACCAGGTACCAAGAACTCTTAAATGAATTACAACAAGCTGCAAGAAGTAATTTAATTTTTGGATTACATGTACATGTTGGCGTAGAAGATCGAAGAATGGCCATCCATATTGCCAATACCGCGCGTTATTTCTTACCCCATGTTTACGCATTAAGTACCAACTCCCCTTTTTGGGAAACCAGGAATACAGGATATAAATCATACCGTTCAAAAGTATTTGATAAGTTTCCTAGAACAGGTATTCCCGATTATTTTGATAGCATTGAAGCCTATGAAAGTTTTGTGCAATTATTGATTAAAACCAATTGTATTGACAATGCTAAAAAGATATGGTGGGATCTAAGAGTACATCCTATTTATAATACTATTGAGTTTAGGATTTGTGATATCCCCATGACCATTCAGGAGACCATCACCATTACAGCGATTTTCCAAGCCATCTGTGCTAAGATTTATACATTGAGACGCCAGAATATTAATTTTATTAATTACCAAAGAGCTTTGATCAATGAAAATAAATGGAGAGCCAGTAGATATGGCATTGAAGGTAAATTGATAGATTTTGGGAAAGAAAAAGAAATTCCTACCAAGGATTTAATATTAGAACTATTAGAATTTATAGATGATGTGGTTGATGATTTAGGCAGCCGCCATCATATTGAAAAAGTACACCAAATATTTGCTACAGGAACAGGTGCTGATAGACAGCTTCGTGTATTTAAAGAAACTGGAAGTTTAGTCGAAGTGGTAAAATATATAGAACAAAGCTTCCTAGCTGAATAAGCTTACACGACTAACAAAAGCTTATTGAGCTTCTTTAAAATCAAATAAGGTTGCTGTAAAGATTCCCTTCTCTCTTTTCTTAAACACTACATCCCAGTTGCCCTTGTATCTTAAAATTTTAGGAACCAATTGGCCATTGAAATAAGTCATTTCTACTTCCATTTGAACATTGAAATCATAAGCACCTGCATTATAACTTAATGCATAATTTCGCCCTAATACTTCTAATGTTTTGGGATTAAACCAAGTTGTCATTTGATCAACCACGACATTGTTTTTAGAGAAAAATCCAAGGTCTTCTTTGGGCTTCACTTCAAACATATATACCAATTGACCATGGTAGTCTACATAATCTAGTTTGTAATCATATAATTCATGCGCAGACTCATCATACAAATCCAATTTATTTCCAATTAAAGGTATGCCTGGAATCTTTTTGCCAGGATTAAAAAACAACATTTTTAATTGATCCTTTGCTTTACTCAAGCCAGATCCACTTACGCTTCTCAATCTTCCTTTAACAATATTGGTTTCACCACAAATACTACCCTTAGTAAAAAACAAACTAGCATATAATGCAGGTGTTGTATAATTATATTCACCATTAGCATCTTTCATATTGCCAGAGACTTTTTCTTCCAATACATCCATGGTTCTACAACCACCTACTTTATTTTGTCTTGTTTTACTATTTAAAGTAGCAACCACCTGATCATTTTTATCTCTCATCTGAATATAGTTATACGAACTATACCCGATGGTCCTTAAGGTTCTAAAAGCCTTGTAAAAACTGGTATCTTCTTTGATTCTTTGTAAGATGGCTTTGTAATCAAAATTATTTCTAACAATCGCGTCTGTTAAAGTAAAAGAGCCATTATCAATACTTAAAGTAGTATCCTGCGCATTGGCAGTTATACTTAAGAATAATAAAAGTATACTGGGGAGAAAATTACGAAAAGTATTCATTGATTGCATTAAACTAATTACTTACCCAAGGTCATTTTATAATCTACCCTCATTTTACCTTTTGAGATATCATTCAATTTGCCTTGTAATAATTTCTTTTTTAAAGGCTTGATATAATCTATAAACAGCTTTCCTTCGATATGATCATATTCGTGCATGATAATTCTAGCAGTAATACCATGAAAGGTTTCTGTATGTGATTTAAACTGCTCATCTACATATGCTAATGTTACAGACTCTGGTCTGGAAACATCTTCTCTGATTTTAGGAATACTTAAACAGCCTTCATTGTAAATCCACTCTTTGCCACCTGTTTCAATAATTTGAGGATTGATAAATGCTCTCTTAATCCCTGGAGCATCAGAATAAGCCTCATCTTCTGGTTCACTATTCGCAAAAATCTGGGCACTATCCATCACAAACAAACGAATATCTTTGTTAATCTGAGGGGCAGCCAAGCCAACACCATTGCTCTCGTACATGGTTTCCCACATATCTTCAATAAGCTTTTCCAAGCCTTCATAATTGGCTTCAATGGGACTACAAACCTTTCTTAATACCGTTGCACCATAGGCAACAATAGGTAAAATCATACGATCATCTTATTAGACCACAAAGGTAGAAATAAATAGGCAGTTTAAGCCTTGTTCTGGAGATATTCCTGCAGAAGAATGGTAGCAGCAATCTGATCAATAGTTTTCTTATTTCTTCGATCCTTCTTTTTCATACCCATTTCCACCATGGCCCTAACTGCATTTTTAGAGCTGTACCGCTCATCTACGGTTTGAATGGGGATAGTGGGGAATTTCTTTTTAAGTTGTTCAATGGCTTTCAGCACCAAAGGGGTCGCATGCGTAGGGGTATCATCTAAATTCATCGGCTCCCCTATTAAAATCAACTCAACGGGCTCTGCCTTAAAATAAGCTTCCAAATAATTAAATAAATCTTTGGTATCCACCGTGGTTAAGCCAGTAGCAATAATTTGCAATGGATCGGTTACTGCTATACCAGATCTTTTACCACCGTAATCAATACAAAGTATTCTAGCCACTTCTTATAAATAAATTTGAATAAAGATAGATGCAATAACAATCACCCCAAATACCACGCTTGCAATTCCATTAGCCGTCATAAAGGCAATATTCACTTTACTCAAATCATTAGGCTTAACAATACTATGCTGATACAAAAGCATACCAATAAATACTGCTAATCCCAATAAATATAAGATGTGAAATCCCCCAATATAAAAAGCAATAATTACAAAGAGTGCGGAAAATACATGCAGTACTCTTGCAATATTTAATGCCTTTTCTAAACCCCAATAACTTGGTATAGAATACAAAGATTGTGATTGATCAAAATCAATGTCTTGCAATGCATAAATCACATCGAAACCACTTACCCAAAATATTACTGCAAAAGAAAATAATAAAGGCAATACAGCAAAGCTGCCTGTCACTGCTAAATAAGCCCCTATGGGTGCTAAGGATAAGCCAATACCTAGTACCAAATGACATAAATAAGTAAAACGCTTGGTATAACTATAAAATAAAATAACGAATAAGGCAACAGGTGATAAATAAAAACAAATGGTATTAATAAAATAAGTCGCTACAATAAAGATGGCCATATTAATACCAATAAACACCAATGCTTTTTCTGCTTTAATAATGCCAGCAGGAATTTCTCTGATGGCTGTTCTTGGATTTAATTTATCAAAATGTCTATCTAAGTATCTATTAAAAGCCATTGCAGTGGATCTCGCAGTTACCATGCAAACAATCACTAAAAAGAATTTTAGCCAAACCTGTTCAAATGCTTGATGATTGATCCAGTTATATCTTATTCCCAACACAAAACCAATTAATGCAAAAGGCATTGCAAAAATGGTATGCGAGAACTTCACTAAACTCAAATAATTTTTTATCGGATTCATTTTACTTTTTTATGATCTCACAAATTCCCATAATACAACAGCTGCTGCTACAGAAATGTTTAAAGAATGTTTCATGCCCCATTGAGGAATTTCAATTACGCCATCACAAAGTTCAATCACGGATTGGTCTACCCCATCCACTTCATTGCCAAAAACAAAAGCAATAGGTTCTTCCGTTTTCGCAAATTGATTTAGTGGGATACTTCCCTCAGTTTGTTCAATGGCATACACTTTATACCCTTGATTTTTTAAAGCTATTACTGCATCCGTAGTTTGTTCGTAATACATCCAATCCACCGATTCAGTGGCTCCTAAAGCTGTTTTATGAATATCTCTATGAGGTGGTTGTGGGGTAAATCCACAAAGGCAAATCCCATTAATTAAAAAGGCATCTGCCGTTCTAAAAACACTGCCCACATTGTGCATGCTTCTAATTTGGTCCATTACTACTACAATAGGCTTTTTGGGCGCTATTTTAAAGTCGGCAACAGACATCCTACCCAATTCATCCATGCTCAATTTACGCATACGCAAAAGTACGCTTTTTATGAAAAATTATGTAGGTTTGTCACCCATGGCAAAATCCAGTTCCGATACCCCTCTAATGCAGCAACATAGGGCTATTAAGCAAAAATACCCTGATGCCATCTTATTATTTAGAGTAGGTGATTTTTATGAGACTTTTGGTGAAGATGCAGTGATCGCATCCAAGGTGTTAGGTATTACCTTAACCAAAAGAAACAATGGATCCGCATCTAGTAGCGAATTGGCGGGATTCCCCCATCATTCATTAGATACTTATTTGCATAAACTAGTGAAAGCGGGACATAGAGTGGCTATTTGTGATCAATTAGAAGATCCTAAATCGGTGAAAGGTATTGTGAAAAGAGGTGTCACCGATATGTTAACTCCTGGTATTGCTACCAACGATAAATTACTCGCTCATAAAGAGAATAATTTTTTAGCTGCTATATATTTTGAAAATGAATTAGGCGCATTGGCCTTTTTAGATATTACTACGGGAGAATTTTTAACAGCGGAAGGTAATTTTGAATACTTAGATAAGTTATTACAAAGTTTACAACCTGCAGAAATCTTATTCTCTAAAAAAGACCAAGCTGTTTTTAAAGAACATTTTGGTCAAGGATTTTATTCTTATGGATTAGAAAGTTGGATTTTTGATGCGCCCTATGCCAATGATTTATTGTTAAAACAATTTCAAACCCAAACCTTGAAGGGTTTTGGTATGGAAGGACAAAACAAATCTGTAATTGCAGCTGGTGCTATTTTACATTATCTAAAAGAAACCCAGCATCCGCATTTACAACATATTCATTCCATTAGCCCCATACAGAGAGAAGATATTTTATGGATGGACAAATTCACCATTCGCAATTTAGAATTAATAGGCAATGGTGCAGATAAAAAAGGCTTATTAGACATCTTGGATCAAACCAAGAGCCCAATGGGTGCAAGGTTATTAAAGAGATGGTTGATCTTCCCTTTACAATCCATTGCACAGATTGATGCGAGATTAAATGCAGTTGATTATTTAATTCAATCTTCTGAAGAAAGAACTCAAAGCAGCGCATTGATTGAATCCTGTGGTGATTTGGAAAGATTAGCAAGTAAATTGGCGAGCAGAAAAATACAACCCAGAGAATTACAACAATTAGGAAAATCATTAGAAGCAGTTGCTTCTGTGAAAGCCCTATTTGCTGGATGTACAAATGAGTATTTACAACAATTAAGCAACCAATTAGCCAATTGCGAAATAGCTAAAGAAAAAATTAACACTACCCTTTTAGATCAACCTCCTGCAACCACCGTGAAAGGTGGATTTATTAGAGATGGTATACATTCCGAATTAGATGAACTAAGAAATATTTCCAGCGGCGGTAAAGAATATTTAGCTCAATTACAAAACAAAGAAGCACTTCAAACCGGAATAAGTTCTTTGAAGATTGGATACAATAATGTGTATGGCTATTATTTAGAAGTAACCCATGCTCATAAAGACAAAGTCCCAGCCGACTGGATTCGTAAACAAACTTTAACAACTGCAGAAAGATATATCACTCCAGAATTAAAAGTATACGAAGAGAAAATATTAGGTGCAGAAGATAAAATATTGGTATTAGAACAACAACTATACCAACAATTATTAGACGAGGTTTTACTATCACTGAATGCCATTCAACAAAATGGACAATTATTGGCCATCATTGATTGCTTGATTTGTTTTGCACAAAATGCAATTGATTACAAATATTGCAAACCAGTTATTAAAGAAGATTTAATACTAGATATTAAAGATGGTAGACACCCAGTCATTGAACAAAGCTTACCCATTGATCAACCTTATGTGTCGAATGATTTAATCTTAGATCCTAATCAACAACAGATTATTATTTTAACAGGGCCCAATATGAGTGGTAAGAGTGCAGTGCTTAGACAAACTGCTTTAATTACGCTAATGGCCCATATGGGTTCATATGTTCCCGCTACTGCAGCTGCTATCCCATTAACCGACAAGATATTTACCAGAGTGGGTGCCAATGATAATTTAAGTGCGGGTGAATCTACATTCATGGTTGAAATGATAGAGACTGCTAGTATTTTAAATAATATTAGTAGTAGAAGTTTGATTTTATTGGACGAGATCGGAAGAGGTACTTCTACCTATGATGGTATCAGTATTGCATGGAGTATAGTAGAGTATTTAAATCAATCCAAGGAAAAACCTAAGACACTGTTTGCAACACACTATCATGAATTAAATGATTTGGAAGCACAATTGAATCATGTTCATAATTATCATGTGAGTCATAAAGAAGTGGGTAATAAAATTATCTTTTTAAGAAAGTTAACAAAGGGCGGTAGCACACATAGTTTTGGTATTCATGTAGCGAAGATGGCGGGCATGCCTAATAACTTAGTCACTAGAGCCAATGCGATCTTACAAGAAATGGAATTGAAAAATCAGGGTTCACAAAAATTAGCCACTCCTACTGCTGCAACTCCTGAATCAAAATTTCAGTTATCTATTTTTGATGCACATACAGAAACATTTGAATCTATTCGTAAAGAATTAGATAGCATAGATATCAACAACCTCACACCTGTAGAGGCCTTAATGAAATTGCAAGCGATTAAGCAGAAATTAAACTAGAAGAGTCCCTTTTAGGAGACTCTTCTATGAATTCATCAATGAGTCTCCCGAAGGGGACTCATTCAAAAAAAATTAGTCAGCAAACTTTTGTAAGTACTTATGAATTTTTGCTTGTAATGGTTCTGATACAGGAACCAATGGTAATCTCAACACATTTTCAATCACGCCTTGTTCTGCTAAATATGCTTTGATACCTGCAGGGTTATTCTCTTCATACATATAACTATACCCTTCCACCATCAAATCATTTAATCTTTTAGCCATACTAAAATCACCTGCCATGCTATAGCGAATCATATCGCTAAATGGTTTAGGAAATGCATTTGCAGCAACGCTGATCACACCATCCATACCACAAGCAATCTGTGCCATCACAATTTCATCATCTCCACTTACCACTAAGAAATCTTTTGGTCTATCTTTTAATAAGTCAATCGTCTGAGCCATTTCTGGGCCTGCTTCTTTAATACCGGCAATATTAGGATGTGCCGCTAATCTTAAAGATGTAGCTGCAGTCATATTACGACCCGTTCTTCCAGGAACATTGTATAAAATAATGGGCTTAGGTGCTACATTGGCTAATGCAGTATAATGTTGGAACAATCCTTCTTGTGTAGGTTTATTATAGTAAGGTGTAACACTTAAAATAGCCACCACTTTTGTTAAATCAAATTTTCCAAAAGCTTCAATAACAGATGCGGTATTATTTCCACCAATACCAATTACAATAGGTACTCTTCCATTTACTTTTTCTACAGTGAAATTAAATACTTCCACTTTTTCTTTTTCTGTCAACGTCACAGACTCACCGGTAGTACCTAATGTTACAACATAATCGATACCTCCTTTGATTTGGATTTCAATTAAATTTTCTAATGCTGCAAAATCAATGGATTGATCTTTTTTGAAGGGCGTTACTAATGCAACGCCGGTTCCTTTTAGGGTATCTCTTAACATAGTAGGGTTTGGATATAAATTTACATTGTTGAATTAAGCTTCTTCCCAGAAGCCCATTTTGCTATATTTCTCAATTCTGTTTTCAACACGAGTTGCTGGAGCGATATCTTTTACTTCAGCTAAGGCTTCAGTGATTTTTGATTTCAAAGAAGCTGCTGCAGCATGATAATCCCAATGTGCTCCTCCCAATGGTTCTGGTACGATATCGTCAATCAATCCAAAACCTTTCATATCTAAAGAAGTCAATTTTAATTGCTCTGCTGCCACTTCTTTTTTATCCCAGCTTCTCCATAGAATAGAACTGCAACTTTCTGGAGAAATTACGGTGTACCAAGTATTTTCCATCATTAGGGTCTTATCTCCCACACCAATACCCAATGCACCACCACTAGCCCCCTCACCAATAATACAAACAATAATAGGCACTTGCAAACGCACCATTTCGTAAATATTTCTCGCAATAGCCTCTCCTTGGCCTCTTTCCTCGGCTTCTAGACCTGGAAAAGCGCCTGGAGTATCTATCAAACAAATCACTGGTTTATTGAATTTTTCGGCCAATTTCATCAATCTAAGGGCCTTTCTATACCCTTCTGGGTTAGCCATCCCGAAATTTCTTAACTGACGAGCCTTGGTATTGCTTCCTTTTTGCTGACCAATCACCATTACGGTATGACCATTTAATTCGGCAAAACCGCCCACCATCGCCTTATCATCTTTTACATTACGGTCACCATGTAATTCAACAAACTTATCGAACATCAGGTGCACATATTTCAATGTATAAGGACGGTCTGGATGTCTACTTAATTGTACCCTTTGCCAAGGTGAAAGGCTTTCTGTGATTGCTTTTCGCTTATCTAAAATAGTTTGCTCTAATTGCTTTATAGTGGCTGATAAATCAATTTTCGGATTCTTCTCGGCTAGTTTTTTAGTAGCATCTATCTGCTCGTACAAATCCTTGATAGGTTGTTCAAAATCTAAAAACTGTCTATTCGGGTATTCTGGCATATATATAAGATTGGGCTGTAAAAATAATACATCATTTTTTAATAAAAGTTTGTTTAAAAAACTTCTTTCCCCTTATCTTTGCAACCCGGAAACGGAAAAGTTCTTGGATCGGTAGTTCAGTTGGTTAGAATGCCGCCCTGTCACGGCGGAGGTCGCGGGTTCGAGTCCCGTCCGGTCCGCAGAATAAAATTAAACCCTTGTAAATCATACTTTTACAAGGGTTTTTTATTATCCCTATCATTTTTGTTTAACTATTTTAAATATTTATTAAACAAAACGAATCCATTTAATGTTATATATGTGTAAATCATTCACCACTTCAAAACGCATCATCATGAAAGACTGGGAAACATTTGTAAACGAATTGGAATTCGAATAGACCTATGGCTTGGTGCTTATTAATTCAAAATAAGTAGCTACAAATTTATTGTTCACAATCTTGCCCTGCACTTTTGCTTTTCTAATAGCATTGCAGAAACCTTCATCTGAGTGTGCATCTCCAAATGCATCTATATCTGCTTTCTCTACAAAATAAGATTTACCATCTATTCTTACTGCTAGCGTACATCCCTTCCCTGCCATTTTAAATTGACATTGTCCACAAGATGCTTCTACAATTTGAACCTTCTTGGAAGGATCCAAATGTAATCTAGTTGAATCTTGTGCGTAAGAAAAATGCGCAAACAATAAGAATAAAATGGAATAAATACTTTTTTTCATCAATGGTCTATATTTTACTATTTTTCTTTTCTTGGCAATTTAGCATCTGCTTGCGCTGTATTGTATGCGAATGCAGCAACAACAGTAGCAATTTGTTTTAAATCTTCTTCGCTTAAGTGCTCATACACATCCATATTACTGTGATGTGTTCTTGTATCATACTCCATGGGATCTTGAATAAACTGGAAACCTGGTAAACCAACTGCATCAAATGCTTGGTGATCTGTACCTCCAGTATTGCTAATGGTAACCGTGGTAGCGCCTAAGTCGTTGAATGGTGCCAACCATTTAGTGAAGATGGGTTTACATGCTTCATTACCTTGTAAATAAATACCTCTTACTTTACCAGTTCCATTATCTATATTAAAATATCCAGCAAATTTTTGATGTGCCTCATTGGGTTTTCCACTAGCATCCATGAAAGTATTTTTCACATATCCTCTAGAACCTAATAGTCCTTGTTCTTCACCACTCCATAATCCAATGCGAATAGTACGCTTAGGTTGAACACCTATTGCTTTAATAATTCTCATTACTTCCATCATTACTGAAGAACCAGCGGCATTATCAGTTGCACCATTTCCTGCTTGCCAAGAATCCAAATGTGCACCAATCATTACTACTTCATCTTTTAGTACTGGATCTGTTCCAGGAATCTCTGCAATCACATTATACCCTTGCATATCTTTTTCTTGAAACTTTGTTTTCACATCAGCTTCCATACTTACTTCTGTTCCAGACTTAGCTAATCTTAATAACATATTGTAATCTTCTATACCCAATGCGATGTCTAAGAAATTAGCAGCATCTGCAGCTTTGTATGCACCACCACCTTGAGAAAAAATAGTGCCATCATGATTTCTAACACCTGATGTTACCATTCCAATTGCTCCTTCTTCTTTAGCAAGGTTTTTCAAAATAGTCATTGCACGCATATTACCATTTCTTGCCATAGCTTCTCTCATTCTTCTTTGTTGCGCTGTGTCCATTGTTTGAACACCTCTAGCACCAGCTGGCATTGTAGCAGCAGCCATTTTAGCTAAATCAGCATCTGTAAACCTTATTGCATCTGCTTTAAAACTTAGTTTGTAAGCATTAGTTTGATCAATAATAATCAACTTGCCTTTTAATTGACCTGCATATCCCATCACCGTTGCTGAATCTTTTGCATCCACCACAATCAATCCACCTTTCTTTAAACCCTTGGTTCCTTCAGTCCATGTTTTAGGCCAAGCCAATAAAGGTTTATAATAAGGCGCCGTCATGGCTAGATACATTTTTTGCAAATCCCATCCTTTACCAAATTCACCCCATGGTTCTACTCTTGCATTTTGCAAACCCCATCCTGCTAAAGTTTCCTTTGCGTAATTTGCAGCACGCGCATACCCTTCAGAATTGGTTAATCTAGCACCATTCTTATCCGTTAAATTAAAAGCAATCTCCATCACTTTTGATTTTTGCAAACCTTCTTCTCTAATTTTTTGCATGATAG
>CALCEA010000045.1 GCA_937900675.1 uncultured Chitinophagaceae bacterium
GTAAAGTTGACTACATCAGCAGATAATCTCTTTTCAGCTAATTCAAAAGATATTCTTGTTCTAGTGGAATTCTCGTAAAATAGATTAACTATATTAACATCTCTTAAAGTAGGTACCTTTTTAACGGGTCTTTGTAATACTTCTTTGAATTGTCCTGCGGTATTTAAAATAAGCTGTATGTCCTCAGTATTGAGGTCTTTGATACCAAGAAGATGTTTGGTAGATAGTGCCATTAAAAAACAAAATTAATATAATTTTCTGAACAAACCATAGCTTAAGCTTCTAATAGTATTACATCATCTACCCCGTCGTTCTCTTTCCATCTCACTTTTACCTTATAGGGGGTTAAAGTGTCCATTTCCTTACCTGAGAAGTCTGGCTGTATTGGCAATTCTCGACTTGGCTTTCTATCTACCAAAACGCATAAACTTACTTTTGATGGCCTTCCAAATGACAATAAAGCATCCAAAGCCGCTCTAATCGTTCTTCCTGTGAACAACACATCATCAATTAAAATGACGGTTTTTCCCTCAATACTAAAGGGTAAATTGGTTTCTGATCCAAGGTGTAATTCTCTTCTAATATCGTCTCTGAAAAAAGTAATGTCTAATTTCCCATATTGAACCAAAGAAGGGTCAATTTCTTGTTTTAAAGCAGCAACTATTTTGTCACTTAAATATACTCCTCTAGGTTGTAAACCTACAATAACAGCATTTTCTAGTCCAGGATAGGTTTCTAAAATTTGATGTGCCAATCTTTTGATGATACTGGGCAATTGTTGCTCACTAATGAGAGTCATTCCTTAAAATTTGAATAAAAATACAGCTTTTTTGTATGTATTTTGCACCCATGTTGATGCTAAAAAGCTTAAACCTTGTTCAGTTCAGGAACTATGTCCAACAAAGATTTGATTTTACCCATCGAATTATTGGAATAGTTGGGCCAAATGGTACCGGCAAAACCAATATTTTGGATGCCCTGTATTACCTTTCATTTACCAAAAGTTATTTTAGCAGACCTGATGCACAAAATGTACATCATAGTTTTCAAGGTATGAGAATTGACGGGCAATATACTATTGCAAATAATGACATCTCTATTGCATGTATTCTAAGAGAAAATCTCAAAAAAGAATTCTATTTTGATGAAACAGCTTATACCAAATTGTCACAACATATTGGTAAAGTACCCTGTGTAATGATTGCTCCAGATGATGTTCAAATTATCACAGGTACAAGTGAAGAAAGAAGAAAATTAATGGATAGTTTATTATCCCAATTGTATTCTGATTATTTACAACACTTGATTCAATACAATAAGGTAATTGTTCAAAGAAATAGTTATTTAAAATTGGTTGCTGAGCAAGGTAATATGGATCCCTTAATTATTGAAGCATTTAATGAGCAATTAGTTCAACATGGAACAATTATCTATACTTATCGAAAAGAGCTATTGGGAAATTACCTTCCAGAAATTTTATCCTTATATACGCTTTTAGCAGGAAAATTAGATGATATACACATTGAATATCAATCTAGTTTACATGCAAAAGATTTTAAACTACAATTAGAAGAGAGCATGCAAAAAGATGCAATGCTTCAAAGAACTTCTGTGGGTATTCATAAAGATGATTTGAATATTACTATACAAGGTCAATCTTTTAAACAAGAAGCATCCCAAGGACAAAGAAAGAGTTTATTATTTGCTATAAGATTAGCAGAATGGGTGTTTATCAAGAAAGAGAAAAACATATCTCCTATTCTATTGATGGATGATATATTTGAAAAATTGGATGAAAACAGAATGATTCAATTATTGTCTTGGGTAAACCAGCATACTGATGGTCAGGTATTTATCACAGATACACATAGAGAAAGGGTTGAAAATCTTTTATCAGAGCATGTTGTAGAATTTCAATTGATACAATTATAATACTTAGATTTGTACAATGGCAGAATTTAAATTAGTGGATGCATTGAAGCAATTTGTTCAGAATAGCAAATTGAAAAATGGTATTCGTGCTGCCCAAATTGAAGAAGTTTGGCTTGAATTAATGGGAACCACTATTGCTAAATACACCGATAAAATTTACATATTTGACCAGAAGCTTTTTATTGAAACCAGTGTAGGCCCATTAAAAAATGAATTGGGCTTTCAGAAACAACAAATCATAGAAAGGGTCAATGAAAAAATGGGTGAAAAAATTATTACCGATGTTATTATAAAATAAAAGGGACTTCAAAAGTCCCTTTTATTTTTATTTCTTGTCAATTACTTCTCGCATTAAATCATTCATGGTAAGTATCCCCTTAAATTCCATTTCGTCAAATACAGGAAGGTATCTTGTTTTGTAAACATTCATCAACACCATACATCTTTCTAAATCATCTGTATAAGCAATTACTGGGTAGTTTGTTGTCATGATATCTTTTACTGTAGCAGTTTCAGATTTTCTTCCTTCTAATTTAATCTTATGGGTATAATCTCTCTCGGACATTAATCCTACATACTGATCATCTTTCATTACTACAACATAACTCAAATTTTCAGCTTTCATCAATGTCAAAGCATCCAATACTTTGGTTTCTGGGGTAACAATATTAAAATGTGGCCCTTTTTTAGTTAGGATATCTTTAATTTTTGACATAGGATTAAATTTATGGATCAATCAATTATTCCTAAGTTACAAAAAAGAATTAATTCTATAAAATATAAAAGCTTAATGAGAAGCTAAATAGTCTGTATAGGCAGTTTTACTCATGATAGTAGAACCATTCATAATGAATATCGTCGGCCATACTCTGGAAGCTGTTTTGATCATCGTATTGTCACCAATAAGAATCGATTCTTTTGGAAATGAACTACTTGCACGATCCTTATCTGCAGTAACTATGTATACAAGTGGATATTTTGCATGTAATTTCTCTAAAAGTATACCCCAAGGAACTGCTGGATCAATTTGTCCTGCAAACACTAAAACATAAGGGGTACTTGTTGCAAATAAAGCATCAGCAGTATCTTGTCCACTGATAGTATTTAAAGCGAAATCTTGAATGGGAGCAGTAATTCCATTTCCCTTAATAACGATCACTTCTTTTCTTGATTTAAAAATATAAGTGCTATCAAAGTCTGCAGGAAAATTAGATGGATCAAATTGATAGGTCTTTCCATTTTTTTCAAATTCCATATCTAATCTAATACTATCTGCTATAGCATTAGGTGGTAATTTCATTTGCTCAACAATATCTTTACCAACCTTGTAAGGTAAACAATCAATAAAAGGCAAGTGTTGTAATACATAATATTGTCCATACCCTACACCAAAACTGCCAATCAATATAATGATAATACCCCAAGCTTTATGAAGATTGGTTTTTACTTTTTTATGATTGATTAATAGTATTACAATGGCTAAAAATAGTACGATGTCTTTTATAAAAGAGGTCTTTGGAGTTAAAGGAATACAATCTCCAAAACATCCACATGTTTTAATTTTACCTGAAAACAATGCATATCCAGTTAAAAAACTAAAGAATATAATAAGTACTAATAAAACCCATAAGGTTTGTTTGTATGGATACTTAATTAATAATGCAATACCAGTTACAATCTCAAGAAGATTCATCAAAAGAGACAACCCCAAGGAATAATCATTAAAAAAAGACATTCCCCAAACATCAAAAAATTCTTGCATTTTATAGCTTAGACCTAATGGGTCATTGGCTTTAATTAATCCCGAAAAAATAAAAAGTAAGCCAACTGTCCAACGCAATATTTTAAGAAAGTTTTGCATAGGGTTGTTTTAATAGCTGATTAATGTTTGCCTTCTGCAATCTGTATTAATGCAAAAGCAGAATAATTTAAAATGTCAACAAAATTAGCGTCAATACCTTCACTAATTAATGTTTTTCCATCGTTATTCAAAATCTGTCTAATTCTTAATAGTTTAACTAAAATTAGATCAGCATAACTTTCTTGACTCATGTCTCTCCATGCTTCACCATAATCATGGTTTTTATCTAACATGGTTGATTTTGCAAAATGTACATTCTCTTCATACATTGCTTCTACCTTCGCTACTTCAATTTCTTCCACTTTAGGATCACCTAATTTCAATTGAATTAATCCAATCACGGCATAATTTAAGATGCCTTTAAACTCAGAAGCGATATCATCCCCTACTTTCTGATTTCCAATATCTTGAATGGTTCTAATTCTTAGTGCTTTAATAAAAATTTGATCTACAACAGATATGATTCTTAATACGCGCCAAGCAGTACCATAATCCTTTGTTTTTTTAATAAAAATATCTCTGCATGCAGCAACTGCCTGATCGTATTGTAAAGAAGTCTGACTCATGAAAAATAGCCTAAGTTTCTGTGTTATTAATATCTTTGAACACTTGCAAGATACAGCATAACCTTTTTATAATAAAACTATGTTCAATAATACTCAAATTATGGCGATAATGAACCTTACGCCAGACTCCTTTTATGCCAATAGTAGAATGGAATCTTTACAAAAAGTGGTGGATAAAGCCGGCGCATTTATTGAGGAAGGGGCTAGTATAATTGATATAGGCGGGCAAAGCACCCGACCAGGGGCCATTATGATTAGTGAGGCGGAGGAAATAGAAAGGGTTTCAGGGTCAATCGAATCCATTTCCAAGGTCTTCCCTACTATTAAAGTATCTATTGACACATTTCAATCCAAAGTGGCTAAAGCAGCTATTGAAGTGGGAGCAACAATAGTAAATGATATTAGTTGTGGAAGTTTTGATCCTGAAATTTTGGAGGTGGTTGCTCAGTACAAAGTGGGCTATATTGGCATGCATATTACGGGAACAAAAGATACTATGCATGTGATTCCCGAAAGAACAGATATTATAGAAGAATTGATCCATTTCTTTACCCAAAAAAAGCAATTATTGGCAGATAAAGGTATTCAAGATTGGATAATTGATCCTGGTTTTGGATTTGGCAAAACCATTCAAGATAATTTTAGGATTATTAAAGATTTAAGAAAACTAGCAATCATCCAATTGCCCATTTTAATTGGCGTTTCTAGAAAATCAAGTATTTATAAAACTTTGGGTATTTCTGCCGAAGAAGCATTAAATGGTACTACAGTTGTAAACACGATTGCATTAAAAAATGGTGCTTCCATTTTGAGAGTACATGATGTTAAGGAAGCAAGGCAAGCTATAACATTAATGGAATATCTACAATAAAAAAAGGAGCTGAATTCAGCTCCTTTTTTTAAAATATATCGGAAGTTTATTTCTTAGTTACATCTTCGATTTCAATATCAAAAGCTAAGTTTTCAAAAGGCTTGATCACACCATTTGCTTGAGAGCCATAAGCTAACATAGCTGGAATGTAAATTGAACCCTTGCCACCTTTACCAAAGTATTGTAATCCAATTTCCCATCCTGGGATAACTGCACCTGCACCAATTTTTACATCATAAGGCTTACCATCAGGTTTCATATTCGTATCAAATACTTCTCCTTTAAATGTGTAACCCTTGTAAAGTACACTAGCAATTTTTGTAGTGTCAATTTTATTAGAAGCATCCCCTGGAGTTTTGATGGCAACAAATACACCTTCTGGAGATTCTACTGCAGAGATTTTATTTTTAGCTAAATATGCTTTGATTGCTGCAACTTCTTTTTTCTTTTCTATTTCAGATTCAGCTTTGTAATCTTCGTCCACTTTTGCAACATCAGTAAATACATTGATGATCTCTGCTTTACCAACAATCACATCTTTAGCTTTGAATACTTCATTAAACTGTAATACACCCATTTTAACTAAAGTGTCTACACTTAAAGAGAATTCAATCTTGTCTCCTTTTTTACATTGCATAATGATTTCAGTAAAAGTATATTTACCTAATCTTGCAGTATCTATTGGGAAATACACTGGAATTTGACCATAAGTAGTACTTAAGATGGTATCCTTGCTTTTTAATTTATACTCTAAATTAATTTTTACAAATTGACCTTGAGCTAATTTCTGAGGGTTACCAGAACCATGAGAAATTTTATAAAGCATACCTGAAGGAGCTTTTTCGTATTGATTACAACTTGCAAACAATACAAGTACTGAGACTAATTTTAATGTTGACTTTAACATGTTTTAATTTAATTGAGATAATTGTGTTTTGTATGTTTCTAGAATATTTTTAAAATCATTCAATGTTTCTTCAACAGATTTTAAAGAACTTCCGCCTGCTGCATTAGCATGGCCTCCACCTTCAAAATGTGTTCTGGCAAATATATTAACATCAAAGTTACCTTTGCTTCTAAAACTCCATTTTCTTTCTTCTTCTCTATCAATTACAATAGCTGCAAACTTGATGCCTTGTATAGACAATAAATAATTTACCAAACCTTCCGTATCCCCTGTTTTTAATTCAAACTTGTATATATCTGTTTTTGGGATTGCCATCACTGCTGTCTTAAATTCAGGAAAAACATGCATTCTATTTAAAAAAGCATTTCCCATAAATTTTAATCTGCCTTCAGTTGATTGATCATAGATTGCTTCATGAATTTTACCATGCTGTAATCCTAGTTCTTTTAAGTGGGCAACAATTTTATGAACCGATGCTGTACAAGAAGGGAATCTAAATGATCCAGTGTCTGTCATCAATCCTGTATATAAACAAGTCGCAATATCTAAATTGATTAAGTTGCTATGGCCTGATTGAACTATAAATTCATAGATCATCTCACAAGTAGAACTCATTTTCACATCACTTATTCCAAATCCAAAACTAGGTGTATCTGGTTGTTGGTGATGGTCGATCAATATTTTAATGGCTTTGGAGTCTTTGATAATTGGCTCCATATGTTTTGTTCTGTGAAGGATATTAAAATCCAAACAAAACACATAATCAGCATTTTGTACTATCTCTGTAGCTTTTGCTTTGTTTTGTTCAAAATCAATCACCTTATCTGTACCCGGCATCCAATCCAAAAATTGAGCCCAATTGGTGGGAGAAATTACATGAACATCATGCCCTAATTGTATTAGAAAATGATACAATGCCAAACTTGATCCCATTGCATCTCCATCAGGTTTTTGATGCGCAGTGATCACCGCCTTAAAAGGTTTGGATAATAAAGGGTAAAATTGTTCGATTGCTTGCATAAGTGCACAAATTTACTATAAATCAAAGGTTTTTCACTAATTTTGCGCCTGCAATTAGCAACATTATAACAAATTGATTATGAGTAACAGAACATTCACGATGATTAAGCCAGATGCTACCTCTAAAGGACATACTGGTGCCATTTTAGATCAAATTATCAAAGCTGGTTTTAGCATTAAAGCGATGAAATGGATCCAATTATCTGAAGCGCAAGCAGGAGAATTTTATGCAGTGCATAAAGAAAGACCATTTTATGGTGAATTAGTTGAGTTTATGTGTAGCGGCCCCATCGTAGCTGCCATCCTTGAAAAAGAGAATGCAGTTGCTGATTTTAGAACCTTAATTGGAGCTACAAATTTTAAAGATGCTGCAGAAGGAACTATTAGAAAAAAATATGCAACATCTATTGGAGAAAATGCTATTCACGGAAGTGATAGTGATGAAAACGCTAAAATCGAAGGAGATTTCTTCTTTAGTGGTTTAGAAAGATTTTAAATAAACGAGTCCTTAAAAAAATAAGGACTCGTTTATTTTAAGCTAAAGATTTTATTAGTCCACCCCATAAACGGGTGGACTAATTTTTTGAACATACTTTTTTATTTTTTGCCCCCTCTCTTCTTTGGCTTGCCATATTTTTTCATCATCTCATCCTTATGGCTTTTTCGAACATTTACTTTTTTGTTCTTTGCTGATTTCTCATGAAATGCACCACCGCCCGAATCTATTTTAGGTCTTTTAATTTGAATCGTTTTCATATGAACTTTTGGAAGTTCATCATCTATTAGAACTGTTGATATTGCTAAGTTTTCAGGAAGAGATAACATTGGAATACTTTGTCTCATTAATGCTTCTATCTTCTGTTGAAAAGGTTTTTCTTTTTCAGTAATGAAAGTAATCGCAATACCTTTTTTGTCTGCTCTACCTGTTCTACCAATACGATGTATATAGTTTTCTGGCACTTCAGGCGTATCAAAATTGATTACATGAGTAACTTCTGCCACATCAATACCTCTCGCCATAATATCCGTTGCTATGATGTATTTGAAGACTCCTGCTTTAAATTGTTTTACAGTATTGAATCTATAATTCTGTTCTTTGTTAGAGTGAATAACCCCAACAATTTCAGGAAACTGAACACTTAGTTTTTCATACAATTGATCTGCTAAACTTTTGGTACTAACAAAAATTAACACCTTGGTCATTGTTTCATCTGAACTCAATAATAGTTCTAGTAAATTAACTTTTGTATTAAAGTTGGGAACATCGTATGCAGTTTGAATAATATTCTCAACAGGACTTCCAGTGGGTGCTGCTTCTATTCTTTCTGGCTCTGTAAAATAATCATTCATTAAACTTTCTACTTCATCCGTAATAGTTGCAGAGAATAACAAATTTTGTCTCTTGCCTGGTAATAAAGAAAGGATATTAGTTATCTGAGTTCTAAAACCAAGATTCAACATTTCATCCATTTCATCTATGACTAATCTTTTGATGGTCTTGGTTTTAAATGCACCATTTAACAATAAATCATATAATCTACCTGGAGTAGCTACTAAAACATCCACTCCCTTTTCTACTTCCAATTGTTGTGTATTGATATTGGCTCCACCATACACTCCTACTGTTACCACATTCATATAAGTGGTTAATTTTTTCACTGATTCTACCACCTGAACAACCAATTCTCTTGTTGGAACGATAATCAGTATTTGAGGGTCTTTGTTTTTATCAAATTTCCATAATCTTAAACAAGGTAATAGGTATGCGAATGTCTTACCAGTTCCAGTTTGTGCAATACCACATACATCTCTACCTGACATTACCACAGGGAATACCCTGTACTGGATGGTTGTTGGATGCTGAAAACCAAGATCTTCGATGGCCTTGGTCAAAGATGGGTTGAGGTTTAAGTCGGAGAAATTCATGGGGACAAAGGTAACGGATTGCCGTCACTTCGTTCCGGCTTCCTTTTTCACCCTTTTGAAATAGAAACTAGGTATTCTATTTCAAAGATTTAGCTCGCTAAGCTCGCTTAATCCTTTCACCCTCAGTGCAAAAGCATAAGCAACATCCAAAAAAAATACAAGCCCTTCGCTTTGCTAAGGCCTTTGAATTGTTATAATCGCGCACAACTTCAAGCAAGCTTGAGTTGTTTGCTCTTATAACAATTCAGCCTCAACTTTCGTCGAGGCTGTACTTTTTTGGGCTGTTGCTCTTTTTTGGTCGGGTGAACAGGATTTGAACCTGCGACCCCTTGCACCCCATACAAGTGCGCTACCGGGCTGCGCTACCACCCGAAACCTACTCAAATCACTAAAAATCACGGGATTTGGGCTGCAAATATACCCTCAAATCGAAAAAAACAAGCTATCTTTACTTCAAATTTATTGTCCTAATGTCCATTCTTTTAAGACAAGTCAAGATTGCCGATCCGGCGTCTCCATTTCACAATAAGGTTAAAGATATTCTCATAAAGGATCAACAAATTGTTTCTATTACCGACCATTATGACGGGATAACTGATTTTGTTTTTGAAAAAGCAGGAACAACTGTTTCTCCAGGTTGGGTAGATCCATTTGTCCACTTTTGTGACCCGGGAATGGAAAATAGAGAAACCTTGGCTTCAGGTGCTGCTGCAGCTCAAAAAGGTGGATTCACAACCGTGTTTAATATCCCAAACACACAACCCGTTACCGACAATAAATCTCAAGTAACATATACAAAACAACAAAGCAATCATTTACCAATACATGTTTATCCCATTGGGGCTTTATCCAAAAAAATTGAAGGAAAGGATTTAGCAGAAATGATTGATATGTATAACAACGGAGCAGTTGCTTTCAGTGATGGACTTCATCCAGTTCAGTCTACCTTGTTATTTTTAAAAGCTTTACAATATGTGAAAGCATTTGATGGAGTAGTTATTCAAATGCCCATTGATAAGAGCTTGGGTAGTTTAGGATTAATGAATGAAGGCATATTGTCGACACAATTAGGTTTACCAGGAATTCCAGCCATCGCTGAGGAATTGATTATCTCGAGAGATATTGAATTAGTTAGATATACTCAATCTAAATTACATATTACTGGAGTATCCACTGCTAAAGGGATCGCAATGATTGCTAATGCTAAAAAAGAAGGACTTCAAATTACATGTAGTGTAACACCTTATCATTTATTCTTTACAGAAGAAGATTTAAAAGAATACAATACTTTATTAAAAGTGTTCCCTCCTTTGAGAACCAAAAAAGATCAGGAAGCCATATTAAAGGCGGTCGAGAATGGTACAGTAGATTGCATAAGTTCTCATCACCTTCCACAGGATTGGGATGGCAAAACAATTGAGTTTGAAAATGCGAAAGCAGGGATAGCTTGCATTGAAACTAGCTTTAGTGCAGTATTAGAGAAATTGCCAAAATTATCAGAAGAAAAAATTGCCGCATTGTTTTCTAATAATGCAAGACAAATTTTCAACTTACCAACTGCTAATATAGTTGAAGGAGTTAACGCAGAATTGACTTTGTTTAATGTGAATGAAACAACCAAAATGAGTCAATCAAGTTCTGCAAGTAAATCAGCCAACTCTCCTTTTTGGGATCTTTCTTTAAAAGGAAAAATCATTGGAACAGTAGTGAAAAATACTTTACATATAAATTCTTAAAATAAAACAATGGAAAACACAGTAACAAGTCACATCGTTAAAGGAGCCATCTTAAGTGCTATCTCAATAGTTTTTAGTGTAATCGTTTATGTATTCAACTTATATGAAATGTCATGGTTAAGTTGGATCAATTATGCTATCTTTTTGGGTGGTTTAATTTATGGAGCAATATTATACGCAAATCAAAATAACAACAATGTTACATTTGGTAATGTGTTTGCGCACGGATTTAAAACAACAGCAGTTGTGATTGTAATTACAGTATTATTTACCATTTTATCTACCAAATTATTGTTCCCAGACATGGTAGACAAAATTGTAGACATGACAAGAAAGCAAATGGAAAAAAATCCACAAATGACAGATGAGATGATTGAGCAAGCTGTTACTATGACTAAAAAATTCTTCTTACCTTTTGCTATTGGTGGTGCTATCATCGGAACTGGAATTCTTGGAGCAATTGGTGCAGCTATTGGAGCTGGTGTTGCTAAAAAGAATCCAAATCCATTTGAAAATAACGCTGCTTAAAATTAACCTTAATGCAAATTTCTGTAGTTATACCTTTATTCAACGAATCTGAATCTTTACCAGAATTAATGGCATGGATTGATCGTGTTATGCAAACGAATCAATATAGCTATGAAGTCATTATGGTGGATGATGGCAGTGATGATAATAGTTGGGATACCATACAGGGTTTAAAAAATAAATATTCCTCTTTAAAAGGAATTCGTTTTCAAAGAAATTATGGTAAATCGGCAGCATTAAATGAAGGATTCAAAGCTGCTCAAGGAAATATTGTAGTAACAATGGATGCTGATTTACAAGACTCTCCGGATGAAATACCTGAGTTCTACAAAATGATAACAGAAGATGGTTATCATTTAGTGAGTGGATGGAAGAAAAAAAGATACGATAACACTTTTACAAAAAACATTCCTTCTAAAATATACAATGCAGTAGCAAGAAAAAGTTCTGGAATTGTATTACACGATTTTAATTGTGGTATTAAAGC
>CALCEA010000046.1 GCA_937900675.1 uncultured Chitinophagaceae bacterium
ATAATATTCCCTGGTGAACTGTGGAATATAATGTAGCCTAATTATAGTGCGCAGTTCAGTGTGCAATAAACATTAACTATCTGATTATCAATACAAATAGACTCGTATATTAGTGTGGTCCACACTAATATGGTGATTTTAGGACTAAATCCCCGCCAACCAATCATCAATCCATCACTTTTACCCTTTAAACACAAGTATTTAATACGTTAAATACAATCATATTTATATATTTGATTAAATGAAGTTTATTAATAATAATAATAAGGCAGTTCATCTATTCCTTCTAATTTATGGAATTAACCTATTATTAAGTGCCTTTTATGCTCTTCAATTAGATCGACCTATTTTTTATTATGAGTATTTATTTATTCCTATAATATTTAGTTTTTTTAGAAATTATTATTTAAGATTTTTTACTGTTTTGGGATTATTGCTTACTGATGTTTTAATAAGTATTTCAAAATTATACTATTTTGATACTTTTAATTTTCTTCAAAAATTTAGTTCAATTTTCATTTCTAATTTTAGTATAAAATTTTGGATATATACTATACTAATTATTTGTATAATTTTTATACTAATTCATTTACTTATAACAAGAAGCATTTTATGTAAAATTAATAAGTCTAAGAATGATCAAAAATTCGGTGTTTATTTTCTGCTTTGTAGTTTTATACTAATCTATGGTATTGATATATTATCAGGAAGTTCTTCTTTGCAGTTCAAACCTAATGGTAAATTCAATATTAATTTTTCTCAATCTATTGTTAAGCAGTATATAAAAGATGCAAGAGTATATTTAAAAAAATACTCACCAGTATCTAAGATTGAAAACTTTAGTAATTATCACAATAAGCCTTCTATTAGTTATCAATATCTTCAAAATGATTCTTCTAATAAGCAAGTATTGATCCTTTTAGAAAGTTGGGGATTAGAAGCTGACTTACTAAAAAGAGTAGAACAATTAAAACCATTGATGATATTAAATAATGCAGGGTATCAGGTTTCTTTTGATTCTTCTTTCTATTTTGGAGGAACCTCTCAGGCAGAAGTTAGAGAATTATATAATAAATCTGGGGAAGCTTATTATTCAATTATTCAAAATGGTCAATCCGATATGAATGGATTAGTCCAACAGAAACATAAAAAGGGTTATACAACTATTGCTTTACAATCTTTTAGTGGTTATTATAGTAATGGGTATCATTTTAGAGAGATTGCTGGATTTGATCAAATTAAGGATTATAGCTTTTTTAATACCATTGCTTCACCAACCTATAATAATCACTATATAGCTGTAAAAGACGAAGTAGTATTTGAATATGGATTAAAACAATTGACTAAAGAGAATAGAGCCTTTTTGTATATTTTAACCATCAATACACATCTGCCATTTCATACCAATAAGAATTCATCAGAATTTCAGAGCCAATTCAATAGAATCAAAGAACAATTTGCCTATTTAGCTGAATTATTAAAAAAATACCCAGTTGATGAACTAGTCATTGTTGGTGATCATCCCCCGCCTTTTTTAACGAGCAAAGAGAGAAGTAATTATTCCACAATGTTTGTACCTGCCTTAATCATCAAAAGAGTCAAAAAATAGCAGTTGTGGATCTATTTATTTATCTTTACTTAAGCAATTGTTAGTGGCTTTAGGCCATCCAATTTGTTCATTAATACATTATATGTTTAATACAATTTTAAAGGGGATCGCAGTTTTATGTTTATTTGCCTCTTGTGCTAAATCAGGGTACAATGAAACTATGGTATATAATAGTAATTTTACTACGGGTGATGCATCCGGTTTAGAAGGAGCTATATATTATACTTTTAATGGAGCAAAAGTGCTAGGCCGATATAATAATGGAGGTTTTACTTTAAACCTTAATAATTTACCCAAACACAAAGCCATTCAAATAGAAGTGGTTCCTTATTTTCATAATAGTTGGGACGGGAACAATAATTATGGGGGAATAGACGGTCCAGATATATGGGATATGAATGTGGATGGTCAAGAAATAGTTCACTCCACTTTTTCTAATTCTCCCTGTGAACCATTGTATTGTTTGTTTCAGTCTTATCCAGTGAGATATAGCACAGTGAATAATCCTCCTATGACAGATGCGGTTAAAACATTTGGAGGCACAGATGATAATTGTTCGGGCATTAACACCACATCAATGTATAGAATTGTGAAAACCATTTCACATTCTAAAAGTTCGGTAAAAATAACTTGTAGAGATTTTCTGGTTCAAACCAATGTGCCCAATTCATTATGTGATGAATCTTGGAGCATGGCAAGTATTGTAGTTAAATTGATTAATATTCCATAATCTTTATTTGTTGAAACTTCATTTACCTACTATCAGTCAATTTGCAGCATTAATGATGTTGAATATATCTAATGCGGTATTTCAACTACTAGTAATACCTATTTTAATTCATTATGCTACACCAACAAAAATGGGTATTTATTTTATTGCCCTTTCTTTTGGAGTATTGGCTTCCATACTAGTTAATTTTGGCACTTCTCAAACGGCAGTAGTAGAATTAAGAAGAGCTAAAGAATATCAAGAAAAACTACAAATAAGTATAGAGACGCTAGCCATAAGAGTATATCCATTTCTGTTAGCCATTATCATTACATTATCCTTATCCACTATTCAACAAAATGGTATTTACTATTTAGCAATAATACCAATGTTATTAGCTGAATTAATTAATCCCCAATTTTTCTTAATCGCTACTTATACTATAAGCAGGTATAGTATGCTTAATATATTGATCAAATTGTTAGTGTTGGCTTTAATCTATTTTTATAAATCCAATGATCAATTAATATTTATAACACTTTTTAGCACTGGGATTGGCGCCATGTTGTTAAATGCTTTCTATTATACAAAAGTTTTTTATCCAAAAGAATTAATAAGGTATTGGCCCAAATTTGATAAGTTAATTAAATTAATTAAAACACATACTTTAATTGTTGGTAACGGTATTACTGTGCATTTGCAACAATCTTTATTTTTATTTGCCTTACCTGCATTTGCAAGCCCCATTTTTTTATCAGCATATGGATTAATTGATAAATTAATTTCTAGTTGTAGAATGATGGTGAATGCCTATAGCGCAGCAGTAATGCCTAAAGCTACCGGAGAGCATTTGCAAGGCGCTCAACAGTGGAAAGCACTCAAAAAACAACAAAATGCATTACTAGCCATTGCTTGTATTGCAGCGGGTATCTTTCTATACTTTTTCCCTGAGCTGGTTTTGTCTATTCTTCTTCTAGGTAAATCCAGTGTTGACAATAATTTTATTGTCGAAGCCATCCATCTTTTAAAACTAATTGCTTTAGTTCCTTTATTGATTGCTTTGAATGTATTAAATGTTGCTGAACTAATTTTAGAAAAAAAATTCATTTCCTATTTTGTTGCAGGTTTAATTGTTTTGCTTATTGCGGGACTATTTGTTCTTTTTCTTTATATTGGATTGCCAAGATATACATTAGGCTATTACCCAATGATTATTGAAGGTGCTTGTTTGGTAATTTATTTTTTAATTATTCAAAATAATAGATCCAATGCGTAAGTGTCTATTATTTATTTATACTGTATTTCATTTCTTTAATGTTCAAGCGCAAGTCAAAGATTCAACTCAATCTATCCAATTTAAGATATTACCTATTGTCAATAAATTGCAATATGTTGGAGACCATCCCTATGACTGGAATGATGGAGCCATGATTCCTGCGAAAGGATGGCAGCAATATATAAATGCTGGAGTACGATTAAAGTGGAAAAATCTTGAATTACAAGTTGCACCAGAATATATTGCTACACAGAACCTGGCTTTTGAAGGTTTTAGTGCTGATATGGATCAAGTGCAATGGAGGGATTATTATAGATTCTACAATCATATTGAATTACCTGAAAGATTTGGGGAGCAAGCCTATAGAAAATTGTTCACGGGACAATCCTATCTACAATACCAATATAAGAATACGGTCGTTCAATTTTCAAGTGCCAATAAATGGTGGGGACCTGGATATAGAAATGCATTAATTCTTTCTAATAATGCCAATGGATTTCCACATCTAAGTATGAGTAATAAAAAACCTATTAAAACGAATTTGGGTCAATTCAATTATGAGTTTATTTGGGGGCAGTTAATGAATAACGGATTTGCTCCTCCAATGTCATATCTAAGTTTTAGAGGTAATGCATTATATGCTCCTAAAGAGGATCGTCAAAGAGTTTTTCAGGCAATGCATTTACAATACCATCCTAAATGGTTTACCAATTTAAGTCTTGGGGTAGAACAATCTTTTGTACAGTACAAAGATCAATTGAATGGTTTGGGTAATTACCTACCTATTAAAAATATCATTCATCAAATTCCAAATGATCAACTCAATCAACCCATTATTTTAACTGCAATTTATTTTAATTATCAATTACCAGCGGTTAAAGCTAAGTTCTATGGCGAATTTGGCTGGAATTTGAATAGAACAACCTACAGAAATTGGTTATTACAACCTGATAAAGGTTTGGGTTCGGTACTTGGTTTAAGTAAAATATTTAGTTCCAATCGTCAACATTATTGGGAGTTTTTAGCAGAAATGACGAATCTTCAATTACAAACTCGCGCAGAGCAGTACTCAACTAATGTGCCTCCTTCATGGTATTTGGGGGCATATATTAGACAGGGTTATACCAACAATGGTCAAATAATAGGTGCCGGTATTGGTCCAGGTGCTACTTCTCAAACCATTGAACTCAATTGGCGTAAAGCAAAAAATAGAATTGGTATTAGTGCAGAAAGAAGATTGCATAATAATGATTTCTATGTTTTTTCCTTTACAAACTCTGGAGACTTTAGAAGATGGTATGTAGATTTCGCCACCACTTTAAAAATGGATTGGACCTTGGGTGCATGGGATATTAGTCCACGTATTAGTTATATTCAAACCAACAATTATAATTGGTGGCTGTTTCAACCAGCTGAATCTTTGTACTTTTTGCCTGGAAAAGACAAACAACAATTTTTAGCACAATTTAATTTTATTTATCACTTTTAGATGAACAAGCCATTAGCCATTGTTTTAGTGAATTGGAATAGTTTTGACTTAACTAGAGATACTATTATTTCTTTGCAAGCAGCTAGTTTTCAAAATTTTGATATCATTGTTGTTGATAATGGCTCGATAGATGGTTCTGGTGATGCGCTTAAAAATCAATTTCCTAATATTATTTTAATACGTGCTGGAGTGAATAAGGGTTTTACTGGTGGAAATAATATGGGAATGCAATATGCATTGGAGCGTGGATATACTTATATTATGATGTTGAATAACGATGTGCTGGTAGATGCTCATTTCTTGGAACCACTTGTAGATACTTTAGAGAAGGATGCCGATATAGGTGCAGTTCAGCCATTGATCTATTTTCATCATGATACAAATTTGATATGGAACGCTGGCTCTGTTTATTATCCTTTATTGGGTATATGCACTACGCCCGACTACAATAAAAAAGACCCTGAACATCGTTTTAAGCATCAACAAAAAAAAATTGATTGGATTACCGGCTGTGCGTTTATGATTCGCGCTTCTGTACTAAGAGAAATCGGGTTATTAAAAGAAGGTTTTTTTATTTATTATGAAGACGTGGACCTGTCTTTTAGGATCAAACAAGCAGGCTTTCAGCTATCATATGTTCCCAATGCAGTCATTTATCATATTGCCGGGATGTCTCAAAAAGCTAAAATAAAAGGGAAAGAGGGCTTTGTGAGTCCAAAAGTGCATTTTTTGAACGCAAGAAATAGAATTTGGTTTTTAAAAGAACATACGCCAATATGGGCAATTCCAACAGTAGTATTATTTAATACATTTTATTTTTTTAGCATAGGATTCTATTTTATTTTTAGGGCCCGTTGGCAGAAATGGATTGCCTGGAATAGGGGTATTTGGGAAGGATTAACTAAAAAGCTGGTTTAACAACATATATATGAGTAAAATAATTATAACAGGGGTGGCAGGTTTGATTGGATCTAGAATGGCGGAATGGATTTTGACCCAACATCCTACATGTCAAATTATTGGAATTGATGATTTATCAGGAGGATATAAAGAATATGTACCAGCAGGGGTAGAGTTCCATCAATTGGATTTAAGTAAAGATACCATTGCACATTTATTTGAGGGAGCGCATCTTGTTTATCATTTTGCTGCTTATGCTGCTGAGGGATTAAGTCCGTTTATTAGAAAATATAATTATAATAGCAATTTAGTGGCTACTGCGAATGTGGTGAATGCTTGTATTGAGCATAATGTGGGAAGACTGGTATTTACTTCTAGCATGGCAGTATATGGACATGGTAATCCTCCTTTTTACGAAACCCATCAACCTAATCCAATAGATCCTTATGGAGTTGCTAAATATGCTTGCGAGATGGATATTAAAATTGCAGGTGAACAACATGGACTAGAGTGGTGTATTATTCGTCCGCATAATGTGTACGGTAGAAATCAAAATATTTGGGATAGATATCGAAATGTTTTAGGTATTTGGATGTATCAATACATCAATCATCAGCCCTTCACAATTTTTGGTGATGGTGCTCAACAAAGGGCTTTCACCTGTGTAGATGATTGTTTGCTTCCATTATGGAAAGCAGGTAATGATGATCGCGCTAAAAATCAAATCATTAATATCGGTAGCTGGAAGTACTATAGTATCAAAGAAGCTGCAGATGAATTGATGAAAGTAATTGGAAGCGGAGAAATTAAATTTGAACAAGCGCGCCACGAAGTAAAAGATGCACTTCCTTCTCATGAATTAAGTGTTACCTTGTTGGATTATAAAGACCAAACCAGTTTAGCAACTGGATTAACTGACATGTGGAAATGGGCTAAACAACAACCTTTGCGTACTCAAAAAACATGGGATCATTACGAAGTGGATAAAGGCCTATATGCTTTCTGGAAAAATAAAAAATAAACAAAAATGCTTTTTAATAGTAGCCTTCGTTTTAGTGACTACTATTACCAATGCTCAATCTATTTCTTTAGACCAAGAATGGAGAACCGATTTAATGCGAAGAAAACAATTATTAAATCAATTGGATTCTACCATCTCATTTTTAGTTCATCCTTTATACGATACTGTTAAAAAAGGGAAAAGCTTTTTGCATAAAAAAGCATATTTGAATTGGTTGCCGCTTCAATTACAACAACAATATGTCACCGATATCCCCTTTAAATTATTAGATGGCCCCATGTTGGCTAGCAGTGGATATCAAGTAATGGCTTCGGCTGGGGTCTTTGCTAAACTTGGACCCTTAACCATACAGTTACAACCACAATGGGTCAATGCACCAAAAATCCATTTTAATCAACTATTCTGGGGTAATTCTAGTATTAGGTTAAATGCAGGTGCAGCTTCAATTGGAATTAGCACCGAAAATATAAGCTGGGGCCCTTCTGTTTTTAATCCTTTGATTTTAAGTAGTCATGCTCCTGGATTTGCACATGCAACATTTAATAGTAGAAGACCACTCAAAACTCCCATTGGAAATTTTGAATGGCAAATGATTGCTGCTTATTTGGATCCAATGAATCCAAAATATCAAGATTTAGCCGAAGTAGCATCTGCTACTTCACCTGGAAGAAGATATTTAAACAGCGCCATTGTATCTTATCAACCCAAATGGATCAATGGATTAAGTTTGGGAGTTTCGAGGGTGGTTCAAGAGAATGAATCAGAATTAAAGAGCAATAATCAGTGGATCTTATTATTAAATAATGTGGATAGAGCGAGTGATAATAATTTTGAAACAGAGCAATCCAGAGATCAGTATGCAGCTTTTTTTCTGCGTTATTTGATGAAAGCCTCTAATGCAGAATTTTATATGGAATGGGGGAGAAATGATGCTTTCTTTAATTTAAGAGATGCTATTCAAAGATTAGATCATACAAGAGCATACACTCTAGGAATTAGAAAACTATTCAATGTCAATGAAGCCAAAACAAAATACTGGCAATTGATTTCAGAATATACTCGAATGCAACAACCTCCTTCTTGGCCTTTGTTGAGTGGAGGCTCTTGGTATGTGCACAGCAGGGCCATTCAGGGCTATACACATTTAGGTGAAATTATAGGAGCACCTATTGGTCAAGGAGCTAATGCGCAAACTTTGAGACTTAGTAAATTCAATGGCTTACAACAATATGGTATTCAATTGGATCGAGTAACACAAAATGGAGTGTACTTTGAAGATAATTTAGCATTTACTGATCCAAGTAAAACCAAATGGGTAGATTTTGGCCTTCGCTTATTAGCAGATCATCCGTTTAAAAATTTTGTGATTAGCTCTAGTGTGGCGTATAAAAAATCATTCAATTACCAGTGGAACTCCAATAATGATTTAAACAGCTTTATGTTCAAGCTGGGCATTTGGTTTAGATAAAATATTACTTAGTAAACCAGTCATCATCCACATTAAGTAACTAATGTAGATATAGGTATCTAAATTAGAAGTAAACATGGGTAATAACAATCCTACCCTGATAAGTAGTACCATCAATGCAATTTTTTGTTCTTTCCCCATTAGGTACTTGTAATTTTTATAGGATAAATAGATCGTATAAAAATGTATCCATACATACAATAGTAATCCTGCTACACCAATTTGTACACCTACAATAATAAATTGGTTTTCTCCACCCACTGCATCACCTTCATTGGCTATAATACCTCCAGAAGCCCCAAGCCCAAGACCCAAAGGCTTGGCGATCATAGATTCAATACCAGTAAGCCATTCAACTAAATGCCCAACACTAGATTGGTTATTAAAACTGATCGTGCTCATTACAAAATCTTGAATCTCTTTGCTACTAAAACTAAACAGATAAATGGTGAATAAAATAATACTTGCATAAAACAAAGACAGTATTTCTTTTCTCTTGGTCACAAAACTATAGATCAAAATAATGAGAAAATAACTAATGATAGCTGCTCTAGATAAGGACAATAAAATAGAAGCAATAGTAGCAAAAAAAGCAAACCAACCTAATTTGGATAATAATACTTGGTTGTTTTTATGAGTGTATAAGCCACCAATTACTGCAAGTGCAACCAATGTTGCAGCAGCATGTTCTAAGGGTGTTGAAAAAAAAGACGCAAATCGTTTTGCTCCATTTTCAATTTCAAATGTCCAACTAAGTCCATAATTTCCACTAGGGGCTTGTTTATATACATTATAGTTTAAATCACTATAGCCTGTATAAACTTGTAAATGTGTTTGTATAAAATATTCCCCAAAAGAAATTAAGGCTGCTCCGATAGTGAGTATTAAAATAAAGCTAAAATACTTTTCGATATGCGTTTTTTGTAGCGGAAATAATCTACCACAAAAATATACCAATGGGAAAAAACTAAGTCCTTTAAATGCTAATACCCTTTGCATAAATCCATTAGGTCCCAAAGGAATAAACACATAGATACTACTAAACACAAAAAATAGTACAATCAATTTATCTAGCAAGGTCCACTTAAATGTTGTGTTGTTTTGTAAAATAAGTGTTACCAGACTTAATACAATAATCAACTCTTTGGTAGATTGTATTAAGGGAATTATATTTTTGCCGCCTAATAAATAAAAAGTGGATAGACTAATAGCGTAAAATGGTAGCCCCCCAATTAAATAAACAAATAATCCATTGGGGTCTCCTCGCAATATTTTGTACAAGCTAATGGCAAAGCTTATTAGAAATAGCAGGGGAAAAATATATACCAAGTATTGCATAAACAAATATATCAGTTTATTTACTATCTTTTATCTTCGTATGATGTTAGACAACGCAAATAAGCCCATAGTACTTGGAGTAGATATCCGCGATTTGCGTATTGCTCAAACCGGAGCCCGTACTTATTTGACGGAGTTGCTACAACAATGGCAATCCATGCCTTCTTTGAACCTAGTTGTATTAGATACCCAATACAAGGTTTATACTGGCAAAAACAAATGGTGGAAATTGATGGAACACCTTCGTTTTATTTGGTGGAAACAAATACAACTGCCTATTTTGGCTAAAAGAAAAGGAGTGACCCATTTATTTTGTAGTGATTTTTTTGTTCCTTATTGGAAAAGGGGTTTAAAAACCATTGCAGTCTTGCATGATGCTTTTTTTTGGGAAAGTCCAGAACATTATCATCCTTTATGGTTAAGCTTATTTCATTATTTGGGAGTACCTGCAGCCAAAAAAGCGGATTTACTTATTGTACCTACAGAAGCAGCTAAAAAAGCTATTTTAAACAAAGAAGATTTTGATGATTCCAAAATGAAAGTAGTATGGGAAGCAAATAAGACTTTTGTAAATACCAAGATATTACCAAATAAAATTACATCTCCTTATTTTTTGCATGTGGGTGTATTGGAGAAAAGAAAAAACTTGGTTAGACTAGTAAAAGCTTTCGCTAAAGTTCATGCCCAATATCCTGCATACAAATTAGTTTTAGTAGGTAATACCCCAGTAAAATGCTCATTAAACGACGCTCCAGCTATTGACCAAGCTATTCAGTCTCTGGAATTGCAAGATTCAGTGATTCAATTAGGGTATCTGGAGGCAGATGAATTAGCCTCTATATACCATCATGCATTTGCTTACTGTTTAAGTTCTTTAAATGAAGGTTTTGGATTACCCATTTTGGAAGCTTTTTACTTTAAGTTGCCACTCATTAGCGCCAAAACAAGTGCTTTACCCGAAGTTGCGGGGGATGCAGCATTATTTGTGGATCCATTAAATGAAAATGAAATGGCAAAAGCTATGATCCAATTAATTGATCAACCTTCGCTAAAGCAAGAATTAATCAATAAGGGCCAGCAACGCCTATCACTTTTTAGTTGGCAAAAATCTGCTCAAGAAATATATGATTTGATCAAGGATTGTTGATTCATACTGTTTTTAGTTTAATTTTATGGTATGTCTCAAGATGTATCCGAAAGATTTGGGGAGGGTTGGTCTTTTACTAATAAAGCATTGACCTATTATTATACCGCTTTTTTCTTTTTAAGAGGATTATGGTATCGTATTTGGATGGGTTCTGTCAAAGGTTGGTTATTGGTTGGCAATAATGTTCGTATCAGATACCCAAAATATTTACATGTTGGAAAACAAGTCATTATTGAAGATGGAGTAGAATTAAACTGTCTTGCTACAAATGGCATTCAATTAGGTGATAGAGTAAGCATTGGTAAATACGCTATAATCCGCCCGGCTAATATTTATGGTGGTCCAATTGGAGAAGGATTGGTATTAGGCAATCATTCCAATATTGGTCCTTATAATTATATTGGATGTTCTGGAAAAATTACCATCGGTAATCATGTTATGTTAGCTCCTCGTGTTAGTATTTATGCTGAAAATCATTTGTTTGACCATACCAATATCACTATTAAAGAACAGGGGGTGAAAAGAATGGATGTGACGATTGAAGATGATTGTTGGATTGCTTCTAATGTAGTGATTCTTGCAGGAGTAACTATTGGTAAAGGTTCTGTAGTGGCGGCAGGTTCTGTGGTGAATGAAAATATTCCTCCTTATTCTGTTGCAGCAGGTGTGCCAGCCAGAGTCATTAAATCCAGACTTGGATAATGCGTATTTTGTTTTTACATAGTTCTTCTGATGTCTATGGAGCCAGTAAAATTTTTTTACAAACTGTATCTATTACAAAAACTAGTGGGCATCATGTAGTGGTGGTACTTTCTAAAAAGGGGGACCTAGAAAAAGCTTTTTTAGATATGGGTATTCCTGTTGAAATTATCAACTTAGGAATTTTAAGAAGACAGTATTTTAATGTTAAAGGAATAATCAATAGATATCAGCAGTGGAATAAAGCTATACCTGCTTTGGGGTCAATCATTCAATCACATCAAGTAAATCTGGTTTATTCAAATACTGCTGCTGTGTTAATAGGAGCATATATTGCAAGAAAGCATTCCATCAAACATATTTGGCATATTCATGAAATCATTGAAAAACCCATTTTCTTACATCGTTTTTTATCTTGGTGTTTTAAGCATTATGCAGATCAGTTAATTGTGGTATCTAAAGCAGTTGAAGAACATTGGCAAAAAGGGATAGAAGCTAATAAGATCAAGCAAATTTATAATGGCATTGAACCGGTTCAATCTTCCTCGTTGCCTAGTTTTAGAACAAGCTTGAATATTCCTACCAATGCCTTAGTGATTGGTATGGCTGCAAGAATTCATTATTGGAAGGGCCAGTCTTATTTTGTGGAGATTGCCAATGCGCTGTTAGCAATGGAAGATCCAACAACACCGCTTTACTTTTTAATTGCTGGAGATCCATTTACAGGATATGAATATTTATTGGATCAATTGATAAATCAAATTCAACAACTTAAAAGAAAAGATCAAATCATTTATCTTGGTTTAGTAAAAGAAATGGATGTTTTTTACAGATCTATAGATCTTTTAATACTTCCTTCTCAATTACCAGATCCTCTTCCTACTGTAATTCTGGAAGCCATGCAATACCAAATTCCAGTAGTAGCTACCAAACAAGGCGGGGCTATGGAGATGGTGAAAGACAATGAAACTGGTATTTTCATTCCTTTAGATAATGCACTAGAGGCTGCTCAAAAAATTTATGCTATCTTGCCAGAGAAGATTCGTTTATCAATGGGTTCACAGGGCAAAAAAAGAGTTGATAAACATTTTAGTCAAGCTAGTTTTGAAAAAAACATAATAGCGCTTTTAGATAACTAAGTATGCAATCTAATATTACTGAAGAGAAAAAACTACGAATAGCAATTATTGGTTCTAGGGGTTATCCATATGTGTATAGTGGTTATGAAACTTTAGTAAAAGCCTTGGTAGATCGCTTACCAGCAAAGGGGGTTGATGTGACTGTTTATTGTCACGCTCATTTATTTGCTGAAAAACCCTCTATGGTAAATGGCATCCACTTAGTATATATTCCTACTTTACCATTTAAATCTCTAGCGCAGCCCATCCATTCTTTTTTGGCTTTTTGGCATATGGTATTTACTCCAGTAGATGCCGTTTTAGTCTTAAATGTGAGTAATGGACCTTTTGGGATAATAGCGCGTGTATTTGGAAAACCTACCATGATGAATGTGGATGGACTTGAATGGAAAAGGCCTAAATGGAAAGGTTTTGGAGCTGTATATTTTAAATGGGCAGCTAAAATGGCTGTTCGATTTATGGATTTATTGGTAACAGATGCAGATGCCATGCAAGCGCTCTATCAAAAAGAGTTTGGGGCAAGTTCTGTAGTTATTACATATGGAGCGGAAACCAGTTCAGGAGCTTCTTTAGATTTCTTGAAAGAATGGAATCTAGTAGAAAGAGAATATTATTTGATAGTGGGAAGAATGATTCCTGATAATAATGCAGATATTATCATAGAAGGTTTCATGGCTTCCAATAGTAAAAAGAAACTAGTCATTGTAGGGGATGTTCCTTATAAAGATGCTTATGCTAATAAAATAAGAAGCTACCAAGACCCTAGATTGGTTTTTACGGGCTATGTTCGTCAACCCGAAACCCTGGCTTCTTTGTATAAGTATTGTTATGCTTATATACATGGACACGAGTTTGGAGGTACCAATCCAACCTTACTGAAAGCCATGGCTAATCAATGTGCTATTGCAGCCTTAGATACCGTATTTAGCAGAGAAGTCTTACAAAATGATCAATTTGGATTCTATTTTTCTAAATCTTCTGCCGATTGCTGCAGATGGTTTAATTGGGCCGAAACAGATTTTTCGGCAATTGACCAAAAGAGAGCCATCATTCATCAAGGAATAACTGAAAAATATACTTGGGAAACGGTTTCTGATTTATACCTTTATCATCTGAAAAAATTGGTGAATAAAAAATAAGAGGGTGCATGCATTTAAAAGAGCGTAACTATAAAAAAAATCTGATTGCTATTGATGCGGTAAGTTTAGTTTTTTCGCTTTTTGTAGCTATCTATATCAAGCATCATCATTTTATTTTTCCTAAAAGTTTTTTTGATTTTCTTTATTTGGGTTTATTACTAGGTGTTTGGTTTTTAGCTGCACACGAATGCAGGTTATATAGGAATAGAATTTATAAAAAATTTCCCGAAGAAATTTTATTTAATTTTTATGCAAACGCAGTTTTTGTAATTCTATTGAGTGCCTTTTTATTTCTATCCAAATCTGACTACTCCAATTTATTTAGGTTTAGTATATTAGTAAGCATTCATTTTTTTTTCTCAATCGCTTCTAAATATTATTTAAGAAAAAAGCAACACCTTGCTTTTGAAGGAGGGGCTTTAAGTGATGCTGTAATTATTGTAGGTTATAACAAGACTTCTGTAGATTTTGTTAAAACTCTAAATCAACATGTGTATTATGGCTATAAGTGTATAGGCTTTGTTGATGAAAATATAATTAATGCTGAAGGAGTAAATTATTTAGGCAGTATTCAAAACTTAGAGCGTATTTTAAAATCTCAACATGTTGATGAAGTTATTATGTCTTTAGAAAGTGATAAAGCGGCTAATATTAGGTATTGCTCTGAAATTTGTGATCAATTGAATATTAGAGTTAGATTGATGCCTGCATTACAAGACTTGACTACCAAGTCCGAAGAAATGGACCATCTTGGTTTATTATCGGTGATTAATTTAAATGAACTTCCTTTAGATAAATGGGAAAATAAATTATTCAAATTAGTTTTTGATAAAGTATTTTCTCTGTTATTTTTTTTAATCATTGGTTGGTGGCTTTTCCCCATCATTGCCATCTTGATTAAATTAGATTCCAAAGGTCCTGTATATTATAAACAAGAAAGATGGGGGGTGAATAATCAACCCATTATTTGTTTTAAATTTAGAACCATGCGTTCTGAAAACGGTTATCAGGGAAATGAGGAAGAAGATTTTGAACAAACCTCCAGAAACGATCCACGTGTCACTAAATTGGGAAAGATACTTAGACAATACAGTATTGATGAGCTACCTCAGTTCTGGAATGTATTAAAAGGAGAAATGTCTGTAGTGGGTCCAAGACCTCATCCTACTCCCATGAATTTAGAATCTATGAAAAGCGTAGATAATTATTTGAAAAGACATATGGTGAATCCCGGAATTACAGGCTGGGCACAAATTAATGGATGTAGGGGAGAAGTGAGAACACATGAAGAAATGGAGCAAAGAGTTAATTTTGATCTTTATTATATTCATCGTTGGTCTTTTAGTTTAGATCTTCAAATAATTTTACAAACCATTATTAAAATGCTTCGTGATACTGACGCATATTAAAAACCACTAAAATGCATCAAAAAAAGTTTTTCTCAATCATTGCAAGCATATGTTTTATTTTCTTGTTTAACAGTAACATAGTTTATAGCCAAGTAGTTTCTCATCAGGTTTCTGTTATAGACTACTTAGGCAGGATGGCTCAAAAAGGCAATATTGAATTCAATGATTTTATTAAACCGATTGATCGTAAAATGATTTATCAAAAACTCATTGAATTAAAAGAAAAAAAAGAGCTTTCTGATATTGAAAAAAAAGAGTTGGACTTTTTTTTAAAAGGGTTTCTTCTAGAAAATCCACAATGGAAACAAGAAACACCTCAATGGGCTTCTGCGAAGCAATTTATTTCAACACCACTTGTACAACAAAATGTATTAGCCTACAAGGATAAAGATTTTGGTTTAATGGTAAATCCCGTGGGGAATTTTACAATAGAGACACACAATGGCAAGTTAAATACAATTCAAGGAAAGGGTTTACAGTTAATTGGGTATGCAGGAAAATTGATTGGTTTTCAATTGAGTTTTCTAGATTTAACGGAGCAAGGAAGATTTGACTCTTCTCGTCTAGACAATGAGTTGCCAGGATTCGTAAGAAAGACATCAACTAATCCTTCTTTGTTGAACTACTCTCAAATGAATGCAACCATTAGTTTGAAATTAAACAAAGCAATTTTTAGTGTAGGTCAAGACCAACATATTATGGGCTATGGAGCAAGTGGTAATATTGTATTGTCTGATAAATCACCTGCTTATCCTTTTTATGCTTTACAATATCAACCTAGTAAATGGTTGAGATTTCATTATATGCATGCTTGGTTGCAATCAGGTGTTTTAGATACAAGAGGAACTTATAATCTAGAGAATAAAGTGTATGGGGGCATTAGACAAAAATATCTTCCCAAATATTTTGCAACGCATTCTTTGGAAATTACTCCAACCAAAGGTTTGAATATTAATATTGGAGAATCAATGGTATATAGTGATCAATTAGAATTGGCCTATATGTTACCAATTACTTTCTTCAAGGCTTTTGATAATCAAAAATATGCTGACAATATTTTAACGGGATCTAATGGTCAATTTTTCTTTGGCTTCAGTAGCCGTAATCAATTACCAAATACACATATTTATGGTCAGTGGATGATTGACGAAATTAGATTAGGTACCATTTTCAATGCTGGTAGCTCTCGCAATCAATTGGGTTATCAACTGGGCGTCTCTGTGACAGATTTATTCAAGCACTACCTTACTCTTCGTGCTGAATATACCAGACTCAATCCATTTATGTATCGTAATTTTATTGCTGCTCAGAACTATTCCAATGCCAATTTTACTCTAGGAGACTGGATGGGTTCCAACTCCGATAGGTTATATCTCAGCGCCTCATTGCACCCAATGGCCAATTTAAACCTGAAAGCATTTGCCTATACCATGCGTAAAAATGGGGAACCAAGTATTGAAATTCAATATTTTGCTCAACCCCAACCCAAATTTGGCTTTGATCCATTGTATAAAAGAACCAGGATGGGTATAGAGGCCCAATGGGAAGTATGGAATAATTTGTTTTTGAACTTTGGCTACGCTAAGTCTTATCAAAAAGCCAATAATGGGGGTACCAAATGGCTAACAGATGCTAGTTTCGGCATTTGCTGGAATAAATTTTAGTACTTTTACATATATAAGTAGATCATAATGACATCATTTATTGCAAAAGCAAAACCTATTTTGATATTGGTTGCCCTTTTTTTTGTGGGTAGCCTTCAAGCACAAGATTTAAAGAGCCTAAGAATCAACCAATTATCTGATCAACAAATGATGCAGATTTGGCAGCAATTCTCTTCAAAGGGTATGTCTGAATCTGAGGCAATGAAGATGATGGTGCAAAAAGGCTTGGGTCCAAATGAAGTGGGTTTATTCAAGAAGCGATTAGTGGGGCTTCAGGCATCCCAAAAATCCAAATTTGGGTTAAGTGCTTCTAGCAAATCTTTGATTAAAGACACTTCGATGTTTTTACAAGATTCAAGTTGGATTAATGAGGTTCCTTCTTTCAGGATTAATGATAAATATTATGGGTATAATTTTTTTAGTAATCCGAATACTGCTTTTGAACCTAATTTAAATTTGACTACGCCTAAAAATTATATTTTAGGTCCTGGAGATGAATTGAATATTACTTTAAGTGGATTGAACGAAACAGATATCAATGCCAAATTAAATCGTGATGGCATGATTAGAGTAGAATATGTAGGTTTAATTTCTTTAACTGGCTTAACCATTGATCAAGCAAAGCAAAGAATATTTACAAGAATGGCCAGATCCTATCCTGCTTTAAGTTTAGGAAAAACAAAATTAAATATTAGCCTCTCTAATCTAAGAACTATTCGTGTAACTGTGATTGGAGAAGTTGAAAGGCCAGGTGCATACCAAGTTTCTTCTTTAGCTACTGTGTTTAATGTGTTATATCTTACTGGTGGTCCCACTATCAATGGTTCATTAAGAAATATTCAAGTGGTTCGTAATAATAAAACTATTGCTACCATCGACTTATATCCTTTCTTACAAAAAGGTTTATTAAATTCAGATACTAGATTGGAAGATCAGGATGTTTTAGTTTTTACACCAACCTTAAAACGTGTTGAATTAGCAGGTATGGTTAAAAGACCAATGGTGTATGAATTACTTCCTAATGAAAATTTAGCACAAGCTTTAGCATATGCTGGTGGTTTTAGTGACTCTGCTTTCACTGATAGATTAAAAATTGTTCAACTGCAAGGAAGAGAAAAATTATTCAAGGATATTGAACAAAGTTCTTTTGTGAATTATATTCCAATGCAAAGCGATTCTATTTATGCAGAACAAATGCAACCTTTGTTTGAGAATAAAGTAACTATTACTGGCGCAGTATATCGTCCTGGTGAATATGGATATACCCCACAATTGTCTTTACAATCTTTGCTTAAAAAAGCAGATGGATTAAGAGCAGATGCATTTTTAACTAGAGCAATTATTAAAAGAGTAGGAGCCAATAGAGAAAAAACAATTCTCTCTGTAGATTTAACTACAATAAATACTAATGACATAACATTAAGCTCTGAAGATTCTATTCATGTTTTTGCTAAAGAAGATTTAGTGGATCAACAATATGTTACCATTGACGGTAATGTTCGCAATCCAGGAAAAATATTGTTCAGAAAAGGTATGCAAATACAAGACTTGATTGCCTTAGCAGGTGGATTTATGAATGATGCTGCATATCACAGAGTAGAACTGTCAAGAATTGAAAAAAATAGAACCGACCAAATGAGTAATCAAATGGTTGATTTAATGAAATTAGAATTAGATGCTTCTTTAACTAATAAAGATGCAAAAACTTTATTAGAGCCTCAAGACTATATTTATGTTCCAAGATTATTGAATTATAAATTTATTGGGGATGTAAAAGTTAGAGGAGAAGTTTTGTTTCCAGGAAATTTTGCACTAGAGCGTCGTGATGAAAATATACAAGATATCATCAATCGTGCTGGAGGTTTATCTCAATACGGTTCTTTAAAAGATTTACAAGTTTTTAGAAATGGTACAAGAATTGGCGTAAATCTTGAAAGAAATGCTGCTAAGGATATGGGATTGTTGATGTTGCCTGGTGATAGTATTTTTGTTTCAAGAAATGATCCATATGTTGAAATTGCAGGTGCAGTATATAATCCTCAATTAATAAGATATGAATCAAGTAGTTTCAAGTCATATATTTCAGCAGCTGGTGGTGTAAAAAATAGAGCATCTTTATCCAAAGCCTATATACAATATAGTAATGGCATTAATAGAAAGACAACCAAATTCTTATTCCTTAAATTTTATCCTAAAGTAAAATCTGGAAGTAAGATCATTATACCAGAAGTGCCCGAAAAACAAAAAGGGTTAACTATTGCAGAAATTACTGCATTCACTTCTATTATTTCTGGATTGGTAAGTTTAGCGGCCATCTTAAAATTATAATCTAATGAACCTACAAAACGATACTTCTAATTATCCTTATGAACAACCTTTTTCATTCACTAGTTGGTTGAAAGGATGGATGAATACAATTAGTATAGTTTTAAAGGCTCATTTAAAATTAGTTTCATTAGTTGTTCTTATTGGTGCTATTCTTGGATTATTATATAGTATTTACAAGCCTGTTAGATATAATGCTGAAATTACTTTTTCTGTAGAAGACAGTAAAAGTATTGGAGGTGGTTTATTATCTTCTTTAGGAGGTTCTTTAGGAATGGATATCGGAAGTATTGCTGGTTCTGGCAATGGTGTTTTATCTGGCGACAATGTACTTTCTTTATTGAAGAGTAAATCCATGATGGCACAATGTTTAAAAACACCTTATGGAGATTCAAGCAATCAATATGCAATTGCAGATAGATATGCAGATGTATATGGTTTAAGAGAAAGTTGGAAAGGAGATAAAAAAATTGGTAGATTAGTTTATTTCGGTAAACCAGATGCAGATATTCGTTTACAAGATAGCTTATTGAAAATTATCATCAAGAGAATTGAAGAAAAGGAATTAAGCATCATCAAGCCAGATAAAAAATTAAACTTCTTCAATATTGCTGTTAAAACTAAGGATGAGTTAATGAGTTTGTTGATTACTCAAAGACTTATCAAAATTGCTACAGAGTTTTATGTGAATGCTAAAGTGGGCAGGTTAAAAAACAATATCAATCGTTTAGAAAAAAGAACTGATAGTATTTCTCGTATCTTAAACCAACAAACCTATACCGCCACAGAAGATGCCCGATTATTATTGAATGTCAATCCTGCTGATGTAAATGCACCCGTATATTCAGAAATTTCTCAAAGGGATAAGATGGTCCTGACCACCATTTATGCCGAATTAATGAAAAATCTAGAAGTTTCGAAGGCTGCTTTGATTCAGGAGACACCTACGGTACAAATCGTAGATCAAACAGGGTTTCCCCTTGAGAGAATAGAGGTAAAATGGTACCAGGGTATCTTGATTGGTGCCTTTCTTTCCTTCATGTCTATTTTATCTTATCTGTTGGTTAAAAAGAAGGATTAGTCATTCATTTTTCTGTTTCTTGCACCGTTTTCATAAAATATTCATTTTAAATAAATTAGTATAATTTAATACTATGTAAATGATTGATTATCAATATTTAATTATTAAATATGATTCATTTTCTGTAAAATGTTAAATATTTTGAAAAACTAATATCATTTCTGTCTTATATTTATTTCGGAATTAAAACCAAACCTAAACTATTTCTTGTTATTGCCCCCAGATAACAGTGGTTGTTTTATGCACTAAAACCATGTTATTATGAGTCGTAATTTTTTCTTAAAAGGAATTGCTTCAATTCTTTTTGTATCTGCAATTTTAGTTTCTACTGCAAATGCACAGTCTGGTAAAAGAATCATTGTTGACAAAACTTCAACAACTAATTCTGGACTAAGTTTCTCAACAATAAAGATGGCGGTTGACTCTGCTGTGAGTGGTGATACGATCATCATTAGCGAGGGAGTTTATAAGGAAAAACTTAGAATCACAAAACAAGGATTAACAATTGCTTCAAATTTTTTGTTAGATAAGGATACAACTCACATCTCTCGAACAATAATTTCTGGAGATAGTGTAACGCAACAATCACAATTTGATGCTTTAATATATTTTAATGGATCCGGTCAATTTGATACTACACAATTAAAAGTAATTGGTTTAACACTAACCAAGGCTAGCAGATATGTTTTAAATATGAGATTGGGATTGGTATCTGATTGTATTTTAGCAAACAATGGGGTTAATTATTCCTTCCCTTTTATGTTTGAAAAAACAGTTATAAGAAATTCTAAAATCGAAAATAATAAAGGTCAAGCTATTTTCTTTTTTCAAGGAGATTGGGGTAATCCTCAATATACCACTGTTGAAAATTGCTTATTCTTAAATAACTATTCTTTCTGGCAAAATTTATCATCAGGTAATCAAGAACCAGTTGGGATCAATGGTAATGGTGGAGCTGTTATTTACCTTAATAATTCAACTAAATTAAATTTAACTAATAATATTTTTTACAAAAACAATGGAGAAAATCTTATAAATATAAGCTCTGGAGGTCAAAGAGACACTATAAATATTGTAAATAATACAATGTTTATGAATAAGAATAGAGCAATGTACAATAGATCTTGGGAGGGAGATGTTAATAATACATATTTTGTTACAAGAATACAGAATAATATTATATATAATGATTTTGTTGTAGATAATTATAACTCAGAATTTTGGTGGGGTGCAGGAAGTAATTCTAAGCCAGGTCGAATGATCTTGAACAATAATATTATTCATGGTGGTTTCAATCCAGATCCAAAATATGGTTACGGTCCTTTAATTGAGATTCAATTTGATACAGCAAGCCATATGGATGTAATGCCAAGTTTTTCTGATACTGCTAATTTGAAATTTGATTTGACTTCAACATCAGCAGGTATAGGCGCTGGCCTAAGTAATTCGTTTGTTCCCAATAAAGACATTTTTGGAGTTGATCGTCCTAATCCTTCTGGATCAAAACCTGAATTAGGTGCAGTTGAAACTAGTACTGCATTGCCTAAACCTATTCTTACATCACTTCAAAACACTGTAATTGGTGGTAATCAAAGAATTAATATTGGATATTCGATTTTATCAAATCCAAAAATCGACTCTGTTGTAATTTATAGAAGTACTACATCTGGTACATCTAGTATGACAGCAGTTAATACAATATACAATGATCCAACTTTGAAAAGTATTTATACTGATATTTCTTCAATGACAGCAAGTACAACTTATTATTATGCTATTAAAACAGCAATAAAGGGAGCAACCGCTTCTTCAACTAGTACTTATTCTGACTTTAGCGAAGTAAAATCAATAAAAACTCCAGCAACTTCAAGTGCTGTTCAAAAACCAACTAATTTTTCATTAGCAATAAGTGGACGTTCAGGTGTAAGTTTATCTTGGTCAATTCCAAGTAGTAATGGTTCAACTAAAATTATAATATACAGAGGTACCTCAGCTTCAAAAATGGATTCACTTACTGAGATAAAAGATACTGCTTCTATTTACAATGACCTTACTACTTATCAACAAACAAAATATTATTATTATTTATTGAATAAGGATAACAATGGTGTAGTGTCAGAGGCTAGCGATACCAAAGACTTTACTACTCCAGGTCCAACTCCAATCAGATGGTATGTAAGATCTGCTGCAACAGGAAGTGAGGGTGGTCGTGATTCAGTAAATGCATATAAGACTATTTCTAAGGCTTTTTCTCAAGCAATTAAAGGAGACACTATCATTATTTTAAGAGGAACTTATAATGAAAAAATTTCAATGACTCCAGGTTTAGTAGTTGGTTCTAATTACTTATTAGATCCAACAGATACTGGAGCAATAAGTAATACGATTATTAGTGCAACTGGATTAAGAGGTAATATCATTACCTATTCAAATTCTAGTTGGTCAGGTCCATCAATTAGAAATTATTTCATAGGATTAAGTTTTAAAAATGTTTCTTCTAAAGTAGCTAAATTAGCGAGCTTTCAGTGGGGTGGTCCAGCTGCCTTTACTTTTGATAAATGTATTTTCTCAAATAATGGTGAAAAAGACATTACAGGAGATAATAATACTGATTTTGAACAAAATACAAGATTCTTAATTTTAGGAGATAGTGCAATTATCAAAAATTCAATTTTCGAAAACAACTATGCTCGTTTGAGATTTGAAGGAAATAATCCTCAATTAATCAATAACATATTTAGAAATAACAATTTAAATATGACAAGACCAGATAATTATTGGATTAATGTTGGCTTAATTGATGGATGGACAAATGGTAAAGCTGATATTACTGGAAATATTTTTATAAATAATGGAACTTTAGAAAACTATGATGCTAACAGTTCAAATAGAGATAGACAACATTATATTTTAAAGATGTCTGGAAATGACAGTGTATTTATTTCAAATAACACTTTTTATAATTCTAAAGTAACAAATATTGTTCTTGAAAACCAAACTCCAGTTACCTATTATGTAAATAATATTTTTTATAAAAACTACAAAGACTTTTTTGTTGCATCTTGGGCAAATACATTTTCAGATGTTTATTTCTTAAATAACTATTTCACAAACGATATTTCTAAAACTAATACGTTTGATAAACTTAGCCCAGTTTTTACAAATAATATTATCGCTCCAGATCCAATGTTTGCTGACACTTTAAATTTAAATTTAAAGTCTTCAAGTCTATTGATTAATTCTGGAGTAAATAGTTTTGCAAAGTCAAACAACAGAAAAGTACGTTCTAAAGATCTATATGGAACAGATAGGCCTTCACCAAGTACTACTAATAGTGATATTGGAGCTGTTGAAAATATTTATGGATTTTCTGCACCAACACTTATGTCTTTAGATGGTGGCGATAAGAAAATTATTATTAAATGGTCAAAACCATTAAATGGCTCAATTGCGGGTTATGATATATATAGATCAACAAGTGATATTGCTGAGAGTAATAATACAATAACAGCATTTACTACAATTACCAATGCTGATACATTATCATATATAGACACTGCATTGACTAACTTAACAAAGTATTATTATAGAATTAAAGCATTTACTGCAAATAAAGCTAGTTATAGTGGTTTCTCAAATCAATTGTCTGCTAAACCTAATACACCTCCAACTAAATTAGATACATTGAGTGCTTATGGCGGTGCTAGGTCAGTTATTGTTCAATGGAAAGATACTTCAAAAAGAATGTATAATGTTTATAGAGGTGTTAATGCTAATAATCTTGACAAAATTGCTTCAAATATTGATACTACTATATATGTAGACAATTCTGCATTTGCTAATGTTAAATATTTCTATGGAATTAAGGTTGTGGATTCAGTTGGTGCAGCAAGTGATATTTCAAAATTAGCATTTGCAACTGCATCAAATATTTGGATTATAGATACTGCTGGAAAATCTACTGGAAATGGCTCTGAAAAGTATCCATTAAAATCTATTCAGTATGCTATTGATAATAGTATCTCTGGTGATACCATTTTATTAAATAATGGTACTTATGTTGAAGACTTACAAATTTTTAGTAAAACTGTTGTATTAAAAGCAAGAAATTTAGGCAAGGCAATTATTAATCCTTTGAGTCCAAGCTCTAAACCAATTTTAAATATTCAAGATCAAAATCAATGGGGACAATCTATTTATTCCAAGCCTCAAAATAAAATTATTGGATTAGTGTTTTCAGGTAGTACTTATACTAATTGGAGTAATATGCCACCAGCGGCAATCAATATCAATTTTAATTCAAACCCAATTTTCGAATCTTGTACTTTTACAAACAATAGTTCTCAATATGTATTTAATATAGATCAGTCTGCTCCTTTATTTAACAATAGCTTGATCATTAATAATACAACGCAGAATGGTATATTTAATATTCAATATGCAGATACCAATCAGGTAAAAACAAAAGTGCCAAAATTTGTAAATAGTATTTTTGTTAATAACTCGTCTTTTAATAATAATTGTTGTGGAGCTGAAAGAGGCGTTGTGATTTTCAATTCAATTATTACAGAAAATGGTTACAACAATAATTTCAACGAAAAATTATTTAGAGTTGAAAACTCTATAGTAGATAATCCAAAATTTGTTGCCCAAAGTTCTACGAATCAAGTTATAGATCCCCAGTTTAATAATAGTGCTGCTTTTGACTATACTTTATCTTCTAATTCACCTGCACTAGGAAAGGGTTCAGCTCAATTGATTTTAAAAGGCGCAAACACTTCAGACACATTAAATGCTTTGGCTTATGATTATAATTATAACGATAGACCTAATCCAGCAGGCACTAAAAATGATTTAGGTGCTTTTGAGAGTAAGTATAGTGTAGCTGCACCTCAAATCTCAAGATTACAAAAATCTGCTAAGAATATTACTTTAACTTGGGAAAACCCAGTGACTTCAAATACTTATACATCTGTACAAGTGTATAGAGATACAGTAAGAACTTCATTGGATACAATCGCTCCATTAAGTAATATCACAGTGGATGTGACAAAAAATACCATTTCTGATGTATTGCCATCAGATAAAGAATATTTCTATGCATTAAAAGCAACAATAGGTTCAGGTAATGCTGCTGTTAAAACTGGTTTAAGTAATATTAAATCCTCATTGGATACCGTATATGTTCCTGCTTTGTCTTTTGCTTTGGATACCGCTTCATTTAAAGTTAGATCAGGAAGTAGAAATAGCAATCATGTAGCAAGTGCAATGAACTTGATTAATATCAGTGCTGATCGAACTCCAACTTTACCTAAATTGATTTTATATTCTCAAGAATTTAAATCAGTAGATAGTACCAGAGGGGGTGTCGCTTCAGATTCTATGAGCGTATTAAATATTACAAAAGTATCTGCAAACAGTACCAATATTAAATTTAGCTTAAACAAGGTTACTAATTTAGCGAAGGGTAAGGCAGATTATATGCAGATATTAAACCCAATGAATGTGAATGGAGATGATGATGTTGATTTTGTAACCATCTTTAGAAAAAATGGCAATCAACAAAATAATACGCAGTTAGCATACTTGGTAAATAATAATAGCTTAACATTCAATATTGATACAACTAATGCTCCAAGGAATTTCATGGATATGAATAATACTTGGGGTGTGCAGACGAACTTTACTTATAAGTGGAATCAAAAAACTTTCCCTTATTATGAATGGAATACATCTGTAGGCCAATCTATAGAATCTGCAGCAGAATATATGGATGGTAATTTTGACGGAAAAGAGGAATTGATAGCTTCAATGCATCAGGTTAAATGGGAGCCAAACGCTTCAATTAATTTTACTAATACTTCACTTCAAAACGTTAATTCAGCTTTAAAATTAGTAAAGTTCGTGGATGTGAATAATGATGGTATTCCTGATATATTTGGAATGACCAACTGGGGTGGAGCAATTGGCTTAGGTCAAACAAATGGCAATCCTTTAGTAGTATTTGTATCTAATAAAAAAGACGGCAAATTCTACATGTACAATACAGGATTGAATGTAGATTGGAGTGCTAACTTATTTATTGGTGATTTCAATAGCAATAGAAAGGTTCAAATCTTCACTAGAGTGAATGGCGGTAGTTATAGATTATATGATCTAGATGCTACTTTTAGTGCAGCTAATGGAAACATGCAATTTACTGGTTCTGTGAATGATGGTAAAGTGACTATTGGTGATATCAATAATGATGGTTTCCAAGATATCATCACAGTAGATAATTCAAATACTATTTACGCTTATATCAATAACCACTTAAATGGTTTTGTGAAAAAATCAATTGGAGCAATTCCATTTAATTCAAATTCAACTTGGTCTCTATTTAACTTGAGATTAATGGATTTAAACAATGATGGCTTCAAGGATTTATTATGGATGGAAAATCAACCAGAAGCAGATGGTTCAGTGAACTGGAATAGCAATAATTTTGTTGTTAAATCTTGGTTACAAACTGCTGGAACAGATGAATTCAAACCAACAGCACCTGCTGCAGTAAGTTCATCTGACATTAAAGTATCTAATAATGGCTATAAAGTAAAGATCAAATGGACTCCATCAAAAGACAAGATTGATCCATATTTATTTGCAAATCTTAAGGTTGATACCTTAGATACTTATAAGAATGCATTTATCAATAATGCATACAATTACAGAGCATCTGATCCAACCATTCCAATTATTGTGGATCGTGCAGTGGCAAGAAACTATCCTGATTCTTTAGAGTTCTCTGATATTAATATTTCAAGCAAGAAGCCTTATTATATCTCCTTACAAATGGTGAATAAATTTGGTCAAGCTTCTAATTTTAGTACCAAAGTATTCTCACCAACCGATCCATTACAAAGTGTTGATAATCCAATTCCTGGATTATACAATGCGAGATTTACATGGGGTGATTATAATAATGATGGATTATTAGACCTTGCCGTGATGGGTCAAAGCGATAATGGAAATGTTACTAAAATTTATCAAAATAATGGTGGAACATTTACAGATTTAAATTTAACTAACAAGTCATTTAGATATGGTGATATAAAATGGGTGGATATTAATAATGATGGTTGGTTAGACTTAGCAATTATTGGACAATCAGCTTCTGCTGTTAGTTTCCAATT
>CALCEA010000047.1 GCA_937900675.1 uncultured Chitinophagaceae bacterium
TGGGATGGCAATACAATTAATACATTGCAAACATCAGATGCAACTTTGTTAACTGGTAGAACGCCAAATGGTTTATACCAAAGTCAGGCTGCTAATGGCGCATGGACAAAGGGTAATTATGTAATGGCTGATTTTCAAAAAGAAATGGGTAATGGCTGGAAGTTAAATGCAAAAGTAAGAACAGCTAGATATCAACATCAATTCAATTTCTTTGGTACAGATGGTAGTGGAGTAAATCCATTAACTCAAGATGTATTCTTCAAAACTATTGCTCCTAAGGCTGTTAGAGCTGTATATACTTATGCAAATGATAATACAGCTGTTAACTCTTCTGCGAAAATGTTACAAAATAACATTACTGACAGAGTTAGACCAATGACAGATCTTTCTTCTTTAGTAACATTAACAAAAGAATTTACCACAGGAAATATCAATCATAATTTCACTGCAGGTACTTTTGCTTCTAGAACTGAAGTAGGAGATTTAAATATTCAATTTAGATTCTTAAGTGAATTCAACAATCAACCAAGATTAGTGAATTTAACTACATATGATTCTGCAGGAGTTGCTACTAAATTTACTGTAAATGGAGTAGCAAGTATGCCAGGATATACGAATAAAGTGATTGCTAGTAATAAGCAAGCATTCTATTTCTCTGACGAAATGCAAATTGGTAAATTAAAATTTGATGCTGGTGTTAGATTTGAGAGCATTAATGGTATTGGTAATATTGAGAAATCTGCAACTGCTAGAAATGTAGATGGTATCAATGTTGCTTGGGGAACAGGTACTTTTGACAGATTCAATGTAAGTACTAAATCTTCTGCAATTGCATTAGCGGCAAGTTATCCAATTACACAAAATATCAATGGTTATGCAAATATGTCTAAGGGCTATTTCTTCCCAGAATTGCGTGGATTAAGTGTAAAATACAATGCTGGTGTGCCTGCTTATCCTAAATATCAACCAGAATTGATCAATCAATATGAAGGTGGTTTGAAGTTTAACTTTACTAAATTAACTGCAACTGCGGCATATTTCTCAAATACTTTGAATGACCGTCTGGTTGTACAATATTTAAATGTGAATGGAGCTATCCAAGAAGTTTCTAAGTATATCAGTTCTAAATCATCTGGTTTTGAATTTACTGCAGATTTAGAATTAATTAAGAATGTACATATTGCTGGAATGGCAACTTCAATGAAAGCTACATATACAAAGGATGAAACTACACCTACAAATGTTGGAAAATGGATTGAGCGTCAACCACAATTTATGTATGATGCAGGTATTAACTACAACAACGGCAAATTTGATTTAGGATTTAGCAATAACTATCAAAGTAAAAGATTTGGTAATGCAAGTAACTTAGTTACATTAGATCCATATTCTATTGCTCGTTTAACTGCAGGATATAATTTCTCTTTAGAAAATAAATCTACATTAAGAGTTAGTGGAGGTATTTTCAATGTATTCAATTCAGAAGGTATAACTGAAGGTAACCCAAGAGCTGGTGATACTCAAACAAATAGTGGAAACTACTTTGTTGGTAGACCAATCTTACCAAGAGCTTACTATATCAGATTTACTTATACATTCTAGTATTTTGGTTATTTAGCAATCTATAGTGTACCCTCATTTCGGTGAGGGTACATCTTTTAACTATGAATACCTCAGAAAAAGCCAAAGAAGTCCTTGAAGGAAATTGGAGAACTGGTTACACCATACCTTCTTCAACCTTATATCCATTTCAATGGAATTGGGATGCTGGTTTTCATGCATTGGGATGGATGTATGTAGATATAGAAAAAGCAATTCAAGAAGTTAATCATATATTCTCTGGTCAATGGAAAAACGGAATGTTACCCCATATCGTTTTTCATAAAGAGGATGAAAATTATTTTCCTGGCCCGTCAGAATGGGATATTCATCAATCAGCCAATTGTCCAGAAAATATTAAAACATCTGGCATTACACAATTGCCGGTTTTTGGTTTCTTTTTGGAGAGGATGGATCAGATTGCTGAACAAAATGGGAAAGATATAAGTGATTTTATCCAGCAGATTCTCCCAAAAGTTTTTCATTTCCATCAGTATTTATATCAAAATAGAGATCCATTAAACGAAGGATTGCCTTTTGTAATTCATAATTGGGAATCTACAGATAATGCTCCTATTTGGGATGAGGTATGGGAAACAATGAATGTTGATAAAGCGAGAGAAGTAGCACATTTAAGAAAAGACTTAAAGAAAGTCGACGCTTCTATGAGACCTACTCATGAGCATTATAAGCGTTATATCTATTTAATTGATTTGCTCAAAGAAAAATCTTATGACGAGTCTAGTTTGATGAATAATTATCCTTTCTTGATTCAAGAAAACTTTTTCATAAGTTTATTGATAAGATCCAATGAGGGATTGATCAAGTTGGCCAAAAAATATGGTTTTAGTTATCCCGAGTTGTATGTATGGCAGGAAAAATCATTAAAATCTTTTAGAGATAAATTTTGGGATGTAGAGGCGGAAATGTTTTATCCTTATGACTTCAATAAAAAGGTATTAATAAAAAAAGATATTTTAGGAGCTGTTATTAGTCTTTTTGCAGGTATTCCGAATAAAGAACAAGCAAATGCTTTGGTTAATAAAATCGAGAAAAGTTTTATTCCAAATGAAACATGGTTTCTTTGTCCATCTTATTCTGCCAGTGCTGAAGACTTTGATCCTAAAAAATATTGGCGTGGCCCTTTATGGCCCAATGTAAATTGGCTTTTATATCATGGCTTAAAAAGATATGGTTTTGATACAGTTGCAGAAAAAATAAAAGAACAAACAATCTATTTAATTGAGCATGTCGGCATGTATGAATATTTTGATCCAAGGCCATTAGAGGAATCACCTCTTGAACAAAAAGGACTTGGGGGACAGAATTTTTCATGGACTGCTGCCATTTATCTAGATTTTAAAAATAACTCAGTAATATTATAATATGTCACAATTAGTAAAAACTGACACAATAGGTACATTGAAAGATGTTTTAGATAATAATTGGCGCAATGGCTATACTATTCCTAGTGCAAGATTGTATCCATTTCAATGGAATTGGGATTCAGGATTTATTGCTTTAGGATTAAGTTATTATGCTCCTGAAAAAGCCATTGATGAGATAAGATTTATATTTAAGGGACAATGGTCTAATGGTATGTTACCACATATTGTTTTTCACGAACAGAATGAAAATTATTTCCCAGGCCCTGATGTTTGGAATCTGCATTCAACACCTTATTCTTCTAAAACTGTTCCAACATCAGGTATAACTCAGCCTCCAGTTTTTGGATTCATAATAGAAAGAATGCATTCAATAATGTCCGATCAGCCTGGATGGATGGAATTTTTAGAAGAGATATACCCTAAAATATATGCTTTTCATAAATATTTATATGAAAGAAGAGATCCTAATAAAGAAGGATTGGTTTATATACAGCATAATTGGGAAAGTGGAACAGATAATTCTCCAATGTGGGATGAGATTTTTGAAAACATGGATGTTTCAAAAGCAAGAGATGTTTCTCATTTAAGAAAAGACAATAAAAATGTGGATGCTGCGGAAAGACCAACTAATGAACATTATAAAAGGTATATTTGTTTGATTGATACTTTTGTTGCCTGCAAATATGATGACGAACAAATTGCAAAACAATCTCCCTTTTTAGTACAAGATGTGCTATTTAACTCAATGTTAATTAAGTCAAACAATAGCTTGATATTTATTGGAGACTTGTTAAAAAAAGATACATCGGAAATTAAACAATGGAATGATTTGGCTATAAAATCAATGAACACAAAGTTGTGGGATGAAGCAACTGGCTTTTATTATGCTTATGATTTAAGAAACAATAAGAGAATACCGATTAAAGTTTCTTCAGGATTTATGCCATTATTTGCAAGTGTATGTTCAGAGCATCAAGCTTCTCAATTGGTAAATCATTTGAAAGATTCATTTGCAGAAAATGCAGAATGGTATTTATGTCCATCATGTGCATATACAGAAGCATCTTTTAATCCTGTGAAGTATTGGAGAGGTCCTGTTTGGATTAATGTAAATTGGATGTTATATCATGGGTTGTTAAAATATGGGTATAATGAAGAGGGTGAATTAATCAAACAAGATTCTTTAGCTTTAGTAGATAATTTTGGCTCTTTTGAATATTTTGATCCTAGACCCGGTATTGAATTTGATCAAAAAAGAGGTATTGGAGCTGACTTATTTTCATGGACGGCGGCCTTATATTTAGATTTCAAGTACAATCAACAAAATTTTTAAACCATGAACTATATTGATTACGGAATTGTAATATGCTATTTTATAGCAATGATTTGGATGGGTTTGAGATTTAAGAAAAGCCAAAAAAACACTGAGTATTTCTTAGGAGGAAAGGGATTTGGTTGGTTTTCTCTATGTATGTCAACCATGGCAACGCAACTTTCTGTAATCAGTTTTGTTTCAGCTCCAGCATTCGTTGGTTTAAGAGCTGGGGGAGGTATGCAATGGCTCACTTTTGAATTTGGAGTTCCATTGGCAATGATTATTTTGATTGCTTTTATTGCTCCTGCTTTATATAAATCTTCTGTTGTAAGTGCTTATGCTTTCTTAGAAAAACGATTTAACACCTCTTCAAGATTATTATTGAGTAGCGTTTTTCTAATTAGTAGATCTTTTGCTACATCAGTAACTGTTTATGCAGTTTCACTGATTTTAACTTCAATTCTAAAAATTTCGTTTACCCAAACCATACTCATTATTTCTATTGTTACAATTGTTTATTCTTTAGAAGGAGGCATGAAAGCAATTGTTTACAGTGAAGTCGCGCAAATGATTATTAAAGTAATGGGCATTTATATCATCATTTATTTTGGGTTAAAGTATATAGGCGGATGGGAT
>CALCEA010000048.1 GCA_937900675.1 uncultured Chitinophagaceae bacterium
TTGAATGAACTCGGAAACCGCGTCATGCAATAAAGCCTTGTGATTTGTTTTCATGTGTTTAGGGTTGGATGTTTCAGTAAAGTTCAATACTTAATATGAACTTAATGTTAACAATCCTTATATTAAACTATTTGTGCAAAACTTCAATAAAAATGTGCTTTTAAAACGATTGCGAACTACTTTAATACGATAGCTGAAAGTGCGGGAAGCTCCAAAATCAATTTGAACCATTCTTTTTTATCATCCTGAGCTTCCATTCTGATATCTTTATTATATAAATCTCCCACTCCCCAGAATGCTTTATTATCGCTATTGAAAATTTCTTTCCATGGTTTATTCCCATATACATGAATAGGGTAATCATGTCTTGGCACTGGGGTCATGTTAAAGACTACCAAAATTTCTTCCTTTGGATCTTTGGATTTTCTCTTAAAAGCCAACACCCCTTCTTGTCTTTTATTGGTTTCTACCCATTCAAACCCAGCTGTATCATATTGTAGTTCGTATAATGCTGGATTAGATTGATACAATTTATTTAATTGCTGTACACAATACTTCATTCCACCATGACTCACATGTTGTAATAAATCCCATTGAAGCTCTGTTTGATAATCCCATTCTTTTGTAGCAGCAAATTCATTTCCCATGAATAATAATTTAGCTCCTGGATGGGTAAACATATAGGTATACATCAATCTTAGGTTCGCAAACTTTTGCCATTCATCTCCTGGCATTTTATACAACATGGGACTTTTACCATGTACTACTTCATCATGACTTAAAGGCAACATAAAATGTTCGTCATAATAATACATCATGGAAAAAGTAAACTTATCCTGACTTCCTGATCGGTATAATGGATCTAATTTAAAATAATCCAAAGTGTCATGCATCCAACCCATCATCCATTTCATTCCAAATCCTAAGCCATCCATAAAAGTGGGCTGACTCACGCCAGGCCAATCCGTTGCTTCCTCTGCAATAGTTTGAATGGCTGGAAAATCTCTATATAAGGTTTCATTTAAATCCTTGATAAAAGCAATGGCTTCTAAATTTCCATTTCCGCCAAATTCATTGGGCTCCCACTCTCCTTCTTTTCTACTATAATCCAATTTCAACATAGAGCTTACTGCATCTACTCTTAATCCATCAATATGAAATTGATCACACCAGAATCTTGCACTACTAATTAGAAAAGATTTTACTTCCCCTCTTTTATAGTTGAATATATAGGAGTTCCAATCTGGATGATAGCCTTTTCGCATATCAGCATACTCATAGGTATTGGCTCCATCAAACATAAACAAGCCATGACTATCATAAGGGAAATGGGAAGGCACCCAATCTATAATCACACCAATTTCTGCCGAATGAAAAGCTTCCACTAAAGCAGCAAATTCTTGCGGATTACCAAATCTAGAAGTTGGTGCGAAAAACCCAATACCTTGATAACCCCAGCTGCCATCAAAAGGGTGTTCCATTACAGGCATGAACTCTACATGTGTAAAACCCATTTCTTTAACATAGGGTACCAATAAATCAATCAACTGCTTATAACTATTATAAGAATCCTGATTGTTTTTATCTGGACGCATCCAGCTTGCTAGATGTACTTCGTATACCGAATAGGGCTGATCCGTTCTGTTCTTAGTTTTTCTTTGCTCTAACCATTTGTCATCTTTCCATACATAGTTTGTACCCCAAGTAATGGATGCAGTTAATGGTCTTAATTCCCAATAATGTGCAAATGGATCTCCCTTATCTAATAAAGCGCCTTTATATCCATGGATATGGTATTTATATACTTCGCCTTGTAATACATTGGGAATAAAACCTTCCCAAATACCAGAACTATCTAATCTAACTTTTAAAGGATGGCTAGATTTGTTCCAATCATTAAAATTGCCTGTTACAAATACTGCGGTCGCGTTAGGCGCCCATACACTAAAATAAGTTCCTTGAGTATTTAATACTTCTAATTGTTTATTCCCAAAAAGCTTGTACAAACTATAATGCGTACCATTTTGAAAATTATGGATATCCTCTTCTGTAAATAAAGAATAATTCCACACAGGTTGTGCGGCATCTACAAAATGAATATCCTCGTATTTTGACATATTATTTAGTTAATTCAATGATCTGCATACTCATTGCAGGTAGTTCAAACTTAGTGTTTATTTGTTGATTGGTAATAATATCTTTACCTCCATTAAATCCTTTGGTTCTTTCTGAAAAATCATTCATATCTACAGTCCTAGTTTGCTTATCTGTATTCATCACACACATTACTGTAGAACCTGTATCATATCTAAAATAAACATACAAGCCATTATTTGGGATGTATTGCATCATTTTACCTGTTTGCAAAGCAGTTGATTGCTTTCTATAATTACCTAACACTCTAGTATAGGATTGAATAGATTTTTCTTCTGCAGTTAAACCTTCACCAGTAAATGCATTTTTTTGATCACCGTCCCATCCTCCTGGAAAATCTAATCTTACCCATCCATCTGGATTTGAAATACCCTTCATCATCACTTCTGTTCCATAATACAATTGAGGAATACCTCTGCAAGTAAATAACCAAGCCAAAGCCACTTTTAATTTTGGAACGCTCTCTCCTAAAGAAGAAAGAATTCTGGTCATATCATGATTATCTAAGAAAAGTACATTTCTTGAAGCATCCTTGTACAAGAAATCATTACTTAATGTTGTGTATAATTTAGTTACCCCATCTGTCCAACCAAAATGCTCATTCAATGCTGGAAGAATTCCATAAAACAAAGTTTGAAAATCTTGACCTCCATATAATTTACTCTTAAATGGAACATTCATATTATTCTCTACAAAATAGGCTTGAGCAGCTACACCATGCACCCAAGATTCTCCAAAGCTTGTAATAGCAGGAAAATCATTGACCAATGCTTGGTTTAATTGATTCATAAAAGGCAGGTCATTGTATTTGTAGGTATCAATTCTAAATCCATCTACTCCAAAAGTCTCCACCGACCAAATAGCGTTCTGTGTTAAGAAATTTGCCATAAAGGGATTGGATTGATTCAAGTCTGGCATTTCAGTCGTAAACCAGCCATCAGTCATTTTAACCTGTTCTGTCTTAGAAGCATAAGGATCAAAAATCACCTGCTCTTTATGACTAGGTTCTGTAAACTTAGGCCATTGATGCAACCAAGTTTTGTCTGGCGCATCTTGAACTAAGAAATGAAATCTACCTGAATGATTGTACACAATATCCTGAATTAATTTCATTCCTCTCTGATGAAGGGCATCACTTAATTTTAAATAGACAGCTTCTCCACCAAATCTTTTTTCAATTGCATATTGATTGGTGGCAGCATACCCATGTTCAGTTCTATTGGGCATATCATTCTCTACGACAGGAGTCATCCATAAACTGGTAACCCCTAATCCTTGTAAATAATCCAAATGATTCAATACCCCTTGTAAGTCACCGCCATGTCTTAAGAAAATAGAATCTCTATCCAAGGATTGATCTTTTAATCCAGCAACTTTATCATTGCTCTTATCCCCATTACTAAATCTGTCAGGCATTAAGAAGTAAATAAAATCCTTTGATGTAACCCCTTGAGCGAATTGAGTTCCATTCCCAGCTCTTCTATTTTTTAATTCCCAATTAAATGGAGTGCTTTGACTACCTTCTTGTATCAACAATTTTACCTGACCTGGCTTTGCAGCATTTGATATTTCTATATCTACTGCTAAATAATTAGGATTCGCAAAATGATGAGTTTTTAATAATTTAACTCCAGGATAATTTATTTGAACCTGTGCATTATTTTTAAATGAGCTAGTCTTTCTTAATAAGATTTGTACTTTATTGTATTTCATTTGTACAAACCAATTGGTTGGATAAGCCTCGATTGTCTGAGCTGACAATGAAATTTGGCATACTATTGCCAACAATGCAAGCATCAAGCATTGCTTTAAAGGATAACTATATTTCATCTATGATTTTTTTTCTTCTTTGATAATGATTGCACAAATAATACTTGCAGTCAATAATAAGAATCCTCCAATTTGAACTGCCATTAATCTATCGTTGTGTAAAAAATTAGACATAATCTTTCCAAAAAATATGGAAGCGATAATTTCAGGTAACACTATAAAGAAATTGAATATACCCATATAGATACCCATTTTCTGTTCTGGAATAAATCCAGCCAACATGGAATATGGCATAGATAATATGGAAGCCCAAGCGATACCCACTAATCCCATACTGATATATAAATAATTAGGTGTTTGGATATAATATACTGAAACTAACCCAATGGCACCAATCAATAGACACATCGCATGGGTATATTTTTTTCCCAATTTACTTACCCAAAAAGGCAAAGTGAAAGAAAAAGCAAATGTTACCAAATTTAAAATAGCTGATGTTGTATTGGCATGTTCTAATCCCATGGTAAATAGATCGCTACTTGTTGCCGGATCTCCATGAAATAATTGAGAAGCCACACCTGTGCTATAATAAAACCACATTAAGAACAAACCTGGCCATGTAATAAAATTAACCAATGCTAATCTCTTCATTTGTACTGGCATATTTTTAATAGAGTCAATAATTTCTTTTACAATACCCTCTTTATGCTCTTGATCATTGGAAGAAAGATTTTCAGATGGTGGATACTCTTTGCTCTTTATAATGGTATACATTACTGCAATAAAGAATACCGCAGCACCAATATAAAAGGACAATAAAATATTTTGAGGAATTGTGCCATTTAATTTTTCTCTAGAAACACCAAACCAATTCACCAATACCTGTGGCAAGTATCCAGCAATAAAAGATGCTAGTCCTATAAACATACTCTGCATGGCAAATCCAAAAGATCTTTGTTGCTCATTTAAATTATCTGCAACAAATGCTCTAAAGGGCTCCATGGTAACATTGATACTAGAATCCAATATCCATAACACACCAGCAGCCATCCATACTGTTGAAGAGTTTGGCATCACAAATAACAATGCAGAACTTAAAATAGCACCAACCAAAAAGAAGGGTCTTCTTCTTCCCAATTTTGGATGCCAGGTTCTATCACTCAAATATCCAATAATGGGTTGCACAATTAAACCAGTCATGGGTGCTGCCAACCATAAACCAGGAATCTGTTCTGGAGAGGCGCCTAAAAACTCATAGATAGCACTCATATTGCCCATTTGCAAACTCCAACCAAACTGGATTCCAAAAAATCCAAAACACATATTCCAAATTTGCCAAAAACTTAATTTGGATTTTACTCCAATATACGCTGTACTTTTCATTTAATTTATATTTTTTCTAAATAACAAAACCGTTAGGTATCACTGCTCCTTTTTTAATGACTACAATATTATCTTTTACGGTATACAAAGGATGATCTGTTTTTTCTAAATGAGCTCCTCCTTTAATAACTACATCATTCCCAATAGAACAATTCTTATCTACAATAGCATCTTCAATTATACAACGCTCACCTATCCCCAAAATAGGTTTACCTTCATGTATTTTTTCGTTAATCTGATCAATGGTCTCATAATAATCACAACCCATGATATATACATTTTTCACCACTGTGTCTTTTCCAATTCTGGATCTAATTCCAATCACAGATTGCGAGATAGATGCAGCATGAATAATAGAACCTTCTGCAATAATGGCCCTATCTATCATAGTGCCACTAATTTTTGCTGGTGGCAACATACGCGGACGTGTATAAATAGTTTGAGCACTATCAAATAAATTGAAAGGAGGAATGGCTTCTGTCAAAGCAATATTCGCTTCAAAGAATGAATAGATATTTCCAATATCTGTCCAATAGCCATCATACTGATAACTTAACACTTTATAATGTGCAATGGAGTCTGGAATAATTTCTTTACCAAAATCAGTTGCTTTAGCATGCACTTCATTCAATAACTTATACAAGATTTCTTTATTAAAAACATAGATACCCATGGAAGCCAAATAATGTCTTCCTTGATCCTGCATTGCTGCTCCGGTATCACTTACCCAGTCAGGCAATAATTCTTTCTTTGGTTTTTCTATAAAAGAAGTGATCACATTTTCATTATTGGACTTTAAAATTCCAAACTCTGGTGCTTCTCTCTCTCCCACTGGAATGGTAGCGATGGTTAATGCAGCTCCACTTTGTTTATGTGCATCAATCATTTTACTAAAATCCATTTGATATAATTGATCCCCACTTAATATCAATACATATTCAAAATCCATTTTATCCAAATGTCTCAATGATTGTCTAACAGCATCTGCTGTACCTTGAAACCATCCTGGATTATCTGGAGTTTGTTCTGCCGCCAATATATCTACAAAGCCAGAACTAAAAGCACTAAAATGATAGGTGTTTTTAATATGCTGATTTAAGGATGCAGAATTAAATTGAGTTAAAACAAATATTCTATTCAAATTGCTATTGATACAATTGCTAATAGGAATATCCACTAATCGATATTTACCTGCAATAGGTACTGCTGGTTTTGATCTGCTTGCAGTTAAAGGAGATAACCTAGAACCTGCACCTCCTCCTAAAATCACTGAAACGGTTTCTTTAGCATATATAGCCATATGTTGGGGTATTTATATTATAAGGATTGATATACATTTTTATACGATGCCACAACAGACTCCCAGCTATGATCAATACTCATGGCTGTTTGAATCATTTTTTTCATCTGCGATTTATCTTGATATACAGATATAGCTCTTTCAATAGAATGCACTATATCTACCTCTGTTGCATGCAGAAATCTAATTCCAAATCCATCTGGGTCGCCCATATCCACCACTGTATCATGCAAACCTCCTGTATCTCTTACCATAGGTATAGTACCATATCTCAAACTATACATTTGGTTTAATCCGCAAGGCTCAACCCTACTTGGCATTAATAAAAAATCTGCACCAGCATAAGCTTGATGTCCTACTTTTTCATCATAACCAATCCATGTATTAAAATTACCCGGATACAATTGCACCAAAAAGTTTAATGCAGATTCTACCTGTGTATCTCCTGTACCAATCACTAAAAAATTAGCCCCACAATTGGTTTTATCTAATGCATGTTGAATAGCACCAGGCAAAACATCGGCAGCTTTTTCTCCTACCAATCTTCCAATAAAAACAATTAATGGCTTATGAATATCTAAATTATATTTTTCGCAAAGCAATTCTTTATTCTTTCTCTTGCCTTCTTCATGTGTTTTAATATCATAATGATAATCAACCATTGGATCCGTAGCTGGATTCCATACCTCATTATCAATTCCATTTAAAATACCCAAACATTTTCCTTGTTCATATTCAAATAATGCTTCTAATCCTGCAGACTGATACCTTAATTGATGCATATAAGTTTCACTGACTGTTGTAACTTTATCTGCACATTTAATACCTGTAGCCAAAGAATTAATGGCATTATCCCATTCTAATAAGCCATGCTTCCATGTATCCCACTTTGGAATTAAAATACTTTTATCCCAACCCATAGCTCCATGATACTGTGCATTATGAATGGTTAAGACTGTTTTGACATATTGCAATCTCTGATAATCATAACAATACTTCATCATAAAAGGAATCAATCCAGCTTGATGATCATGACAATGCACCAAAGATGGCAGTTCGCCCCAATTAGACAACCAATTCACTACTGCAATTTGAAAACCAATAAATCGATCATGGTCATCTGCATATCCATATATCTTGGGTCTATCTAATAAACCATGTATATCAACTAAAAATAAATTGAATCCTAATTTTCCAGTACGCTCTTTGATAATGGTGAAATCAAAAAACCAATCTCCCATATGGGCCTTGCCTTTGAAAGCTACATCCCATTCGTTTTTTTCAAGAAAAGCAGTTTTGTACATTGGCATCACTACCATGGCTTCATCCCCTTGCTTTTTCTGGTATTTTGGAAGGGCTCCAACCACATCTCCCAAGCCTCCAGCTTTTGCCATAGGATAACATTCCGCACTGACATGTACAATCACCATAACTCGCTTTAATTTGCTTCAATTTACTGAAAACTAGTGGTAATTTGATCAATTTTTTTTAGCTTTTGAATGATATTTTTAAGTATTTTACACAATCGATAAACGATTAAACTAACGAAACTTATGAGCCAAACCAAACAACCCACCAATACGGGTGCATTATCAACCCTTATTGTAGTGTTTTTCTTCTGGGGATTTATTGCTTCTAGTAATAGCGTATTCATCCCTTTCTGTAAACACAAATTCAATCTTGACCAATTCCAAAGCCAGTTGGTAGATTTTGCCTTTTACTTAGCTTACTATATTGGTGCCTTAGGCCTTTTTGCTTATGGTGCATTTGGAGGAAAGGACTTAGTGGGTAAATGGGGATACAAAAAGAGTATCGTTTATGGATTGTTGTTTTCAGCAATTGGAGCCATTGCAATGATTATTGCAGTAAACGCTAACACTTTCACTGGAATGTTGGTAGGTTTATTTATTGTGGCATTAGGTTTTTCTTTACAACAAACTGCAGCTCAGCCTTTCGCCATTGTATTGGGAGACGAAAGCACTGGAGCAAGCCGTGTAAACCTAGCTGGTGGTATCAACTCATTTGGTACTTCTATTGGGCCAATCGTGGTGGCTTTCGCTTTATTTGGAAGCGCTGCTGCCATAACAGATGATCAAATTGCGGCTTTGAGTTTGAGCAAAGTGGTTGTTTTATATAGTGCAGTATGTGTATTGTTTTTAGCTGCTGCAGCTTTATTCCATTTCTCTAAGAAAGTTCCTGCAGGAATTAATGAAGAGAAGATTGAACCAGCTAATAAAGCATTGAGATTGTTATTAATCATGACAGGTGTATTAATTATCATGTTTGTTCCTATTTTCAATAGCTATAAAATTGATCCAGCAACTTTAACAGATGCAACAAGATTGGATTTAGAAACCATGAGATTGAAATGGTTATTTGGTGCATTAGCAACTGTTGTCGTGGGTTTATTATTTGCTAATTTCTCTGCACAGAAAAATGAAAATGGTTGGGGCGCAATGAAATACCCTCAATTGGTTTTAGGTATGTTAGCCATTTTTGTATATGTAGGCGTGGAAGTAGCGATTGGTTCTAACTTAGGTGAATTATTAAAACAAGCAGATTTTGGAA
>CALCEA010000049.1 GCA_937900675.1 uncultured Chitinophagaceae bacterium
CGGCCAATTCTTCCAAAACCATTAATCGCAACTTTAACTGAACTCATAGTATTAATTTTTATATTTTCAATAGGAGACGCGAAGTTACCATCTTTTTAAAAAAATTCCCTCAAAAAGGGTATTAAAAAAGCATGAATTATCAACAAAATCAAGGATTTATACGAACTATTGATAGTTTCATAAAGGAGAACCCCTCCAAAACCCCACCCATAAAATTGATTTTCAACGAAAAATATGCAAAATGATTTGGCAGTAAACCGATTGCGTCCTATTTTTGCGACCCGATTGACAAACGTCTTTCAAACGACGGCCGGTTCGTCTATCGGCTAGGACAGCCCCCTTTCACGGGGCAAAGACGGGTTCGATTCCCGTACCGGCTACAAAGCCTCTCACGCAAGTGGGAGGCTTTTTTGTTTCGAGGATGTGTCGAAAACTTGTTTTCGTAAACAGACGAGGAGCAAAAAAGCCATTCGAACGCTGAGCGTTTGAATGGAAGGCTTTGGGTTAATCCAATGTATTGGTAAGTCGGCGTAGTGAAACGAAGCCGACAGTCCCGCGTTTAAAAAAAATTAGAAAATAGTTTACCCACCATGTTGCCAACAATAACCGTTTGACCTAGCAGATCTAGAACATCTTGTTCCCTTTTTTGTAGTCGCATTACATTGACCAGAATATTCACTTTTGGTCTCTTTTTTAACTTCGTTATTTGATTCTCCCGAGTTGATTTTCTCTTTATTATACCTTTCGGGCAATGTCTTTGTATAGCCTTTAAGAATATCATTCAAGTCCTGACCTAAAAATGAAATTGATTTTTGTAATCTTTCGATATTTTGATTGTGTTGATAATAATTACTTTTTAAATCATTCTGGATTTGAGAAAGATTTTCTTTCAATTGAAAAACTTCATTTGAAAGCTTTTGATTTTCAATTTTTAGATTATTGATTTCAATTTTTAAATCTTTAATATCCTCTGATTTTACTTTTATATTTTGTCCAAATACTAAAGAAGTGATAAAAGACAAAATGATTGTCAGGAAATGATTTTTTCTCATATTTTGTTAATAATAAAATTTAATACAATCCTAATTTAGCCACTTCGTCACTAGTAAAACCACAATCAAAAGCAACCTCTTTGTTATACTTTCTAATTGCACCGTTTAACGTGAACAATCTATACAAGGCCCATAATCCTATACCACCAAGTGTTAAGTAATAAAAAATTTGTTTTCCCATTTTATTCATAGAACCATAGGACCAACCTAAAAACAAAAATAAAATCCAAATGGTAGAAGGGTTTAAACTTCTTTGTTGATATATAAATTGCTTATCCATAAATTTATCAGCAATAGTATTTTTATTAAATATATAAAAAAATACTAATTCCCTTTTATAATATCAACAATTAAGCCCACAACCCCCTCATCCTCAACCCCTTACACCCCAATCTCGCCTCTTACTCACAAAAATAATAGTATTACTATCATTTATAATGGTAATTATACTATTTTTGTACTCACAAGTTTAAAAAGCATTAAAAGCTATGAGACTAGAAGTACAAATAAAAATGAACGAGACCCTTTATTTAAGGGATCCAGAGCAGTCCGAATTAGGCCGAAATATCATCAAACACAGTATTCAGTTAATCCACAAAACGGGTTTTGAATCCTTCACTTTTAAAAAACTAGCAGAAGCCATTGGTACCACCGAAGCAGGCATCTACCGATACTTCGAGAACAAGCATAAACTACTAGTATACATTATCTCTTGGTATTGGGGATGGTTAGGCTTTCAGATAGTTTATCAAACCAAGAATGTAAACGATCCAATTGCCAAATTAAAGCAGGTAATCACCTTATTGGCTAGTAATGTCAAAGACGATATCATGACCAGCCATGTGGATGAATCTTTATTACATCAAATCATTATTGCAGAGGGCTCCAAGTCTTATCTAACTAAGCATGTAGGAGAAGACAATAAGCAACAATACTTTAAACCCTTTAAAGATTTATGCAATACGGTGGGCGAGATTATATTAGAATGCAACCCTAATTATCAATACCCCCACTCTTTGGCATCCACCATTATAGAGATGGCGCACTTGCAAAACTTCTTTATGCACAACCTTCCTGCATTAACAGATTTTGATAAGAACAAAAAAGAAGACCAAATCATAGATTTCTTAAACAACTTAGTATTCTCAAGTGTTAATAAATAATACCATGGCAAAACATTATAACGATAAATCCATCAGAGAGTCAATTGACAAATTCTTTAAAATCATCAGATTAGAGAAAAAAGAAGTGACTGCGATTTATTTCTACGCAATATTAAGCGGGGTGATACAATTAACCCTACCCCTGGGAATTCAAACCATCATCAACTTCTCGCAGGCAGCTGCAGGTATTGGTCAATTACCAGTATCTATTGTACTGTTAATTTTAATTGTATTAATAGGCATTGTGATAGCTGGTGTTTTACAGGTAAACCAAATGAAGATTGTGGAGAAAATTGAACAAAGCATTTTTGCAAGATTCTCATTAGACTTCGCCAATAAAATACCTAAAATTGATAGCGCCGAACTAAATAATAATCACTTACCAGAATTAATGAACAGATTTTTCGAAGTAATTAATTTACAAAAAGGATTATCTAAGATTTTACTAGACATTCCTTTAGCAGTGATACAAATTTTGTTTGGATTGGTACTATTGTCATTTTACAATTCAACCTTCATTATTTTAGGTCTCTTATTGATCTTATTGCTTTTCTTCATTTTTAAATACACTACTGCAAAAGGATTAACAGCTTCATACAACGAGAGTGAAAACAAGTATGAAGTAGCTAGCTGGTTAGAAGAAATCGCAAGATCTTATAAGACTTTCAAAATATCAAGTCAAAATAGCTTTCATTTAAAGAAGACAGATGATTTAGTAAAAGATTATCTAGTTTCTAAAACCAAGCATTTTGAAATTTTGAAGTTCCAATACTGGAGTTTGATTGTATTTAAATTACTCATCTCAGCAATGATGTTGATTATTGGAGCTGCTTTGTTAATTAAACAACAATTGAATATTGGTCAATTCATAGCTGCAGAGATTGTGATCTTATTAATCTTAAACGCAGTAGAGAAACTAATTCTGAACTTAGAAGTAGCTTATAATATATTAACGGGTGTAGAAAAACTAAATGTAATTAACGATAAAAAAAGTGAGGTGTTGGGTAAAATGCCTTTTGTACATAATGAAAAAGGCATTGCTATTGAAGTACAAAATTTGAATTTCAAATTTGACAATGGTAAGCCATTATTAGAGAACCTCCATTTCAAGATTGAGCCAGGCACTAAAGTTTGTGTAATGGGTGATGGCGGTTCGGGTAAATCTATTTTATTAGAACTTATTGGAGGCACCTTGAAAAACTTTGAAGGGGTAATTAATATCAATGATATACCTATCAATAATTTGAACCAAAAAGAGTACAGAAAAAACATTGGTATCTTTTACAATGAGCAAGATATTTTTGATGGCACTATTTACGATAATATCTGCATGGGTAATGAATCTATTACGCCTGCAGACATTATGAAGCAAGCAGAGATGCTAGAGATTAAAGATTTTATTAGTCAATTACCAGAAGGATTAGACACCAGATTACAGCCTACAGGTAAAGGATTGAGCACCATTATTGCAAAGAAGATTTTATTATTAAGAGCGATTGTGCATCAACCTGAATTACTGGTATTAGACGAGCCATTTGAATTAGCTGGTGCCGAATCTAGTAAGAAGATATCTAAATACTTAACAGACCTGCCTAACACTACATGTATGGTAGTGAGTGGCTATTTATCTTTTGCTAAAAGAGCCGATTTAATTATTTGGTTAGAAAAAGGAAAGATTAAACATATTGGCAAACCAGAAACCATTTTACCATTAGTTATTAGTTAAGCACTATGAAAAAGATAATTGAAAATATGAATGAAGAATCTAATTTTACTCCCAAGTCAATTAGATCCATCTATAGATACGAGAAGAATAGCAAGATTGGAACCTGGGTATTAGGCATCTTTATTTTCTTAGTCATTGTACTTTTCTTGCCTTGGACTCAAAATATTTCCAGCAGTGGACATGTCACAACCCTGTATCAAGACCAAAGACCACAACAGATTAATACGGTTATCCCTGGTAAGATTATCAAATGGTATATCAAAGAAGGTGATGTGGTTAAAAAAGGGGATACCATTGTACAGTTAGCAGATATCAAAGATGATTATTTAGATACCAACTTGGTAGCTAGAACCAAGGATCAATTGATTTCTAAAGAGCAAAAGCTATTATTCTACAGCGAGAAGATCAATGCGATTGAAAGTCAGATTAATGCTATTGAAAACAACAGAGATTTAAAGATTAACTCTTACGAAAACAAAATTGAACAATACAAGAGAAAATTAATCAGTGATAGCTCTGAAGTAGTTGCTGCAGAAGTAGATTATAAAATTGCGCAAGAACAATTAACCAGGGGTAAACAATTGTATAATCAAGGGGTAATCTCTTTAGTGGAATTAGAAAGAAGAACGGCTCAAAACAATAAAGCTTTGGCTATTCTAACAGAGAAGCAACAAAAATTATTAAATACCAAACAGGATATTAATATTGTTAAAATTGAAATCAACTCTGCTAGACAAGAAGCTGATGATAAAATATTTAAGTCCAGAAGTGAGATTGCTACTTCTAGAGGAGAGATTGCTGGAACCACTGGTGAAGTGGCTAAAAACAAAAATATCTTAGCTAATTATATCAGCCGAGGTAATCAAAAATGGTTAATTGCTCCACAGGATGGTCAAATTATTAAAGCAAAAAAATCGGGCTTAAATGAGATTGTAAAAGAAGGTGAAATGATTGTGGAGATGGTACCCACTCAAATTGACCATGCCGTTGAATTGTTTATTGAGCCAATGGATTTAATGCTGATTAATCCTGGGCAAAAAATAAGAATGATTTTTGACGGCTTCCCTGCTATTGTATTCTCTGGATGGCCAGACAATAGCTATGGAACTTTTGCTGGTGAAATCTCTATGGTTGAAAATAATAGAAACGAAAATGGCAAATTCAGAATTTTAGTAATTCCAGATAGCCAACAAAAAATATGGCCAAAAGAATTAAAGACAGGTACAGGTGCTAGAGGATTTGCATTGTTAAAGACGGTGCCTATTTGGTATGAATTATGGCGTCAGATCAATGGTTTCCCTCCAGACTATTACAAAACAAAAGAACCTACTAAAAAAGCAAAATAATATGCCATTAAAGCAATTTATATATACCCTTTTATTCATTAGCAGTTTGGGTAATGCAATGGCTCAAGACAAAAGCTTGAGCATTGAGAATACCTTGGATATTGTAAGAAAGTATCACCCAGTGATCAAGCAATCTTTTTTACAAAACGAGATGGCTAAGAATGAACTACAAGCATCTAGAGGTGTTTTTGATCCAAGCATCCAAATCAATACCCAAGAAAAAACTTACGATAACAAATTATATTATAAGTACAATACTTCAGAATTAAAGATTCCTCTTTGGTATGGTATTGATATTAAAGCGGGTACTGAAAATAATATTGGTGAGCGATTAGATCCAACTTTAACCAAAAACAAATCTGCATTTGTTGGAGTTAGCATGGATCCATTTAGAGGAATCATTGTAGATAAGCGAAATGCTGTAGTTAGACAAGCTAAAAACTTTGTGGAGTTAACTAAAAACGAACAATTATTGGTAGTAAACGATTTATTATTAGAAGCGACAAGCGCCTATTGGAATTGGGTTAATGCATACAACATCAATTCAGTATTAATAAAATCGGTTCAAAACAATAAAGACAGATATGAAGTAATTAAGAAGTCTTATATATCTGGAGATAGAGCTCCTATTGATACCACAGAAGCTTTAACGCAATTACAAACTTTTGAGATGATGCAAAATCAAGCTGCATTAGATCTTCAAAAAGCAAAACTAGAATTAAGTAATTATTTCTGGACAGATAATGGCATGCCTTATGAATTAGAAGATGCGATTAAGCCTTCAAATAATTTTGATATAGCATCAATAAATCCTATCGAACTGGGGAAATTGGAAGAAATGGTTAACCAAGCCACTCAAATGCATCCTAAATTAAAAATGATCAATGCTAAGTCTACTATTTTAGATATTGAGAAAAGATTAAAAACAATTGAGCTATTCCCTTCTCTTAAATTAAACTATAATGCTTTAGACAATAATTTTAATAATATCTCTACTAGCATTAATACAACCAATAATGTAAAATATGGCCTTTCCTTAACCATGCCCCTTTTTCAAAGGCAAGCTAGAGGTCAATTGGCTAAAACCAAGAACAAAATTGAAGACCTAGGCTGGGATAGAAAATACCTAACGCTTGAAATTGAAAACAAAGTAAGAAGCAGCTTTGCGGAGTTTTATGCTTTAAAACAGCAGATTAAAACCAACGAAGCCATTTTAAACGCTAATAAACTTTTATTTGAAACCGAGAATACCAAGTTTCAAATGGGTGAAAGTAGCTTGTTCCTAATTAATAGCCGTGAGTTAAAGTTTATTGAGACCGAGCAAAAAAATATTGCTTTAAAGACTAAGTTCTATTTAAGCATTTACAAGAACTTATGGGCGATGGGAAGTTTAAATTAAAAAATTTCATGGAGCTTTTTCAAAATAGAAAATTGATCATTGCGACAATGCATGGTAAAGAAGCCGTCATTGCTCCTTTGATGACCAATGCATTTGGTGTGGATTGTATTACCCCCGATACTTTCAATACCGATGCCTTGGGCACTTTTACTGGCGAAATTGAAAGAACCCTTACCCCATTAGAAACACTGAGGAAAAAATGCTTAGAAGCCATGAAGCTTCACAATATGGATTTAGGCATTGCTAATGAAGGATCTTTTGGGGCGCATCCGGCTTTGTTCTTTGTTCCTGCAGATGAAGAGTTGATGATTTTAATAGATCAGAAAAACGATCTTGAAATTGTGGTAAAACATATTAGCACCAAAACCAATTTTTCAGGAAAGCTAATTAAGTCTGTAGAAGAGTTAAAAGATTTTGCAAATGGTGCAGGTTTCCCAGAACATGCTTTAATTATTAGAAAAGAACAATCCTCCAGTGAAGCCATATATAAGAATATTCAAGACTGGGATAGCTTACAGCACATCTTCCAACAAATGCTAAATAATTTTGGTGGGGCTTTTGTGGAAACAGATATGCGGGCTATGAATAACCCTACCAGAATGCAAGTGATTAAAGAAGCTACTGAAAAATTAATTGCAAAAATTCAATCTACCTGCCCTCAATGCGATTGTCCAGGATTTGATATCAAGGAATTCAAAGAAGGCCTTCCCTGTGAATGGTGTAATAGACCTACTAAATCTATTTTATCTGTGATTTATAGGTGTAATAAATGCGAATTTCAAAAAGAAGAATGGTATCCCAAGCAAAAAGAAAAAGAAGATCCACAATATTGCCAATACTGTAATCCATAAAACAGCACCATGATCACCCACTCTATTCAAAACATAATTGATGTTCTAAAAAAAGGAGACATTGCAGGTATTCCTACCGAAACCGTCTATGGATTAGGTGCTAATGGATTAGACGAAAAAGCAGTGCAGAAAATTTTTACAGTAAAAGGAAGACCTAATAAAAATCCTTTGATATTACACACGCATTCTTTAGAAGAGGTAAAAAAGTTGGTTCAAAAGATTTCTCCCTTAGCTAAAAAACTAGCAGATCATTATTGGCCTGGGCCATTAACCATTCTTTTTGAAAAGTCTTCCTTAGTAAGTGATTTAATCACAGCAGGCTCATCTAAAGTGGCTATAAGAATTCCAAGTCATCCTATGTTCTTGGAAATTTTAAAATCGGTGGACTTCCCTATTGCAGCGCCAAGTGCAAACCCTTATCAAAGTATCTCCCCCACCACGGCCCAACAAGTGGATGATTACTTTAAAGAAAAAGTACCCTTTGTTTTAGACGGCGGCCAATGCGATTCTGGCTTGGAATCAACCATTATAGGTATTGAAAAGAATACCATCATTATTTACAGACTGGGTGGAATCACAATAGAGTCACTTAAAAAATTCCATCCCAAAGTAGCGCTCTTCAAAAAAGAAAACACCATGGTAGTAACCAGTGGCATGGATTTAAAACACTATGCACCCAAAACAAAACTTCTGGTCGTAGATAATATCAAAGATTATAAAAAGAATCATGCCAATTTAAATATTGGAGTACTAGCATTCAAAGAAAAAGACAACAAATCCATCGCCAAAGAATTCTACCACCGCTTATACCAATTAGATCAACAAAACTTTGACCTAATCATCACCACCAAGTTCAAAAACATAGGAATTGGCAAAGCCCTGAATGATAAGCTCCAAAGAGCCAGTTATACTGAAGGAGAATCTTAATAACGCTTCTCTTTTAACAAAGATGCTTGAATGATGGTTGCAATAAGTTGTATACAACCCATGGTAATAAATAAAGCATTGAATGAAACATAACTTGCAATCAATCCTCCAATAGCAATGGCTATTCCAGAAACAAAATGCGTATGACCATTGGCTATACTCCAATGAAAACTATTTTCATTGTCTTCTAAATGTGATGCAAATAAAGAATCCCAAATGGGTGTACTTACAGCCTCTGCAATACCCAAACCTATCTGAAGAAAGAGTAACTGCTGAGTATTATGAACAAACAAATAGCAAAAAGTGAGGATGGTGTTTAAAGCATAACCGCCCACCATGATTTCTTTCTTATAAGAGGAGTTATTAAATAGCTTTCCAAGAATTACATAAAATAATCCAGTAGCAATTAAGTAGGCAGCCCAAGCCCAAGTAATTTCCAATAAGTCACCTCCAATCTTTTCAGAAAATACAGCAAATAATGGGCCGAATAAGCCTTCTCCAAAATACCATAAACTGGAAGCAATTAATAAAACCTTAGTTACTTTTTTCATACTAGAATTTTATAAAAACTCCAGCCTGCAAATACCATCGATTCTTCAAATTTCTTTCAGAATAAGGCGTAGAGTTAATGGTGTTGATGATTTTATTAGTAGCAATATTCTTTATAGTAGTGGTTGTAGTTATGGCATTATAAGGAATTGTATAAGCAGGATATATATTTAATCCAAAATATTTATTCTCATAGCTTATAGGCAAGGATAATTCCAATGACATAAACCTTACTCCCTGTTGATTTGTTTTTGTAGTGGATAGAACATTTACCACTGGCGGATTTTTTAAGGCTTGATTTTTAGGCCTCAATCTTCTTGTAACTTCGCTTTCATAAAAGTTTAAACTACTAAAATTACCATAGAGTCCGGGGGTAAAACTAATTTTAGAATCATCTTTTTCGGAACTAAAACTCTTTTCAAAACCAAGATTATATTGAATATCTGCTTTGCTTGCAAAAAAGACATCGAGAGTATTACTTAGCTCAACAAATCCGGCATCATAACTTAAAGTACCACCAAAATCAGAACTAATATTTCCATTCAACAAAGCTGACTGACTTGAATAAAAGAATTTGGTTCCATATACAGAACCCGACCATTTTTTATCGATATCAAATTCATACCCAAGATCTAACTGAAAAAAGTCAAATCTTTTCTCTCCTTCCGTTAACAAATAGTCGGCTCCAAAATTGACATAAATTCCATTAGCAAAATTAACGGAAGCAGTGGTAATTTGATAGGGATACTTAATACTATCCACTCTACCATTGTATACATAATCACTTAGGTAATCCAACTGGATTTTAAAAGTGGTGGTTTTGGGCTTAACAGCTTCTTGCGCAGATAATTGGCCGTAAAAGCAACTCAAAAAACAATAAGCAAGCAATACTTTATACTTCATTAGCTAATGTGTAAGTGGTTTAGACAAGCTGAAGCTACAAAAGTTTAAAGAAATCTCCCTTTTTCTTCTTCCTTAGGCACCATGCATTGATCTTGTTTGCCAAAGATGGCATAGCGATTGGCTGCTATGAACTTATAGATTGCATTTCTAAGAAACCTTGGAACAATAATGGTGTATTTAAATAAACTTGGCCAACCGGTTAATAATTTGGCAATTTCAATCACCGCATCAGATTTTTCATACACTAATCTGTCTTTAATAAAAATTACTGAGCTCGCACTGGTTGAAATTTTATAATCACTAAGCAACTTTTCCCCCGCTTCTGATTGCTGTGCGGCAAAATGTATTTGAGCTGAGGGGTCGTGGCGAATAATAATTTGTATTATTCGGTTACAAAAATTACAAACCCCATCAAATACAATAATATTCATCTTAGTTTTCAATAATCGCATCCCATAACAGAGATCTTACTTGAAGTGCTTTCAGTGAAGCATTGCTAGCTTCTTCCCATTTTTGTTCGTCTGTACCACAAAGCTCTGCCACCATTTCTAAAGCTAGTTGACTATGGTGTCCTCCATCCACTTCAATATGTCTTTCAATGTAATACTTAAAGGTAGATACCTTATCTGGATGATCTGCATAAATTTTATGCAAGATTTCAGTAAACATATCAGGTATTAAATCTTCTCTTCCAAAAGTAAACACAGCAGCTTTTACATGCAAAGGAGCATGCTGCGCAATTTCAAATGTATAAGCCAAGAAATCTTTTGCTTTTTGAGGAAGCGGAGCTTCTTGAATAGCCGCATCAATGGTTTTACCTTTTGCAATCTCTTGCATTAATACATCTATTAAATGAGTAGATGCTCCCATTTGTTTCATCGCTTTTAAATACAATTCAAAATGGCTAATTCTTTGATCATGCTCATCCACATCAGACTCTTCACCTAATACAATTTCGTTAATCAAATAACGAGTATTCGCCGAACCCACTGGCACCCAAGGCAACTGAACAGAAGTCAAACCTATTTGAAGTGATTTTAATAAGCTCATAAAATCCCAAACCGCGAATACATGGTATTGGGTAAACTTTTGCAAACCCTCTAAATTATTGATCTTGGTATATACTGGATGCGCTAATAAATGCACTCTTGCAGCTTCAATATTTGCTTTTAGTTTTTCTATTGGGTTTTGCATAATTTCAGTTTAAATATCAACAAAATAGAAACCTATTTGTTGTAAGATTTGCAAAGGAACTACAAAAATTTGCAGCAATAAACGAATTATTAATAATGCATTCAGATTTTCCAAATATCATAAACAAAGACGGCATAGCTGTTTACTATGGATGCATCCTAAATGCGGAAACATTACCTGCCATTTATACCAACTTATTCAACAAAATCGCTTGGCAGAAAGATCAAATAATCATGTTCGGGAAACCCATCACCACCAAGCGTAAAGTGGCTTTTTACGCAGATAACCATATTGACTATACCTATTCCAGCGTAAAGAAGAAAGGACTTACATGGACTCCAGAACTGCTTGAAATAAAAAACCTCATTGAATCTCATACAGGGGCTAATTACAATGCCTGTTTATTGAATTTATACCATACTGGAGAAGAAGGCATGGGCTGGCATAGTGATGATGAAAAAGAAATAATAGTGAATAGTTCTATTGCTTCTTTAAGCATTGGGGCTGAAAGAAAATTTGCTTTCAAGCATAAAGCCACCAAAGAAACAGTTTCAGTAATGCTAGAAAATGGATCACTTTTGGAAATGAAAGGAAGCATTCAACAAAACTGGTGGCATAGTTTGCCTAAAACCAAAAAAGTAGGTGCCCCCAGAATTAATCTCACTTTTAGACAGATGCAATCATGAAAAATTCAAAAAACAAAGTAGTGAAAAAAGGAGATCTGCCTAGCAAAATTTGCTTAAACTGTCAAAGGCCCTTTACTTGGAGAAAAAAATGGGAAAGAGATTGGGAAGAAGTAAAATATTGCAGCGACGCTTGTAAGAAGAAAAAGTTTTAGCGCTTACTGATCTTATTCAAAGAAATGGTTTTTTGTCTTGAGCATTTAAAACGCTTGATATCTGCACTTCTTTTAATCAAATGTTTTTGACTCACTCCGCTATTCACTCTTTTACGCCATAAATTAAAACTACTTCGTTTTAATTCAGTGCGCATGATCTTAATAGTTTCGGCTTCTGAAATACCAAACTGAAAGGTAATAGCTTCAAAAGGAGTTCTATCCTCCCAAGCCATTTCTATAATTCTATCTATGTCTACTCTTTCCATTCTATAGGGATGATAACTTCGTTGGTTCTGCCAACAAATTGAAATGGCGCATTATATCCTAAAAAATTGTACCCACCTTTTTCTTCTATCTTTCGCTCTTTTAACATTGCAGATAATTGCTCGTAATGCATTTTTATTTTCTCATCTGAGGCATAACCACCAAAACTAATTACTGCAACATATTCTGGATTGGATTGCTTGATTTCAATTTGAGGATCATTAGGTGTAGGCAATGCTTTGTCATTGTATTTTTTAGGCATCACAAAACTCATGCTTGAACCCTTTTCTGTAATATTCATTCTTACAGGAGCTGTCATAGAAATGCTCTCTTTTTGTTGATTGCCTCCAAAAATATACTTAGCTAGTTTATTGAAACCCGAACTAGCCACCGATTTATAGTTTGTACCCTTAGAATACACTGTAGCCATGGTAGCTGAAGGATAATACCTGATTTCAAAACCCGCCTCCTTTTTCACCAAACGATACGCTTGCCTCTCTGTCTTGAATGAACTGATGGTTTTAAATGACTGGAACACAATGTAAATTCCGGCTAAAATAAGGGATATGTAGAGCGCTTTCATACACTATATAACAAATCACCAAGCCAATGGTTCATGCCGAATAATACTTAATTTTGGGCCATGTGTTATGTAATTGGCGTTAAGGTACCTAAGAAACAAACCATCAAAGTGGGTGATGCCCCCATTGAATTGGACCCCATTGATATTCCCGTTCAATCTGGATTCTCTTATAACCAATGGCCGGTAATTTACAAGGAAGAAAACACCATTCGACCAGGACTAATGCACTGGGAATTGATTCCCAATTGGACTCGTAATCAAAAAGAACTATTGGAGTCCCGAAAAAAATACACTACCCTCAATATTAAATCAGAAGGGATTTTTACCAATAAGGTCGCTCAAGCTGTGGTGCATACCAATAGATGTTTAGTACTAGCTTCTCATTTTTTTGAATGGCAGGAAGTAGAAAAACAAAAATACCCTCATTGTATTCAAATAGAAAATACGCCTTATTTTTATATAGCCGGTGTTTGGAATACTTGGACCGATTATAGTAGTGGGGAAACCAAAAATAGTTTTGGCATCATTACAACAGAAGCCAATAGTTTAATGAGCAAGATTCACAATGTGAAAAAGAGAATGCCCACTATTTTAGATGATGAAAAAGCAAATAGATGGATCAATGAGCATTTAACAGAAAAACAAATTCAAGAAATTGCCTCTTACCAATACCCTGCAGAAAAAATGAAAGCACATACAGTGGCTAAAAATTTTCAGCAAGCAGACAACCCTACAGAGCAAGTAAACTATACCATCTTCACGCCGCAGACCTTATTTTAAAATCTCTTAAAAGATTGTACAATTTATTGCATAATAAACTCCTCATGCATTTGAGGCACAATTACTTCTTTAAAGCCCTTTTTCAATAATCTTTCTGCGAATTTATCTTGCACTTCTGCTTCTCCGTGTACCACATAAATTTGTTTTACCAAATGCGGCTCCTGACATGCTAAGAATTGCATTAAATCTTCATAGTCTCCATGTGCACTCATACTTCTAATAGATGCTACATGGCATCTAACTTCGTATAGCTCACTATAAATTTTGACTTCTTTCTGTCCAGCCATTAATCTACCACCCAATGAATGTGGCTCACAATAGCCCACTAATAAAATAGTATTCTTAGGATTATCAATATTGTTTTTAATATGATGCTTTACTCTACCAGCATCTGCCATACCTGAAGCAGAGATAATCACTTTTGGATGTAAGTCTTCGTTCAATGCCTTACTCTCTTCCACTGATTTAATATATCTCAAACCTTCGAAATCAAATGGATCCTCGTCAATCTCTAATAATTTCTGAATCTTCTTATTAAAATATTTAGGATAGGCTTTTAATACTTCAGTAGCTTCAATACTCAAAGGACTATCTACATAAATTGGAATATGCGGCAATCGCTTTTCAATTGATAACTGATTTAATTCGTATAAAATTTCCTGTGTTCTACCCACACTAAATGCAGGTATAATTAAATTACCTTTTCTACCCACACAGGTTTCTTCAATATGTTTTAATAAATCGTCTGGTGTAGTATGAATTAAATCATGCAACTTATCTCCATAAGTGCTTTCGATAATAATAAAATCTGCAGCAGGAAATTCTGCAGGAGATCTTAAGATCATATCTCTATATCTTCCTATATCTCCACTAAAGGTGAGGGTTTTAGTTTCGCCACCCTCTTTAATCTTTAAACTTACTGCAGCACTTCCAATAATATGTCCTGCATCGGTATATAATAATTCTACACTTGGAGTAATCTGTGTAGGTTTATTGTATTCAATGGGCACTAGCATTGGGATAGCTAAGTTCACATCGTCCATATCATACAAAGGATCTATAGGAGGCAAGCCCTGCTTGGCTCTGCGCTTATTACCATATTTAGCATCATCTCTTTGAATCATTGCAGAGTCTTCTAACAATACTTCTGTTAAAGCCTTGGTAGCAGGTGTGCAATAGATATTTCCTCTAAAACCATCTTTCACTAGTTTAGGGATTAAACCTGTATGATCTATATGTGCGTGAGAAAGAATTACATAATTCACAGATGTTGGATCAAAACCAAAATCGGCATTCAAGCCATCGGTATCTCTACCCATTCCTTGAAACAAACCACAATCTAATAAGAAAGTTTCTCCGTTATCTAATGTTACCAAATGCTTAGAGCCAGTAACGGTTCTAGCAGCTCCGTGAAAACTGATTTTCATACCCAAAATTTATAGCACTAAGATAACTTATATTGCAATGGAAGCCACTAAATAATCGGCAATTAAAATAATAATACAACTTACTACTACAGATAAGGTGCCGGCCTTACCAATTTCTAAAGCACCTCCTTTAACATAGTAACCAAAATAAGATGGAACGGTACTGATAATAAATGCGAAGATGAAAGATTTATAAAAAGCAATACTGATATAGTGTACATCCAAACTTTTGCGAATACCATCTATGAAAACTTCATTAGGTACTGCATTCGTCCAACCTCCTACTAAATAACCACCCCAAATTCCTATCACCGCTGAAATACCCACCATTAAAGGAACCATGGTGAAAGAAGCTAATATTTTTGGAAGGATTAAATAACTCTTGGTATTAATACCCATAATTTCTAATGCGTCTATTTGCTCAGTAATGCGCATATTACCTAATTCGCTGGCAATCTTACTTCCCACCACACCTGCTAATACAATACTTAAAAAAGTTGGAGCAAATTCTAAGATCATTCCATCACGCACAATAATACCAATAGTAGATAATGGCACCATCGGGTTTACCAATTGCGCCGCAGTTTGAACCGTCATTACAGCACCCAAGAAAAATGAAATGATGACTACAATGGGTAAAGAACCAATACCAATATCTACGCATTGTTTGATGTACTCTTTCCAAAACATGGCACGACTATCCGTCTTAGAGAACATCCCCTTTAACATTAAAAGGTATTTACCAAAATGCGTTAGAAAATCCATACCGTAAAGTTAAGGCTTTTCTACTTCTTGCGCTTCTTCATTCGCTTCCACCAGCTAGTTCTTTGAACTTCTGCTTCTGTATCAATTCTAGTTTTTAACTGAGCATCTACCACCGCTACGGTAGCCATATTGATAATATTTCTCACACTAGAACCTAATTGCAATACATTCACTGGCTTCTTCATACCTAATAGTACTGGACCAATTACATCAATACCGCCAATCTCTTTTAATAAATGATACGCAATATTACCTGCCGTTAAATTAGGGAAGATTAACACATTCACATCAGCATCTACTAATTCACTAAATGGATAATTCTCTTTTAGGATATCATTATTAAATGCCAACATACCTTGCATTTCTCCATCCACAATTAATGATGGGTTTCTTTGCTTCACAATTCTAGTAGCTTCTGCCACCAATCTTGCTTCTGGCGTATCTGAACTTCCAAAATTGGAATAACTTAACATAGCCACTCTTGGCTCCATATTAAAGTTTCTTACTTCTTTAGCCACGAGTAAAGTGATATCTGCTAACTCTTCTGCAGTTGGACTTACATTCACTGTAGTATCTGCTAAGAATAATGGACCCTTCTTGGTTAACAAGATATACATACCTGCAATCTTCTTCACACCTTCATCTACACCAATAATTTGTAAAGCAGGCTTGATACCATCTGCATAATTTCTGGTTAATCCAGATAACATAGAATCAGCTTCTCCTGTTTCTACCATCATGGCACCAAAATAATTTTGCGTACGCATTAATTTCAAGCTCTCGTATTTATTAATACCCTTTCGTTGTCTTTTTTGGAACAATAATGAACCAAAGAATTCACGCTTCGCTTCCATCTCATCACTTCTTACATCGATGATTGGCAAGTCGGTGATATCAATATTATTTTTCTCTGCGATATTTCTAATTCTGGTTTCATTACCTAATAAGATAGGATAAGCAATACCATCATCGTATACAATACTTGCCGCTTTTAAGATCTTTGTGTTTTCTGCATCAGCAAATACCACACGCTTTGGATCTCTTCTTGCTTTGTTGCTAATTAAACGCATCATTTGGTTATCTAAACCTAAACGCTTGTTTAATTGTAATACATAAGCTTCCCAGTTAGGAATTTGTATTTGCGCTACACCGCTTTCTACAGCTGCTTTGGCTACTGCAGGTGCTACCGTACTTAACAATCTTGGATCCAATGGTTTTGGAATTATATATTCTGGACCAAATGCCAAATTGCTTTGATTATACGCCATGTTCACTAAATCAGGCACTGCTGTTTTAGCTAATTCTGCTAAAGCTTTTACTGCAGCTAATTTCATCGCTTCATTAATTGCAGAAGCTCTTACATCTAATGCACCTCTAAAAATGTATGGGAAACCTAATACATTGTTTACTTGGTTAGGGAAATCAGTTCTGCCCGTAGCCATGATAATATCTTTTCTTACACTTGTGGCATCTTCATAACTTATCTCCGGATCAGGATTCGCTAAAGCGAATACAATCGGGCTCTTTGGCATAGAAGCAATCATTTCTTTGCTTACTACATTACCCACACTTAATCCTAAAAACACATCTGCTGTTTTCATCGCTTGCTCTAATGTCATATTAGATTGCTTAATCGCAAATGGTTTTCTATCTTCTCCTAAATCTGTTCTTTCGGTGTGTAATACGCCGTCTTTATCAAATAAAATAAAATTCTCGTAACGAGCACCCAATGCAACATATAACTTTATACAAGCCATGGCTGCTGCACCTGCGCCATTCACTACAAATTTTGTTTTCTCTATTTTTTTCTTTTGTAATTCTAATGCATTTAGTAAAGCTGCACTACTAATAATCGCAGTACCATGTTGGTCATCATGCATTACCGGAATATTCATCTCCTCTCTCAAACGCTTCTCTATATAAAAACATTCTGGCGCTTTGATATCTTCTAAATTAATTCCACCAAAAGTGGGTCCTAAAGATTTTACAATTTCTACAAATTTATCTGGATCAGTTTCGTTGATCTCAATATCGAATACATCAATGTCTGCAAAAATTTTAAACAAGACAGCTTTTCCCTCCATTACTGGCTTACTTGCTTCGGCGCCAATATTTCCTAAACCCAATACCGCAGTTCCATTAGTAATTACACCCACCAAGTTTCCCTTGGCAGTATATTTATATACATCGGCTGGATTGTTCTTGATCTCGGTACATGGAATAGCCACACCTGGACTATAAGCCAATGAAAGATCTTTTTGGGTCTTAGCTTCCTTTGTAGGAATTACTTCTATCTTACCTGGACGACCACTGGCATGGTATTCCAAAGCCTGTTCTCTTCTTAAATTTTCTTTATTGGTTTTATCTGACATGCAATAGATTTATAACGAATGTTAGTTTTGACTGTATACGAAGTTACAAAATTCCTAGAATTGGTTGATTTTGGGGTATTTATGCCTCCAAACTCACTCCTAACCAGGCCATCATGCCTACTCCATGGGCAATAGCTCGTTCGTCTACATTAAAATGAGGGGTATGTACATTATGAATGATGCCTTGCTCTTCATTACGAACACCTAATCTAAAAAAGCAACCTGGAATTACCTGAGAATAGTAGCCAAAATCTTCAGCACCCATTCTTTTCTCGGTTTCTTCCACATTCTCGGCACCCATATATTGATCTGCTAATCTCCAAGCAGCTTCTGTAATTTTTGGTTCGTTGTCAACCGTTGGATATCCTACATCTACTTTGAAATCTATTTCTGCTCCAGTAGCAATCGCAATACCCTGTGCTTGTTGCACCATTAATTTATGTGCTTCAAAACGCCACTGCTCATCCATGGCTCTAAATGTGCCCATCAATTTTACTTCGCTTGGAATCACATTGGTGGTATGTCCTCCTTGAATAGAACAGATAGATAATACGGAAGGATTTTGAGGATTTCTATTTCTTGAAATAATAGATTGTAAACTAGTAATTAATTGAGCAGCTACTAAAATAGTATCCACTGTTTGATGTGGTGTTGCAGCATGTCCACCTGGACCTTTAATACTTACATATAATTCATCTGCACTCGCCATTACTCTTCCTTTTCTAAAACTTAATTTTCCATAAGGCAAACCTGGATGTACATGCAATCCAACAATACCTTGTGGTGTAGGATTTTTCAATGCGCCATCTCTTATCATATAACTTGCTCCACCTGGATTTTTTTCTTCACCAGGTTGAAACAATAATTTAATAGTGCCTTCAAACTCTTCTCTTAATGACCATAAAATTTTAGCAGCACCTAATAATATGGTAGTGTGTACATCATGTCCACATGCATGCATCACACCATCTTTGGTAGATTTATAATCGATATTGTTTTCTTCTAGTATCGGCAATGCGTCCATGTCTGCACGAAGTGCGATCACTCTCTTAGTGGGATTCTTTCCTTCAATAATTCCTAAGACACCTGTTGTTGCAATCACTGTAAAAGGAATACCAATGGCTTTTAATTGCGCTTGTACGAATTTACATGTTTCAAATTCTTGATAGCTTAATTCTGGATGCGCATGCAAATGTCTTCTGATCTGAATATTTTCAGCTGCAGATTGCGCTGCTAAGGATTTGATTTTTTCTAGTAACATATTCACGCTAATTAATATATACCATTAATAATTGGATGAAGTATTGGCCATTTGAGCTCCGGTTACAATGGCTACTCCTGCACTACAACCTATTCTAGTTGCACCAGCGTCGATCATTTGCTTGGCTGTTGCATAATCTCTGATACCACCAGAGGCTTTAATTTGAACTGCTTCTGGCAAATGCTTTCTAAATAATTGCACTGCTTCTACACTTGCTCCTTTTTCTGCATAGCCAGTAGATGTTTTTAAATAATCAATACCAGCAACTCCATAAATATCGCAACACTTAATAATTTCTTCATCGGTTAATACCCCAGATTCAATAATCACTTTTATTTTCTTTCCCTTTGATCTTACAATAGGCATGATATGATTAATTTCATCTGCAATAGCCATCCAATCTCCGTTTTTAATCGCCGAGATATTCGCTACCACATCTAATTCATCTGCACCATCCACCATAGCTAATATCATTTCAGCAATCTTCGCTTCCGTTGCACTATACCCAAAAGGGAATCCAATCACAGTGGCTACTTGCACATTTGTTCCATTCACTAATTCCTTAGCTAATTTTACAAAATTAGGAGGTACACATACTGCAGCGAATTGATATTGCTTTGCTTCATCACATAATTTTTGAATATCCGCTACTAAACAAGTAGGTTTTAAAATTGTGTGATCGATATATTGATTTACAGCTACCATTGTTTATTTTTTATACTGCGTCTTTTCCGTGACAAGCTTTGTATTTCTTTCCGCTTCCACAAGGACATGGATCATTGCGTCCAATTTTTGGACCCACTTGAACCGGTGCTTGTTTTACTTCTGAAGGATCATTATAAGTTGGACCTGTTGGTGCTTCATCATTTCTATTCGCACTTAATTTACTTAAGTCTGTTTTTTGTTGCTTACCTTCTTTCACATTATTGCCCTCTAAAGGAATATGTGCATGACATAAGAACTGCACCAAATTGTGATTGATAGATAAATCCATTTTTCTGAACATTTCAAAAGCTTCCATTTTGTAAATCACTAATGGATCTTTTTGTTCATAAGTAGCTGTTTGAACAGATTGTTTTAAATCGTCCATCGCTCTTAAATGTTCTTTCCAAGCATCATCAATTAAACTTAAAGCGATAGACTTTTCTGCTTGCATCGCTAAGGTTAATCCTGAAGTGCTTAAGTTCTTTTCTAAATTCACTAAAACACTGAATACTGTTTTATTATCGCTAACTGGCACAATCACATTTTCGATATGATTGCCTTGTGTCAAACGAATATTCTTAAATACAGGAATACTATCCTGCATGATTTCTTTTTTCTTGTATTCGTAATGAGCAATAGCTTCTTGGTAAACTGCTTCTACTAAAGCATTGTCATTATTCTTATGGAACTCTTCTGCAGTGATTTTTGTGTCTATTCCAGCTTGAACAATTAAATCCAATTTGAAATTCTCAAAATCATTCGCTGATTTATGTCCTAACACCAATCCTTCAATTACTTGATAAAAAGCATTATCAATATCCAATGCCAAACGCTCTCCAAACAATGCATGACTTCTTTTCTTGTAAATCACCGCTCTTTGTTTGTTCATTACATCATCATATTCTAACAAACGCTTTCTTACACCAAAGTTGTTTTCTTCTACTTTCTTTTGAGCTCTTTCAATAGATTTAGTGATCATGCTATGTTGAATCACTTCACCTTCTTTGTATCCAGCAAAGTCCATCACTTTCGCAATTCTTTCACTACCAAACATTCTCATCAAATCGTCTTCTAATGAAACGAAGAATTGAGAAGAACCTGGATCTCCTTGTCTACCAGCTCTACCTCTTAACTGTCTGTCTACACGACGAGACTCGTGTCGTTCTGTACCCAATATCGCTAAACCACCAGCAGCTTTCACTTCTGGACTTAATTTAATATCCGTACCTCTACCTGCCATATTGGTAGCAATAGTTACCGCACCTGTTAAACCTGCTTCTGCAACTACCTGCGCTTCTCTTGCGTGTTGCTTCGCGTTCAATACATTATGTGGAATATTTTGCTGACGCAACATTCTACTTAATAATTCACTCACTTCCACAGAAGTTGTACCCACCAATACTGGACGACCTTGATCTCTTAAAGTTTGAATTGCTTCAATCACAGCGCCATACTTTTCACGCTTGGTTTTGAAGACCATATCCTGCTCATCAATTCTTACTGCAGGTATATTGGTTGGGATAGACACCACATCCAATTTATAAATGCTCCAAAACTCTGCTGCTTCTGTTTCTGCAGTACCTGTCATACCACAAAGCTTGTGGTACATTCTAAAGAAGTTTTGTAAAGTAATGGTTGCATATGTTTGCGTAGCCGCTTCAATCTTTACATTTTCTTTTGCTTCAATCGCTTGGTGCAATCCATCTGAGTAACGACGACCTTCCATGATACGACCCGTTTGCTCATCTACAATTTTTACCTGTCCTTCAATCACTACATACTCCACATCTTTATCAAATAAAGTATAGGCTTTTAGTAATTGATTCACTGTATGTATACGATCTGCTTTAATGCTATAATCGTTTATGATGGTTTCTTTCTGTGCTAATTTTTCTTCTGCACTTAATGTTGCACTTGTATCAATCGCATTTAATGCAACACTGATATCTGGCAATAAGAAGAAGTTAGGATCTTCTCCCGCACCTGTGATTAAATGCAAACCCTTATCGGTTAATTCTACTGAATTGTTTTTCTCGTCAATATGGAAATACAATTCTTCATCTACCAATGGCATTTCTCTTTGCTGATCTGCTAAGAAAAAGTTTTCTGCCTTTTGTAATTTTACTCTTATTCCTGGCTCACTTAAATACTTGATTAAAGCGCTATTCTTTGGCAAACCTCTGAAAGCTCTATACAATGCCAATCCACCATCCTGTGGATCGTCGTTGCCTTCTGTGATTTTCTTTTTGGCTTCAATTAAAAATTGGCTGGTTGCTTTCTTTTGAGCTTCTACTAATTTTTCAATTCTTGGTTTTAAATCAAAGAATTGTTGCTCTCCTGTTTTATGACCAATAGGACCAGAAATAATCAATGGTGTACGCGCATCATCAATCAATACACTATCCACCTCATCCACCATCGCGAAATGATGTTTTCTTTGCACCATTTCTTCTGGGGTATGCACCATATTATCTCTCAAATAATCAAAACCAAATTCGTTATTAGTACCATAAGTAATATCTGCACGATAAGCATTTCTTCTTTCTTCAGAATTAGGTTGATGCTTATCGATACAATCTACTGTTAAACCCAACCACTCAAATAAAGTTCCGTTCCACTCACTATCTCTTTTGGCTAAATAATCGTTCACTGTTACTACATGCACCCCTTGTCCAGCTAATGCATTCAAGTAGGCTGGTAATGTAGATACTAAAGTTTTACCCTCACCTGTTGACATCTCGGCAATCTTACCCTGATGTAATACAATACCACCAATCAACTGCACATCATAGTGCACCATATTCCATGTAACCGGCGTACCTGCAGCTTTCCAAGTAGTTTGGAAAACAGATTGATCTCCTTTAATAGTTACATATTCTTTTTTAACAGAAAATGTTTTATCCAATTCTGTAGCTGTAGCAACCAGCTCTTCGTTATCAGTAAATCTTCTCGCAGCATCTTTTACTACTGCAAAAGCTTCTGGTAAAATTTCCCATAAAATAGTTTCCAAAGATTGGTCTCTATCTTTTCCTAATTTATCTATGTTTTGATAGATCGCATCACGGCCCATCAAATCACTTAAGGGTAATGCATCTGCCTTGGCTTGCTCCGCAGCAATTTGTGCATCAATACCTTCTAAATGTTTTTTGATACGCTCTTTAAACTCGTTTGTCTTATTTCTTAAGGCATCATTACTTAGGGATTTATATGACTCAAAATGTCCATTAATCACTCCCACTAAGTGCTGAATTTTCTTAACGTCTTTCTCGCTTTTTGAACCACCGAATAGCTTACTAATAATTTGCAACATAATCTGCTCTGTTTTTGACCTGTTTTGAGGGCCTTAAAGGTAAGCATTTGAGGGCAGTTTGGCCATTTTCGGGCCCTATCTGTATAAAAATTAACTTGGACCCCCTTAAAAGTGGAAAATGGACGAAAAAATTATACCTTTGCTCGCTTATTAAACACAGTTATGGCTGGACAATTAAAAGAAGTTAGAAATAGGATAAAAAGTACCCAGGGTACTCAGCAGATCACTAAAGCCATGAAAATGGTAAGTGCTGCTAAATTACGTCGTGCACAGGATGCTATCACCCAAATGAGACCTTATGCCAACAAGTTACAAGACATGTTGAGCAATATCGTAGGTAGCTTGGAAGGTGATATGAATTTGGCTTTGGCTGAAACTCGTCCAGTGAACAATGTTTTATTGATTGTGATCACTTCTGATCGTGGTTTGTGTGGAGGTTATAATGCCAATGTGGTAAAATTAGCCAAAGCAACCATTGCTGAAAAATACCCTACTCAAAAAATCACTATCTGGAACATTGGCAAAAAAGGATATGAGAGCTTGAGCAAATCTGGCTACAATACCAATGCTGATTTTAAAGATATCTTCTTAGACTTGAAATTTGAAAATGTTCAGGTAGCTGCTAAGGCTGCTATGAATGCTTTTGCGAATAAAGAATTTGATGCTATTGAAATTATTTACAGCGAGTTCAAAAACGCTGCTACACAGGCTTTCAAAGCAGAACAATTCTTACCTATTCCTAAAATCAGTGCTGCTGCAAACAAGAAAAAAGTAGATTTTATCTTCGAACCAGAGAAGACTGTTTTAGTAAATGAATTAATGCCTAAGATCTTAAATACACAATTATTTAAAGCAGTTTTAGATGCGAATGCAAGTGAGCATGGCGCAAGAATGACTGCGATGGATAAGGCAAGTGAGAACGCGAACGAATTATTAAAATCATTGAAAATATCTTACAACCGTGCAAGACAAGCGGCTATTACGACTGAGTTAACCGAGATCGTAAGTGGTGCAGCTGCATTAAACGGATAAGCAATACCCATATGGAAATCAGTCAAATTATTCCTCATATTGAAGCCTTGATCTTCGCTAGTGATAAAGCCTTAAACGCTAATGATATCACTGAATTAATTAATAATGCTTTTGGATTTTTAGAAGAACGCATTACTTTAGATCAGGTAGAATCTGCCTTAAATGGTATTCAAGAGAAATATGCCACTGAATTTTATCCATTTGAATTAAAACAAAGTGGCGGCGGCTGGCAGTTTTTAACTAAGCCTTCTTTCCACTCAACCATTGCTCAATTAAATGGTGACAAATTCTTGAAGCGCCTTTCTAATGCTGCTTTAGAATCTTTAGCAATTATTGCCTATAAACAACCTATTACTAAGGGTGAAGTAGAAGCTATCAGAGGTGTAAACAGTGATTATTCTATCCAAAAATTATTGGAGAAGGAATTAATTGTGATCAGTGGTCGTAACGAAAACCTACCTGGTAAGCCATTGGTATACGCTACTTCTAAAAACTTCATGGATTATTTTGGTATCAACTCAACAGAAGATTTACCAAAGATCAAAGAAGTATTGGCAGATCAAATTGTAGAAGCTACAGTGATCAAACCTGAAGACTTTACAGACAATAGCGTTTTTGAGCAAATCTCAGAAGCTGCAGAAGAAGCACGCGAAGAAGAAGAGACGCCAAATTTACCTGAAGAAGAGGCATAAATTGTATCTTCGTGGTATGAATGCAAGTTTATCCTACGATCAATTAAAACAAGCTGCAACAAACTATGGTACACCCTTGTATGTGTATCATGCCGAAAAAATTGCGCAGCAATATCAAAACTTATTTAATCATTTCGATGCTAAGACTACACGCATATTTTATGCATGTAAGGCTTTAACCAATATTCATATTTTAGATGTGGTTAAAAGAGCAGGTGGCAATATTGATTGTAGTTCAATTAACGAAGCCAAATTAGCATTGCATGTAGGATTTAGACCTGATCAGGTTTTATACACCAGTAATAGCGTAAGCTTCGAAGAAATTGCAGAAGCAGCAAGCTTAGGTATTTATGTAAACATTGATAGCTTATCTAATTTAGAAAAGTTTGGTGCGAAGTATGGAAATACCTACCCAGTGGGCGTTCGTATCAGACCGAATATTATGGCAGGTGGTAATTTAAAAATTTCTACTGGTCATGATAAAAGCAAATTTGGTATTCCAGTTACTGAATTAGAAACTTTAAAAGCGATTCAAGCAAAATACAATATTCATATCTCTACCCTTCATATTCATACTGGAAGTGAGATCAAGGATGTGAAAGTGTTCTTGCAATCTGCTGAAGTATTTGAACAAATGCTTCCTCATTTTCCAACAGTAACTGTTTTAGATTTTGGAGGTGGATTTAAAGTACCTTATCAACCCGATGAGAAAGGAACAGATATGGCTTTATTGGGTGCAGAAGTAAATAAAGTAGTCGCTAAATTATCAGAACAATTTGGAAGAGCTTTCATTGCTTGGTTTGAGCCAGGTAAATATATTGTGAGTGAAGCAGGATTTTTTATTGCCAAAGTAAATGTATTAAAGCAATCAGGTGCCATTCAATTTGCAGGAATTGATACAGGTTTAAATCATTTAATTAGACCTATGTTTTATGATTCCTATCATCATATTGATAATTTAAGTCATCCTGAAAAACCTTTACAAGAATATGCAGTGGTGGGAAATATTTGCGAGACCGACACTTTTGCTTGGGACCGCCCTATCCCTACTATTGAAGAAGGAGACTTTTTAGTATTTTATAATGCAGGTGCTTATGGTTATGAAATGGCAAGCAATTATAATGCTAGATATAAACCAGCGCAGGTATTGATAGAGCATGGAGAAGCTAAGTTAATTAGCAGAAGAGATTGCTTTGAGGACTTATTACACTTACAAGTACCTTTAACTAAATAAGATGATCGAGATTAAACATATCAGTAAACAATTTGACACTAAAGTAATCTTAGATGATATTAGTGCGCAATTCAAACCTGGTATGTGTAATTTGATTATTGGCGCTAGTGGTAGTGGCAAGACCGTGTTGACTAAGTGTATTGTGGATTTAATACAAGCCGATCAAGGTGAAGTGATTTTTGATGGCAAGACTTTAAATAGCATGACCAAGGAAGATAGAAAGGAATTAAGAAATAATATTGGTATGCTTTTTCAGGGCAATGCTTTGTTTGATTCATTAACCGTGGAAGAAAATGTAAGGTTCCCTTTAGATATGTTTTCTCAACTTAGTATGAGTGAGAAATTGAATAAGGTAAACCAAATTTTATCTAGAGTAAATCTAGAAGGAGTGAATGGTAAATATCCTGCCGAACTAAGTGGTGGAATGAAAAAAAGAGTTGCCTTGGCAAGAGCGGTGGTGATGGAGCCTAAATACCTTTTCTGTGATGAGCCTAATTCCGGCTTGGACCCTCAAACATCGATGGTGATTGATAAATTAATTGAAGAGCTTACCAAAGAATATAATATTACTACCATCGTGGTTACACACGACATGAATAGTGTGATGGAAATTGGCAATTATATTTTGTATTTGCATCAGGGTAAAAAAGAATGGGAAGGTTCTAACCAAGACATTATTTACAGTAAGAACGAATTATTGAACAAATTTATATTCGCATCTGAATTTTTACAAGACGCCAAAGCCATGCGTATGATGGAAGGCGAAAAAAAATAAATCTATGAAATACTTATTAAGCATTTTATGTAGCGTATTGGTATTGGGCTTAGCAGCACAAACAGACCCGAATGCACCTTTTCAAAAAGACAAGAATTTACCTGCATTCAAAATTGTATCTGTGGGCGGTAAAGAAGTAACCCACAATAACATTCCAAAATACAAGTACCAAATGATCATCATATTTAGTCCAGATTGCCCGCATTGCGAACACGAGGCAGCAGAGATTAATAAATATGCAGACAAGTTCAAAAATGTATTGATGATCTGGGATAGCTACAAAGACATGCCCTCTATCAGAAAATTTGCTGAGAAATACAATATGATTGGCAAACCCAATATCATCATTGGCAGAGACCCTGAATTTACCCTACCTATCTTTTTTAGACCAAGCATGACCCCTTTTGTGGCTATTTATGAGAATAACAGGTTGAAAAAAGTATACGAAAAAGGCGCAGAAGTGTTTGAATTACTTAAAAATATAGATAGTAAATAACTAACTTTGCCCCGGAAAATCATCTTCTTATAAAAAATATACATCCTATGAAAATTACCGTTGTTGGAGCAGGTGCAGTTGGCGCAACATGTGCAGACAATATCGCTCGTAAAGAATTAGCTAGTGAATTAGTTTTATTAGACATTAAAGAAGGCTTTGCAGAAGGTAAAGCACAAGACATGATGCAGACTGCTGCATTATTAGGTTTTGATACTAGAATTTCTGGTAGCACAAATGATTACACTAAAACTGCTAATTCAGATGTAGTAGTAATTACTTCAGGTTTACCTCGTAAACCAGGGATGACAAGAGAAGAATTAATAGGTACAAATGCTGGTATAGTAAAAGGTGTTTGTGAAAATATCTTAAAGCATTCTCCAAATGCCATCATTATTGTAATTAGTAACCCAATGGATACAATGACTTACTTAGCATTGCAATCTACCGGCTTACCAAAGAATAGAATTATTGGAATGGGTGGTACATTAGATAGCGCTCGTTTTAAATATCAATTAAGCACTACCTTAAACTGTAGCCCTGCAGATTTAAATGCATTGGTAGTGGGTGGTCATGGTGATACTACTATGATTCCTTTGATCAAGCACGCTACTTGGAATAGCATTCCAGTAACTAAGTTCTTGAACGCTGAACAACAAGAAAAGATCATCGCTGATACCATGGTGGGCGGTGCTACATTAACTAAATTATTAGGCACTTCAGCTTGGTATGCACCAGGTGCTGCTGGAGCTGCATTAGTAGAAAGCATTGTTCGTGACGAGAAGAAATTATTTACTTGTTGCGTAAGCTTGAACGGCGAATACGGTCAAAAAGATATCTGTCTGGGTGTTCCTGTTGTAATTGGCAAGAATGGTTGGGAGAAAATCGTAGAAATGGATTTATCTGCTGACGAGCAAGCTGCTTTCAACAAGAGCGCAGATGCTGTAAGAAGCATGAACGATGTTTTAAAAACATTATAATATTCCTCAATGAGTTTCACAATTGAACTCATTAAACCTAAAAGAGCCTCCCAACGGAGGCTCTTTTTTTATTGGTAATATTGCATTGCTTTTTCTGCAATTAAATGAAGGTCTTGTTTTTTCATACATGCAAAATGTCCTTGTGGGCATTTTTTTGTGCCATAATTAGAACAGGGCTGACAAGGTAAATTGGGAACAATGGCATTATAATACATTTCTTGTCCGTTTTGTAGATCAACAGTTGCATAATAAGGTTCCACTTGTAAAGATGGACTAGTGCCACCCCAAATAGCAATGGTCTTTTTATGAAATGCACAAGCAACATATAAAAAGCCTGTGTCATTAGATATAACCATTCTTGCTCCCTTTACCAATAATGCTGATTCATGCAAGTTAAACTTGCCACAGGCATTGTAAATTTTAGCTGTATCCATGCTAGACACCGCTACTCCTTCTTTGGCATCTTCTTTTCCACCCACCAAAATAATGGGAACTGGAATTAAAGCACATAATTGTTTCAAATGTTCTACTGGCAATTTCTTTGTGGCATAAGAAGCTCCGATTACAATGGCTATATATCCTGCCTGATGAGATGTTGGTATATCATGGGGCTTCAAACTAATATTTGATGGCACAAAATAATCCATACCCTTTCCGTCATTTTGCACTCCTAACACTTTTAAAGGATCCAAACTTCTCTCTACAATATGTTTATTGGGTAAAAGATTCATTCCAAAATTGGTGAGGATGAATTTTTGTAAGGATAATTTTGGATAAGTATGTGCCGGAACGCCTAAGGCTTTTTTAATTCGGTAAGTTCTAAAATTACTATGCAGGTCGATGACCATATCCAGATTGGCTGCTTTTAAAGAAGCAATGGTATCGGATAATTTTTTATCGTGATAATGAAAGTGATCGATATAAGGATTGGCTTCTGTAACAGCCTTCATAGACTTCTTGGTTAAGAAATGTATTTCTACTCCAGGAATTTGTTCTTTAGCACAACGAATGGCCGCTGTGGTAAAAACAATATCTCCAATGGAGGATAGTCTAATGATTAAAAGGCGCATCATAAATTCTTAACCGTAAAATATTAAGGCAATGGATTATCATGCTCTAGATAATCTAAATCTTTATGAAAGGTTTCTTCCGTAAATACAAATGCAATTAAGGTAATACCCATTACAATAGCCCCAGTTAATATACCACTTTGTATAATGGTCCAACCCAAGCTCTTTTGTAAGATATCTAAGAATAAGAAATTGATTAATGGCAAAGCACCTCTCACCATATTGGGAATAGTAGTTGCAGCAGTTGCTCTCAAATTAGTGCCAAATTGTTCGGCTGCCATTTGATTAAAGATAGCCCAGTAGCCAGTACTAAATCCTAAGAATCCACAGATGGCATACATTCTATCGTCTGAATTATTCAAAGCACTAAAGAATAAAACCATTCCGAGGGTATTCAAAATATAAAATACCAGTAACGCTTTTTTACGGCTTTTAAAATATTGACTCACATAACCAATTACTAAATCACCCGTTGCAATACCTATATATGCAAACATGATGGACCTTCCAGAATCAATTAAATTTTCTCCATAATTAGCAGTAGCAAACTTATTACTATAGTTTACCAATACCCCAATTACAAACCAGGTAGGCAAGCCAATTAAAATAGCTTTGATGTATTTTGAAAATCGTTTTCCATTATTCAAGAACATCATAAAATTGCCTTTTTGAATGTTCTCTAGTTTTGCAGATTCAAACATAAATGATTCTGCTACTTTAACTCTTAGTATCAATAAAAATACGCCCAAGCCTCCCCCTATTTGATAACATAATCTCCAGTCCTTAGTGTATTGAAAAGTAAAATATGCAAACACCGCACCAAACAATCCAATACCAGCTACCATTGATGTTCCAATGCCTCTTTTGTTTTTTGGCAACATCTCTGATACCAATGTAATACCTGCACCTAATTCTCCAGCTAATCCAATGCCTCCAATAAATCTACAGTAAGCGTACTGATCTACATTTTGCACAAAAGATGTAAGAATATTAGCAACCGAATACAATAAAATTGATCCAAACAATACTTTCAATCTACCCTTCTTGTCTCCAATGATTCCCCATAAAATACCCCCTATTAATAAACCTGACATTTGCCAGTTAATAATATGAGCACTATCTACAATAATAGTTTCTAAGCTAGATCCAACTGCCAATACACTGGGTTGTCTTACAATAGTAAATAACAATAAATCATATACATCTACAAAATAGCCCAGAGCGGCTACTAAAACTGGTAGAGACCAAAGGCCTATTTGTCTGTGTTGATTCATCTTACGCTTTTTTAGAACGGTGGGTAATCACTTTAAATATAACTGGAGCTGTTGTAATAAAAACAATGCCTAATACAATTACTTCCAAATGCTTTTTTAAATCAAATTGAAAATGCTCCAATATCCATGTTTGTAGAAAATGTCCACCAAACACCATACTCGTAACCCACACAATACTTCCTACTATATTATTGTACATAAATTTTTGTCTATCCATATTCACAATACCTGCAATAATAGGTGCGAAAGTTCTTACAATAGGAATAAAACGCGCTATGATAATTGCACGACCACCATGCTTCTCATAAAACTCTTGTGCTTGTACTAAATATTTCTTTTTGAAAAATAAGTTCTCTTTCCAATCAAACATAGTGGGTCCCACTTTCTTTCCAAAAGTATATCCCACATAGTTTCCTAAAACACCTGCAACAGAAATGAAAGCCGTAATCACCAATAAATTAATCCACTCATTATTAGATGGAACTATTTCTGCAGCTAATGGACCTGCGTAGATACCTGCTACAAATAATAAACTATCTCCAGGTAAGAAAAATCCTGCAAACAATCCAGTCTCTGCAAACACTACAAATAAGATTAACCATAATCCACCATGTTCAATATAAAATTGTGGTTGTAGTAATTGGCTCCAATGAAATACTTCTAATAATGTAAGCATGAAAATAATTTATGACTGTTGCGGTGATTCTAATGATCCTTCCCATTTACTTACTACAGTTGTAGCTAAACTATTTCCCAATACATTGGTAGCAGTTCTGAACATATCGCAAAAATGATCAATTGGTAAAATTAAAGCAATGCCTTCTGGAGGTATATTAAACATAGCGCAAGTAGCTGTTACCACTACCAATGATGCTCTTGGTACACCCGCGATTCCCTTGCTAGTTAACATCAATACCAATAACATGGTTAATTGTGTACCCATATCCAAGTGAATTCCGTATGCTTGCGCAATCGCTAAGCTTGCGAAAGTCATATACATCATACTGCCATCTAAGTTAAAAGAGTAACCTAATGGCAAGATGAATGATACAATTTTATCCTTGCAACCAAATCGTTCTAACTCTTCTGTTAATTTAGGAAATACTGCTTCACTACTTGTAGTACTAAATGCAATCACTAATGGGCTAGAAATATGTTTTAATAAAGAAGGAACTCTTTTACCAAGTATAATAAATCCAACACCCAATAATACAATCCATAACACACCAATTCCCATTAAGAAATACAATAAGTATTTTCCATAAAATATAAATACAGTTAATCCTTTAGTTGCAATCACCGCAGCAATAGCACCAAATACACCAAGTGGTGCAAAATTCATTACATAGCCCACCATTTTCAAGATGATATGTGCAATGGTATCAAAAGCCTTGATCAACCCCTTTGCATGATCTCCCAATGCAGCAGCTGCCACACCAAAGAAAATACTGAAGATGACAATTTGTAAAATTTCATTATTCGCCATTGCATCAATCATACTTTTTGGAAACACATGTTCCACAAAGTTGACTAAACTAAATGATTGGGTCTTACCCATTAATTCAGCAGCACCTGTTTTGTCTACATTAGATAATGCAATTCCCTCACCTGGTTTAAATAGATTTACCAATACCAACCCTATCAATAAACTCATTAATGAGGCGGTAATAAACCATAACAAGGCCTTTCCCCCAACCCTTCCTACTGTTTTGATATCCCCCAATTTAGCGATACCTACCACCAAGGTTGTAAAAACCAATGGAGCTATAATCATTTGAACCAATCTTAAAAAGATAGTGGTCAATAGCTTTAAATTCTTGGAAATAGTATCAATGCTTGCAGCTGATTGTGTCTCGTGTATAAAGTATCCCAAAATAGCGCCGGCTACCATGGCAATAACGATATACAGGGTGAGTTTATTCGATTTTTTCATAGGCCTGTTAGTGATGCAATATAAGACTAGATTTTCATAAAAAAGGCGGCCTGTTTTGCGAAAAAAGTGCTATTTTTCAACATAAATTGATTTAAAATCAAACCAAACATTATGAGTTTATTTAGAAAAAAGGATTTGTCTGCCATGCTTGCTCAAGCAGAAGATGGTGGCAAGGGTCTTAAGCGTACTTTAGGCGCGGGCAATTTGATTGCATTAGGCGTTGGTGCTATTATTGGTGCAGGCTTATTTGTAAGAACTGCTGCTGCTGCTGGACAGGCTGCTGGACCTGCAGTTACCATTTCATTTATCGTAGCTGCTATAGGTTGTGCATTTGCAGGCTTATGTTATGCAGAATTTGCTGCCATGATACCTATTTCTGGTAGTGCTTATGCTTATTCTTATGTAACAATGGGTGAGACAGTTGCTTGGATTATTGGATGGGCTTTAATTATGGAATATGCATTGGGTGCTGCTACAGTATCTATTGCATGGAGTGAGTATTTAAATAAACTGCTGGGAGGAGGCATTCCATATGAATGGAGTCACTCTCCATTTGAAAGCGTTACTGATGCTGCTGGTGTTGCACATCATGGCATCATGAATGCTCCAGCCTTAATTATTCTTTTGTTATTGACTTTGTTATTAATTAAAGGAACACAAGAGTCTGCTATTGTAAACGCCATTATCGTATTCATTAAAGTGGCGATTGTATTATTATTCATCTTTATCGGATGGAAATTTATCAATCCAGCGAATCATACACCATATTTAATTCCAGCAAATCAACCACCTGTAACAGATTCATCTGGTAAAGTAATCGCTGATTACTCTGGCGTATTCAAACACGGCTGGGGTGGTGTATTAGGCGGTGCTGCTATTGTATTCTTTGCCTTCATTGGTTTTGACGCGGTATCTACTGCAGCGCAAGAAGCAAAGAACCCTAAAAGAGATATGCCTATTGGTATTTTAGGATCTTTAGTGGTATGTACTATATTATACATCTTATTCGGCCATGTATTAACTGGTGTTGCTCCTTGGACTGATTTCGTGGATCCTTTAAAAGGTCGCGAAGCTTCTGTTGCTTATGCTATTTCTAATTATATGACAGGATACGGTTGGTTAGCTACAGCAGTGACTGTTGCTATCTTAGCTGGTTTCTCTTCTGTAATCTTAGTGATGTTAATGGGTCAATCTCGTGTATTCTTCTCTATGGCGAACGACGGATTATTACCTAAAGTATTCTCAGATTTACATCCTAAGTATAGAACTCCATACAAATCTAACTGGATCTTGTTTGTATTTGTAGGTGCTTTCGCAGCATTTGTGCCAGGTAGTGTAGCAGGTGATTTAACATCATTTGGTACTTTATTTGCCTTTGTATTGGTAAGTGCTGGAGTATGGATCTTAAGAGTAAAGTCTCCAGAAATGGAAAGACCATTCAAAACACCATTGGTTCCATTGGTTCCAATCTTAGGTGCTATCATATGTCTTGCGATGATTTTTGCATTGGATGCACAAACATTGAAAGTGGCATTTGCTTGGATGGCTTTAGGCTTGGTAGTATACTTTGTATACAGCCGCAAGCACAGTAAATTGAACTAAGAAGGGTATACTCCCTTATTTAATAGGAATAGCCAGACGATATTGTCTGGCTATTTTTTTTGCCTTATTTTTGCTGACTTAAATGTACAAATTATGGGAAGGATATTTGAAGTAAGAAAAGCCACGATGTTCAAGAGATTTGACCGTATGGCCAAACAATTTACGCGTATTGGTAAAGAAATTGTTATTGCTGTAAAAGCGTCCGGACCTGACCCAGATTCAAATCCTGCTTTAAGAAGATGTTACCAGAACGCAAGAAGTGCTGGTATGCCTAAGGATAGAGTGGAAGCGGCTATTAAAAGAGCCATGGGTAAAGACACTTCAAACTACGAAGAAATTTTATATGAAGGATATGCACCACATGGTGTTGCTTTATTAGTGGAGACAGCAACAGATAACCATGTAAGAACTGTTGCGAATGTGAAAAGTCATTTTAACAAAGGCGGCGGATCTATGGGAAACAGTGGTAGCGTTAGTTTCCAATTCAAAAAAATGGGTGTATTTAAATTAAACCCTGAAGGATTGGTGATGGATGATTTAGAATTAGAATTAATCGATCACGGTTTAGACGAATTAGGTGAAAGCAATGATGATAACGGTAATCCTATCTTAGTTTTAAGATGTGCTTTTGCAGATTTTGGTAGTTTACAAAAAGCTTTGGAAGAAATGAAGCTAACAGTAATCAGTGCAGAATTAGAGTGGATCCCAACTACAACTGTTCCAGTAACGGATGAACAAGCAGAAGATATCAGTAAATTAATTGAACGTTTAGAAGAAGATGAAGATGTAAATAAGGTATTCCATAACATGGGATAGTTGCATGAAAATCTTAGCAACCATATTATTTGCTTTTAACTTTACTAATGCTCCAAAAGATACGCTACCAGCTACTTTTAATAAGTATACAATGGGCGTATCTTTAAAAGTGCCTAGCAATTATTACACTAAAACCACTGGAATTTTTTGCAATACTGAAAGAGTCATTCAAAAACAAACTAAGGTTGCTGTAAAATTTAGATTAGGATCGGTAGAACAAACACAGAGATTGGAGGGATATCATTTATCTACTCTGCCATCATCTCATTAACTACTTGAATTACTTCCTCTGTATTTGGCTTAGAGAAATAGTCTCCATCACTTGCATAGGCAGGGCGATGTGCTTTTGAACTTAAGGTTCTTGCAGAAACATCCAAATATCTATAAC
>CALCEA010000050.1 GCA_937900675.1 uncultured Chitinophagaceae bacterium
CTGTTGAAGTGGGTTATTTAGAATCTTTGTCTGAACCTTCTAAAATAAGTTTGGCATTTCAAGGAGGAGTAATGACCCAAGAAGAAATTGAAGCTTTTGAAAAAAATGAATTCTATAAAGAAGCTGTGGACTTGAGAAGATGGGATGATTTAGCTAAAGATCCTAATTTGGTTAGTCCAACAATTGAGCAGTTTATTGAGTCTATTAATCAGTCTATAAAATAAATGATATGAATATAGAAATGGTTGTTTTTGATATGGCAGGTACCACTGTTGACGAAGGAAATGTTGTATACAAGACCCTTCATAAAGCGATTGAAAAATTTTGTCCTAAAATAACATTTAAAGAAGTATTGCGTTGGGGTGCTGGAAAGGAAAAGTTACAAGCCATAAAAGATACTTTATTACATACAAATAATCATTTAACTGAATTAACTATTCAAGAGATTTTTACTGATTTTCTATACGAATTAGAAATTGCTTACCAAAATCTGGTAGTAGTACCGACTAAAAATACCGAGAGATTATTTTTAGAGTTGAGAGCAATGAATATCAAAGTTGTTTTAAATACCGGTTATAATAGTACTACTGCAAGATCATTAATAGAAAAACTAAATTGGATTGAAGGGGTTCATTATGATCTATTAGTAACTGCTTCAGATGTAAGTAAAAATAGACCCCATCCTGACATGATCATTTTTGCAATGAATACTTTAAATATTAAAGATCCTGCTTCAGTTGTCAAAGTTGGAGATTCAACCATAGATATTGAGGAAGGAAGAAATGCAAATTGCAAACTAAACATTGGAGTAACAACGGGTGCTCATACTAAAGATGAACTACAAAAGGCATCTCCAGATTATATTTTTGATAATATATATGATCTTAAATCTATATTATAAATAATGATAGTTATATTTTAAAACTCTTGTAATCAAACAACCGTTTCTTTAACTTTGTGGATTAATTTCAAAATCCATGAAAAAACATATTTATACTTTATTAATTCTGTTGCCATTCTTTTCATTTTCTCAGCAATTTTATAAAATTGATAGTACCATTCAGTCTGAAATTGCTTCGAAAAATATTAGTGGAGGTGTTGCATTTATTTATCAAAACGGCAAAGTAATTCATCATAAAGCATATGGGTTTTCGAGTATTGCAGACCATCAATTAATGGACACCAATTCTATATTTAGAATTGCATCCCAAACCAAGGCAATTGTCTCTATTGCTTTTTTGCAGTTGGTAGATAAAAATAAAATTAGCTTAGATGATCCAATTGAAAAATACATACCTGTATTTAGACATCAAAAAGTGGCTCTATTAGAAAAAGATACCATGCTCTTTGTTGAAAAAAATAGGTCAATTAAAATTAGGGATTTATTAACACATACTGCTGGTATATCTTCAGTGGATGAGTATCCTAAATTTAGATCCCTTTTTGAACAATATAAATTAAGTCAATCCTTAAGCAATGGCTATATAAATTTAGAAGAAGAAGTCAATCAAATTGCAAAAATGCCATTAGTTCATCAACCAGGAGATAGATTTAGTTATGGATTTTGTACAGATGTAATTGGAAGATTAATTGAAGTGGTTTCAGGACTCCCATTAGATAAATACTTGAAGAAAAATATCTTTGATCCTTTAAATATGGAGGATACTTATTTCTATCTGCCTGAAACCAAAAAGAGTAGATTAGTAAAAGTATATACCAAGTTTTCCAAGGATAGTTTGATGGAAATAAATCCAGCTGTTTTTCCTGTTAATTATCCTTTAGAAAAAAATAATCAATTCTATTCTGCTATAGGCGGTTTGGTTTCAACAACGCATGATTATAGCCAATTTCTAATATGTTTGTTAAATAAAGGAAAGACAATAAAAGGCAAACATATTATTAGTGAACACTTGCTAGATCAATTTTGGACAAATCAAATTGGAGATAAAACATTTGTATTTGGAGGAGTAAAGTCACTCAATAATTTTGGATTAGGAGTAGGATTAACTACTAAAGCCGGACAAGTCATTAATCATGCCTCAGAAGGTAGTTTCTTCTGGGGCGGTGCTTTTAATACTGCTTATATGGTGGATAGAAAAAGAAACTTAATAACTCTTTTTTATTTCCAAAGAGCTCCTTTTGTTCTGCCACCCTTATTATCTAAATTAGAAAAAACGACTATAGATATAACTGATCAAATAAAAAATGCTTACTGAGAGTAAGCATTTTTTATTTGATTTTAGTAGATTATAACTTGATTTGTTTTTTTATGACTGGGTGATTATTAGGAGTATTCACTGCATTTAAGGCAGTAAATGACCAATCAAAAAGGTCTAATTTTTCCTTAGTTCTAAATTGTAGTATTATAGATGATTTACCCTTTATTTCAATGATATCAGAGGATTCAATTAAGGAGAAAGGAGTATTATTTTGTAAAATAAAATCACAAGAAGAATTATTTTCTATTTCTACTTTTAAAACCAATGATTTTGGCTCATAATATGCTTTTTTAATTTCTAATGAAGCATCAATCAAAGGAATTAATAAGCTATCTCTTCCTATTAAAGTATTGTCAAAATGAACAACAGTTCTATGATCCAATAATGCAGATTTAATGCCTTCTTGACTTCTATCTTTTGAAAAAACTAAAGTAATTGGTCTATGACCTTTTTGGGTCATTTTATAATCCCAATCAATTAAACCATGAACATCGCTTGTGCCCATTAAGGTTAAATTTCTTTTATATGCTATTTCTAAAGCTTCAGTAGAGTATGTATGTGTATTTACAATTTCAATACCATCTATTAAATTACTATCCATTAATTGCTTATTTACTTCATTCAAAAAAGCAATATCATCATTTTTTGGTGTCTCATATGGGTGATTCCAAAATATAAATGCTTTTTGTTTTTTTGCTTCCTTATAAGCATCTATAAAATTGTTTTGAATTAATTTATTGGCATCTTCAATAAATATAGCATTGCTATGACCAGGAGGCATTGATCTTGTAATTTCAGAACCTTTTACAATAATTAATTGATGATCTTTTGCTTCCCTCATCGCAATTTGATAAGATCTATTTCTGTCTTTATGAGGAATATCTCCAAGATGAGGTTGATATTCAATATGCTCAGTTAAAGAAATGGCATCTAAATTATCCATTAAAGACTCTCTAACTCTAATACTTGGCCATACATCCCCATCAGAAAAAACAGTATGTTGATGAAAGTCACATTTCAAAGTTTGGTAACCTAATATATTAGGAAATTTCATACTTGTTCCTAAAGCATGAGAATGGTTTACTTCCTGAGCGGCAATATCAATGTGAACCATACACATAATGAGCATGGCTGAAAATATATTTTTCATTTTTTGATTATTTTTGGTCTTCTATTTCTGAGAAGCTATCGTCATAATAGTCGTCATCAAAATCTATTTCTTCTTCGTATTCAAATAGATCCTCATATTCTTGATCTTTTTCTTCACTCAACTCTTCAATGATTTCAAAAATTTCATCCTTAAGTTTTTTCCATTGGATGGTTTCTACATCTTCATGTAATACAACTAACATGCAATATTCAGTAACCATAATGGGTTCGATCAATAGAACTTGATCTCCATCAAATTCATTAATAAGGTATTTTTTCCCTACAGTTAAGTCTTTGAAAATTGGCATAGTATTTAATTTTTGTGAAAGTTAGAATAACAATATTATCAGAATGTTAACTGATGTTAATTCATTATTATCTATTGATGACTAATAAGTAAACAAATGGGTATTTATTTTTTTAGGAATTTGTAATTGTGAATTGTTAATAACTAATATTTTTTACTGTTAAGATATGTATTAAGTTGAACTAACTAATATGAATTGAATCACATAAAATACTAAAACATACAATTATGATTTGGAGAAAATTTAATGGTGAAACAATTACTCTTCCTATCAAAGAACATGTTAAAAAATGTATAGAAGAAGAGCGTCAAAAAAATAATAAACTAAAAGTTTATATTGGAACGGACAGTATTGTAAAAAATACAGTGACAGAATATGCTACAGTTATTGTTTTTTTAAGAGAAAAAAATGGAGGATTTATGTTTATACACAATGAATCCAATACACAGAAAATGCATATCAAAGAAAGGATGTTGCAAGAAGTTGCATTAAGTATTGATATTGCATATCAATTATGTGATTTATTTATAGAATATGATATTGAAATGGAGGTGCATGCTGATATCAACACAAATATTCAATTTAAGAGCAATGAAGCATTAAAAGACGCCATGGGGTATATTATGGGTATGGGATTCTCATTTAAAGCAAAACCAGATTCATTTGCAAGCAGCTGCTGTGCAGATAAAGTTTTGAACTAACATATGTTTTCCTATCTTTGTGCAACTGTTTAAACATGACCGATGCACTAGTAGCATTTATTAAAAATGCTCTACAAGAAGATATAGGCAAGGGTGATTACACAAGCTTAGCCACCATTCCATCAAATCAAATAGGAAAAGCTACTTTCTATGTTAAAGAGCGATGCATCATTGCGGGTGTTGAATTAGCTCGTTTAATTTGTCAAGAAGTTGATGATCAATTAGTTGTACAATTTGAAATAAATGATGGTCAATTTATAGAAGTGCCAACTGCAATTGGTTCTATTACGGGTTCAATCCATTCCATTTTAAAGGCAGAAAGGTTATTGTTGAATTGCATGCAAAGAATGAGTGCTATTGCAACCAAAGCCAATTATTTTGTTGAATTAGTAAAGCCCTTCGGAATACAAATATTAGACACCAGAAAAACTACTCCCAACTTTAGAATTTGTGAAAAATGGGCAGTTAAAATAGGAGGTGGCGTGAATCATCGATTTGGTTTATACGATGAAATATTAATCAAGGATAATCATATCAAAGCTGCAGGAGGTATAAAAAATGCCATAGAATCTTGTATTCAATATGTGCAAGAAAACAATTTATCCATACCAATTGTTGTAGAAGTAAAAAATATGGAGGAATTCAAAATTGCCTCTTCATATAAAGAAATCAATAGAATTTTATTGGATAATATGAGTCCAAGCCAGATTGAGCAGATAATGCTTCAAAATAGTACATCAAAACTATTAGAAGCATCGGGGGGTATCAATGCTTCTAATTTAATGGACTATGCAAAAACAAGTGTTGACTTTATTTCAATTGGAGATTTAACGCATCATGTAAATGCGGTAAACATCTCTTTAAAAGTTATATAATATGCTATTTGATAATGAGATTGCGAAAGTGGGTTATTTGAGTAGATCGGTTCCAGAAGGGATTGATCTGAAAGAAGCTATTTTAAAAATGAAAGCAGAAAAAAATGCATATATACTTGCTCACTATTATGTAAGCGAGGATATTCAATCTATTGCTGATTTTGTTGGGGATAGTTTAGCTTTAGCGCAGGCTTCAAAAAAGGCGAATGCTGATATCATTGTCTTCTGTGGTGTACATTTTATGGCAGAAACTGCTAAGATTTTAAATCCTAATACCAAAGTACTTCTTCCTGATTTAAATGCTGGATGTTCCTTAGCAGATTCAGCTCCCACTGCAGATTTTCTAGCTTTTAAAAATCAATATCCAGATGCTGTAGTAGTGAGTTATATTAATTGTACTGCAGATATTAAAGCATTGAGTGATTATATATGTACTTCCTCTAATGCTGTTGAAGTAGTGAATGCAATCCCCAAAGACAAACAAATTATTTTCGCGCCAGATAAGAATCTAGGAATGTATGTTCAAAAAGTTACAGGCCGTGAATTAATCTTATGGGATGGTGCATGTATAGTGCATGTGAATATTTCTGAATCAAAATTAGAAGCTTTAATTACAAAATATCCCAATGCAGAGCTCATTGCACATCCAGAATGTTTGCCTGGTATTTTAGAGAAAGCTCAATTTGTTGGTTCAACAAAAGCTTTATTGGAATATGTTAAAGCTTCAGATAAAATGGAATTTATTGTAGCAACAGAAGCAGGTATTTTATATAAAATGAAACAGGCAGTGCCTCACAAAAAAATTATACCTGCACCTGCAATCGAATCCAATTCCTGTGCTTGTTCTGAATGTCCATATATGAAAATGAATACACTTGAAAAGTTGTATAATACTTTATATTACGAAGTACCTGAAATGCATGTGAATGAACAAACTCAAGCAGGTGCTCTAAAGGCTTTGAATAATATGTTATCTATTTCATAGAATGAATCAATCTTATGATATAGTAATTGTGGGGACGGGTATTGGCGGCCTAAGTACCTTGTTCTATCTTTCTGAAACCAAAGCTTTTCAATCAAATCAATTGCGTATTTGTGTCATAGCAAAAGGTTCATTCAGTCAAACCAATACAAATTGGGCACAAGGCGGAATTGCAGCTGTTCATGCTTTAGAGGATCATGTAGAAAAGCATATTCAGGATACCATGATAGCTGGCGCTTATAAAAGCAATCCCTATATCGTTGAAAAAGTTATCCGTTCTGCTCCTGGTTTAATTCAAAATTTAATAGACTGGGGAGTACAATTTGATAAAAATGATTTGGGAGACTATGATTTAGCTAAAGAAGGTGGACATAGTGCACATCGTATTTTTCATAAGCATGACCAAACTGGGGCTGCCATTCAAAGTGCACTACTTCAAAAGCTTATTCATCATCAACAAATTACCATTTTTGAACATACTTGTTTAATTGGTTTGCATAATAATCAACAAGATGGATTTGACATGGCATTATTCAATAGCTCAAACAATCATTTTTTTCACATACATACTTCAAAACTAGTTTTGGCAACCGGTGGAATTGGAATGTTGTATGAAAAAACCACCAATCAATCAATTGCTACTGGGGATGGTATTTATTTTGCACATCAATTAGGAGCTGAATTAGAAAATCTTTCATATGTTCAATTTCATCCAACTGGATTATATGAAAAAGGAAATATTTCTTTCTTGATTACAGAGGCATTAAGAGGTGCAGGAGCTAAACTTCTAAACGAAAAGAAAGAAGCTTTTATGCATCAATATGATCAAAGAGCTGAATTGGCTCCAAGAGATATTGTTTCAAGATCCATTTTAAAAGAAATTGTCCAACAAAATCTGCCCTATGTTTATTTGGATGCTACAGGTCTCAGTGCAGAACAAATTGCGCAGCATTTCCCAACCATTCAAGCAGAATGTAAAAAAAGAGTAGGAATAGATATTCATGCTGATTTAATTCCAGTTATACCTACTCAACATTATGTTTGTGGTGGAGTGAAAGTGAATGAGTTTGGAGAAACAACAGTCAAAAATTTATATGCAATAGGAGAATTAGCTTCCACTGGTTTACATGGAGCCAATAGATTAGCTTCCAATTCTTTATTAGAAGCTATTGCATTTGCCAAATTTGCTTCAGAACAATTGGTCAAGAATTTAAAACATTCATCTTCATTTCCATCAGAATTTGAATTACCTAGATTAAAAATGTTGGATAGAGTGCGAATTCAATCCATATTAAGTCAGTATGCAGGTGTTATAAAGTCCACCCAAGGTTTACATGATGCATTGAAAAATCTACAAGACATAGAAAAGGATTCAACTGATCTAAATGATTTTAATTTGGTAGATTTTGAAAACAACATACTATTATATCTTGGCCAACACTTAATTAAAGACGCCATAACTCAAAAAGAGAATGTAGGTGTGTTTTACAATCAAGACTTAGTGTAAGACCTGATATCTTAAAAGCAGATCCGAGTCAAATTGCATTACTTCTATTAATTCTAAAGAATAAGCATTCTCCATTTCTTGTGTAATGGATGACTCAAATGCATTAATTGATGCGCTATCTGTTATTATTTTTGGACAAATAAAAATATTCAATTCGTCAACTAGGTTATTTGATATAAATGCGGCGTTTAATGTACCTCCTGCCTCAATCAATACTTCACAGATATTTTTTTCAAGTAGTTTTTGGCTTAATGTTTTAAGATCTAGATGTCCGTCTAATAATGGAACCTGAATCATTTCAATAAACTCATCTAAATTCTTTGGTATATCTAAATGCGAAACCAAATATATTTTTGTATTGGTGCGCTTGTAAAATAAAGCCAGCTCTTTATTTTTTAAAATAGATAAATCCTTATCTAGAATAATTAAGTGCTGTTCCTTTTCTTCTTGATCTTCTATTCGAATATTTAGTTTAGCGTTATCTTGAAGTACGGTTTTTGCAGAAGTTAAAATAGCATCCACTTTGCTTCTTAATACCCTATGAACATATTGTCTGCTTTTTTCATTGGAGATCCATTTGCTATTTCCATTGCTATCAGCAATTGATCCATTGACTGTAGTGGCAGTTTTAAGAATATAACGAGGTCTTTGCAATTGCTGATTGATCATGAAAACTTGGTTTAGTTTTTCTATTTCAGCTAAAGGAATGATCTCTACTTCAATGCCTGCTTCAGAAAGAATTTTAGCACCTGATACTTTTGGGTTAGGATCCATTGAGCCAATGACTACTTTTTTTATCTTATGCTGTACAATTAAATCTGAACAAGGGGGCGTTTTCCCAAAATGAGAACAGGGTTCTAGCGTGACATAAAGGGTGCTTTTAGACAAATCTGTTTGGTTCTCAAGGGCTTCTTGTATGGCATACACTTCAGCATGGGCCTCGCCTAGCTTTTTGTGGTATCCTTGCCCCTTAATTGCTCCATTTTCATCAACAATAATTGCGCCTACAAATGGGTTGGGTCTAATATCCTTGGGATTGGCTTTTTGGGCCAATAAAAAAGCTTTTTGTAAATAGACTGTTGCATCCATAAAGAGTATCTTTGCAACTCAAAATTAACCAGATTTTATCAGATGTTTACAGGAATTGTTTCAGACGCTTTAATTGATCAAATTATCCCAGATACCAATGGTTGGGAATTAATGATTAATGCACCCACTATTGCTCAAAAAGTGCAAATAGGAGATAGTGTTGCAATTGATGGTGCCTGTTTATCGGTTATTAAAATTGAAAAAAATTTACTTAGCTTTTATGTTTCTACAGAGAGTATTGATAAAACCATTATCCAATTTTATACTCCTGGCAGAAAAATAAATATTGAATTACCTATGCAACCAAAGGGTTATTTAGGGGGGCATTATGTTTTGGGCCATGTAGATGCAAAAGCCACAGTTTCAAAAATAATCGCTGGAGAAAAAGCATGGTTTTTTAATATTGATGTACCATCAGAATTTGTTAAGTATGTAGTATATAAAGGTTCTATTGCTATTAATGGTATTAGCTTAACCATTAATAAAGTAGTTGATCATACCATTGAATTATGTATTATCCCTGTAACAATTGCTAAGACCAATATGTCCTTGTTAAAGGAAGGAGATTTAGTGAATATTGAGTTCGATATATTGGCAAAGTATACAGAACAATTATTGAATAAAAGAGCGCAAGATGTTTAATAAAATAGAAGAAGCTTTAGAAGCTTTTAAATTGGGGAACCCCATTTTAGTGGTGGATGATGAGTCTAGAGAAAATGAAGGGGATATAATTTTTGCTGCCAGCAAGGCAACCCAAGAAAAATTAAATTTATGTGCTAAAGAAGCAAGGGGCTTGGTATGTATTGCAATGGATCCAAGTATTGCAAAAAGATTGGATTTAAAACCTGTTAGTTCTAATCATTTAGATCCTTTTCATACAGCATTTTACGACTCTATAGATGCCATGCCTCAATTTGGTATAACAACTGGTATTTCAGCAAAAGAAAGAGCTATTACTGCTGCCTTGGTGGCTGATCCGAATACTAAACCCAATGATTTTATTAAACCTGGTCACTTATTCCCTGTAGTAGCAAAAAAGCAAGGTGTTTTGGTAAGACAGGGGCATACAGAAGCAGCGGTGGATTTATGTAAATTAACGGAACAAGAGCCCGCAGCAATTATTTGCGAAGTAATGGATGCAGATGGAAATATGATGAGAAGAGATGGCTTATTTGAATTTGCAAAAAAGCACGAGCTTCCAATGATTACTATTCAACAAATAGTGGATTATAGAAATAGCAAAGAGAATCATTTATTATTTGTGTCAAAGGCGAAATTACCCACTGAGTTTGGAGAATTGGATATTCAAGTCTTTGAAAATTATTTGACAGGGGTTGAACAAGTGGTTGTTTCTTCCAATACTACTCAAAACAAACCCATTGTAAGAATTCATAGTGAATGTTTAACGGGAGATGTTTTTGGAAGTAAAAGATGCGATTGCCAAGATCAGTTACATCAATCACTTTCAATGATAGCGGAAAATGGGAATGGGTATTTAATTTATTTAAAAGGTCATGAAGGAAGGGGTATAGGTATTGGCAATAAGATTGCTGCATACGCCTTACAGGAAAACGGCATGAATACCTATGAAGCCAATGAGGCATTGGGTTTACCTAGGGATAAGCGAAATTATATAGATGCCATTTGGATTTTGAAGGCTTTGCATATTGATCAATTTCAATTTATTTCAAATAATCCTGAAAAAATAGATGCCTTAAAAAAAGCAGGATTTGAATTTGAAGTAATTCAAGTGGCTTCGAAGTCTAATGACCATAATGTTAAATACTTATCAGACAAAATCGAATTGGCCAAACATACTTTAAAATTTAATTAAGATGATCGCAATTGTTAAAGCAACATTCAATAGTCATATTACTGATTTGCTAGAAGCTTCTTGTGCAGATTATTTACAGGAGCAAAATTATCCTTTCGAATCATTTGAATGTCCGGGTGCGGTAGAAACGGTTGTGTATGCCAATAAATTAATCCAATCCAATAAGTATAAATCGATCATAGTAATAGGTGCCATTATTCAAGGTGATACAGATCATTACGAATATGTATGCCAATATGTAACAAATGGAATAAGCCATCTATCTGCCATTTCAACAACGCCTATCATTTTTGGTATATTAACTACACAAAATGAAGAGCTAGCATACGAAAGAGCTGCTATAGATAGAATGAATAAAGGCAAGGAGTTTGCAGAAACTGCTTTATATATGATTAATGCTTTTGAAAAGCTTTAATCTACTCCCAGCCCCCGCCAATACTCTTATAAACATTTAATGCAGTAATTTTTTTACGCTTTGCTACATTGATGAGTTCAATATTGGACTGTAATGCATTTTGTTGCGCTATAATTACATCTATATATGGAACCCTCGCAGACTTATATAATGATAGGGCATTGTCTACAGCAAGATTGGTTTCTTCATTTTTCTTTTTAGCAATAGTGTTAATGGCAGTTAAATTATTTAATTCAGAAAACTCATTCACTACTTCAACATAGCCATTGATAATTTTTTGCTGATACATGGATAGTGCTTCAATTTCGTTAGCATTAGCTAGATTAAAATTTGCTTTAATAGCAGATTTATTTACTAGTGGAGCCACTAAGCCACCCAATAAATTAAATGCCATAGATTCAGGTGTTTTAAATAGGTAACTACTATTGAAAGCTTGGAATCCAATACCAGAAATAATATTGAAGCTAGGTAGGAAAGCCGCTTTGGCTGCTTTTACATCCAGTTTAGCTGCACTTAAATTAAGTTCTGCAGCCTTAATATCTGGTCTTGTATTCAATAAGTCAGAAGGTAATCCTTTTTGCAAGACGGTATTAGCTTGATAAAGACTCTCTTTATTACGATGAATGGTTTGAGAAAATCTGCCCACTAAAAGATTTAATCCATTTTCATTTCTAAGAATTTGTTGTTGAATTTCTAATTCAAGCATTAATAGGTTTTGTAGCTGACCACTAAATTGTAGTACCGCTAATTCGTTCGTTTTCCCTGCATCTTTTTGAGCTTTAACATACTCTAAAGCCTCTTTTTGTTTGGTAATGGTTTCTTTGATGATTTCTAGTTCATTATCTAAAGCAATAAGTTCATAATATCTTGTTGCAATTTCAGTAACAAGATTTGTTTTAATGTATTTAATACCTTCTTCAGTAGAAAGCAATTTAGCATAAGCTGCTTTTTTCTGATTATTTAATTTGCCTCTAAAATCTACTTCCCAATTCGCTTGAAATCCTGTAAAAATATCAGGCAAATTCACTGGAACTCTTTTATTGGGAATAATATCGGTGGTGCTGTTTCCCGCTCCATCCATGGTATACAAGCCAAATCTTCTTACTCCACCACTTAGACTGATATTGATTTCTGGATTTAACTTACCCTTGTAAAATTGAAGACTAGATTTAGCCATTTCAATTTTCTGAAAAGCCATCTGCAAGTCATTGTTATAAATAAATGCAGAATCGATTAAATTGGTTAAAATAGAATCGTTTAGATATTCATTTCTATTAATACGAGTGATGGACTCGTTAGATGGATTATCATAATTGGATGGCAATTCTTTGTATGCTATGCTATTCTGCCCCTGTTGATATCCTGTACATGCAGATAAAACAAATACAATACCTACAGATGATATTAATTTCTTCATGATTATAAAGTTTCTTTGATAGTGATCTGGTTTTTCTTTTTTGATCTTTTTACATCTAGGGTTGCAAAAATTACATACAAACCAGGAATCACAAGTATTCCAAGTACAGTACCTAATAGCATGCCCCCAGTTGCAGTTGCGCCAATAGTTCTATTGCCTATAGCACCTGCTCCACTTGCAAATAATAATGGAATTAAACCTGCAATGAATGCGAAAGAAGTCATTAAAATTGGCCTTAATCTTACTTTTGCGGCTTCAATAGCGGCCTCTAAAGGAGTTTTACCTTCGCTTTGTTTTAAAGTAGCAAATTCAACAATCAATATGGCATTCTTACCTAATAAGCCAATTAACATAATGATGGCGATTTGCGCATAAATATTGTTCTCTAAACCAAAGAAATACAAGAACATAAATGCGCCTACTGTACCTGCGGGAAGAGACAATATCACAGGCATAGGCAATAAGAAGCTTTCATATTGTGCAGAAAGCAATAAATAAATGAATAATAAACAAACAAGAAATATGTAAATAGATTCATTGCCTTGCTCTGCCTGGTCTTTTGAAGAACCTGCCCAGTCATAATCATATCCTTTTGGGAGCTTTGCAAGGGCTGTTGCTTTAATGGCATCAATAGCTTGTCCACTACTAAACTTCTTTTCTGGTTCTCCATTTATAATTGCAGACGGATACATATTGTATCTGGTTACTTGTTCTGGTCCATATATTTTTTCAATGGTTAAAAAACTAGATACAGAAACCATTTCTCCATTTCTATTTTTAACATTGAGCTTTAAAATATCTTCTGGGTGAGCTCTAAATTCAGGAGCTGCTTGAACCATTACACGATATAATTGACCAAATCGAATAAAATTAGTTGCATATTCACTACCTAAAAATGTTTGTAGACTATTTAAAATATCATCTACTATTACATTTTTTTGAGCAGCTTTAGTGTAATCAATATTTACCATGTATTGTGGGAAGGATGCATCAAAAGAAGTATAGGTATTTCTTAATGCTTCGTGTTTATTTAATTCCACCACAAAATCATTGGTAACTTTTTCAAATGCTTTTAAATCTCCCTTACCTGTTTTATCTAATAATCTTAACTCAAATCCGCTAGCATTTCCATAGCCTGGAATAGGGGGTGGTGTAAAGAATTCAATTTTTGCATCTTTGATATTCTTGGTTTTATCTTTAAGTATCTCAATAGTTTCTTGGTCGGTATATTTTCTTTGATCCCAATTTTTTAAGCTAATTAAGTTCATTCCAAAATTCGCTCCAGTTCCGTCAGTTAGCACATTAAAGCCAGCCAGGGTAGATACAGAACTCACCATATCTAAATTATTGGCTACTTCTTGAATAGCGTCTACCACTTTTTCTGTTCTTTCCAAAGTAGCACCAGATGGAGAAGTAATATTGGCATAAATGGTTCCCTGATCTTCGTTTGGAATAAAACCATTCGGTAATATTTTCCCCAATACTCCAGTGATCAAACAGAATGCAATGAGCGATCCATATATTACCACTCGTTTATTAGAGATGAGTTCAATAACCCATTGAAACTTATTTTCTACTTTGTCATATCCATTGTTAAATCTTTTTAAGAATTTAGTTAACCAATTGTTGGAACTAGAGGAAGTATCATGAGGCTTTAATAATAAAACGCAAAGAGCTGGTGTTAGGGTTAATGCCACAATACCAGAAAGTACAATGGCAACAGCCATGGTTAATGAAAACTCTCTGTAAAAAATACCGGTAGGTCCTGGAATAAAAGATACTGGAATAAATACAGCAGACATGACCAAGGTAATGGCAATGATAGCCCCAGAAATCTCTTTCATTGCCTCGTCCGTTGCAACAGATGGAGTCATGTGAAATTTCTCCATCTTATAATGCACTGCTTCCACAACCACAATGGCATTGTCTACTACAATTCCTATGGCAAGCACCAACGCAAACAAAGTAATTAGGTTTAATGAAAATCCAAAGAACTGCATAAACAAGAATGTACCAATTAAAGAAACTGGAACTGTTAATGCAGGAATTAGGGTAGATCTCCAATCTTGTAAAAAGATAAATACTACTAAGGACACTAATAAAAAGGCTTCCAATAAAGTTTTTAAAACCACTTTAATAGAGGCATTTAAAAAGTTAGACACATCGTAGCTTACTGTATAGTCAATGTCTGCGCTAAAGTTTTTCTTTAGCTGATCCATTCTTTTTTTAATGTTGGCAATTACCTCATTAGCGTTTGTTCCAGGTCTTTGTTTTAAAAGTACCGCAGCAGAAGGTCTTCCATTTTCTTTGGAGATAACATCATACTCTTGAGAACCAAGTTCAATTTCTGCAACATCTTTTAATTTCAATAAAGCTCCATCTGAAGTACTCTTGATAATAATGTTTTGATATTGTTCTTCTGTGTTGAATTTCCCGATATACTTTAATACATACTGTAATGATTGTGGTCTTTTACCTGATGCGTCTCCTACTTTACCTGGTGCAGCTTCAATATTTTGTTCTTTTAAACTATTAATAATATCCTGACTTGAGATATTGTATGCATGCATTTTAACAGGGTTTAACCAAATACGCATGGAGTATTCACGCATACCCATAATATCTGCAAATCCTACACCTTCAATTCTTTTTAATTCAGGTAAAATATTGATATCTGTGAAATTGTATAAAAACTTTTCATCTATACTTGTATCATTACTTAATAAGTTTAAATACAATAACATACTATTCTGAACTTTCTCCACAATTACACCCGCTTTAACTGCTTCCTGCGGTAATTCATCCAATGCAGAAGACACTCTGTTCTGAACATTAACGGCAGCTAATTCTGGATCTGTTCCTGATTTAAATACAATATTGATTACACTGGTACCATCATTTCCAGAAACCGAAGACATATAGGCCATTCCTGGAACACCATTGATAGCTCTTTCTAAAGGAGTTACTACTGCTTTCACACAGGTTTCTGCATTGGCGCCAGTGTATTTTGTAGTAACAGTAACTTCTGTAGGTGCAATGTTTGGAAATTGTGTGATAGGCAATTGTGTTAATGCGATTAATCCAAGCAGTAAAATAAATATAGAGATAACAATAGATAGTACTGGTCTATTTGTAAATTTTAATGTCATAACTCAGTGTTTTTAATTAGCTTAAAGTTTACTTTGTCGCCAGTTTTAACAGTTTGAATTCCTTCAAATATTATTTTATCATCTTTTGTTAAATCTCTGTCCAATACAAAATAATTGCTTAGTCTATTGATTGGATTTATTTTTTTACTATATACTTTACTATTCTTGTCTACTAAGTACACATATATATTTCCTTGTACTTCAAAAGTTGATTTCTGGGGTATAATAATTACATTCTTGTACAATTTCTTTACTAAAATTTTACCTGTACCGCCTTCTTTTAATAGTTTTTCTGGATTGGGAAATTTCGCTCTAAATGCAATGTTTCCGGTTTCTTTATTAAACTCTGTTTCTGTGGTTTCAATAGTGCCTGAATGTGGGTAGATAGAATTATTCGCTAAGGATAAAGTAACCATATTGTTCTTGCTATTAGACTGAACATAATCCAAGTAATCGATCTCTGAAACATTAAAATAAGCGAAAACTGATTCGTTGTTAGAAATAGAAGTTAATAAGGCCCCTTCATCTAATAGACTTCCTTTTTTATTAGGAATACGATTGATGATGCCATCAAATGGTGCTTTGATTTTGGTGTATTCTACATGCAGCAATGCTTGCTCTTTGGCAACTCTTGCTTCGTTCACCTTTGCTTTATTAATATTCACTTTGGTTGTCACCAGGTCTAATTCTGATTTGGAGACAATGTTTTTATCAAATAGCTTTTTAGTATTTTCAACTTCTATTTCAGTGGATCTTAATTCGGCTAATGCACTTTGAATGGCTGCTTCTGCTTTGTGAACATGCTGTTCAAATTCTTTACTATTTAATTTAAAAAGTATTTGCCCCTTATTTACTTTTTGTCCTTCGTCAATGTAAATGTCTTCTACAAATCCCTTTACTTTTGAACGAATTTCGACATTCTGAAAAGAATTAATTGTTGCAGCATATTCCCTTTCATAAGTAGTGTCTTTGATAACAGGGTTTACTACTAAATAAGTTTGCTCTTGGTTGATTACCGTTTTGTCAGAGCATGAGATCAATAAAATTGACATCCACATACTCCATACCAATGAAGTTTTGTTCATTGTGCTGAATTTTGTTTAGAAATAAAAAATTGAAAATCTAGTGTAGCTATAAAAAGCTACGAATGCTTTAATTAAGCAGCATTAAACTTGGGAGGTGGGGTTGAAAATTCAGGATGAAACTGAATTTTGTCTTTAGAATTGTATAATTTAAATTCTAGTTTTTGAAAATTCAACAATGCGAATTCTTTATTGTTTGCGTTGAATATTTTAATTTCAAAATGATTGTTTTCGTCTTTTGTTTCGTCTTCTTGTTCTGGCAAATCTTTTGTTTCCAAATGTTGTGTAGTCTCTTTTTGATCAGATCCTTTTTTGACAAAAGAGCTTGCTGTTAATTTGTTGGATTTCATGGAAAAGCAAGGCAGGTTTACCAATAGAATTTGTAAACAAATTAATATGCTGATGGCTTTTTTTGTATGGTATAAAATAGCTTCCATGAATTGCCGCAAAGTTATTCAACTATAACAATGTGTTTAGTAAATAGTTGAATAAATACCTAAAATCGATAGTATAATGCCGATTAGTCTTAATTTTATAGCATGAGCATACGAATATTTTCTATTTTATTGATTTTCATTGGTTTATCCCATTTTGGCATAGCCCAAAATGATACTACCACTTTACAGCAGGTAACCGTGAAAAAGAGATTACCCTCTCCTGTAACAATTGTCAATGACAGGTATGCTTCTAGAGGTATGTTCAAGAATACAGTCAATGTAAAAATGCTGGATTTTATAAACAATCCTCCCGCTGCCACCAATCTTCCCATTTTGGAATATTTAAGAGGAAAATTTGCGGGGGTTTATATTGAAAGAGGGATGAATGGGAATTATATTATTACATCGGGAAGGGTTAAAACATTTACAGATGATGCTGGGGTAAAAATATATTTAGATGAACAACAAATTGATGCAGATTTTTTGTCTGATATCTTTCCAAAGGATGTGGCATTGGTAAAATATTTCCAACCTGGAGCCTCCATGAGCACTGCCCTGGCGGCATCTTCAGGTACTTTGGCCATTTATACTAGAAAAGGGGAAGACATGTTTAATTTCAGTGATAAATATGAGATGAAATCCATTAATAAGATTGTCGATTCTTTAAAGAAGAACCAGTAGGCTTTTCCTTATTTTTGTGTCAAATAATTATTCTTGTCAGCACCGGTATTACTTATTACGCCTCCATTTACTCAATTAAATACACCGTATCCGGCAACTGCGTATCTAAAAGGTTTTTTCAATACCAAAAATATACAAACTGTTCAGGCTGATTTTGGTATTGAAGTCATATTAGCTTTATTTAATCAAGAAGGACTTCAACACCTTTTTGAAACGATTGAAAAAAAAGAGCTTACACTAAGCGAGAATGCAACTAGAATAATTGCATTAAAAGACAGATACATATATACCATTGATCAGGTGGTTCAATTTTTACAAGGGAAACAAAATACATTAGCACATAGTATTTGTACCCGTAAGTTCTTACCAGAAGCAAATAGGTTTAATCAAATTGATGATTTAAAATGGGCATTTGGTAGTATGGGTAAGCAGGATATGGCGAAGCATATTGCAACATTGTATTTGGAAGATTTAAGCGACTTGATCCAAGAAACAGTAGATGAGCATTTTGGTTTTAGTAGATATGCCGAAGCATTAGGAAGGTCTGCTAATCAATTTGATGAATTGTATGAATCCTTACAACAACCTTATACTTATATCGATGAAATCTTGATTCAAATACTATCAAAAAGAATGGAGGATGTTCAACCCAAACTGGTTTGCTCATCAGTTCCGTTTCCGGGAAATTTATATACATCTTTAAGATGTGGACAATGGATTAAAAAACATTATCCATCCATAAAAGTAGCCATGGGTGGTGGTTTTGCGAATACTGAACTAAGGTCTTTAAAAGATAAAAGAGTTTTTGAATTCTATGATTTTATCACTTTGGATGATGGTGAAGCTCCATTAGAAGTGTTGATTAATTATATAGATGGAAAAGAAAAATTAGAAAATTTAAAACGATGTTTTACTTTGGTCAACGGCGAGGTAGAATACATCAATAATAGTTCTTGTGCGGATTACAAGCAAGGTCAAGTGGGTACCCCAGATTATAGCGGTTTATTATTAGAAGAGTATATTTCTGCTATTGAAGTGATTAATCCTATGCATAGTTTATGGAGCGATGGAAGATGGAATAAATTGACCATGGCGCATGGCTGTTACTGGGGTAAATGTACTTTCTGTGACATCTCATTGGATTATATAAAAAACTATGAGCCATTAACTGCAGGAATCTTAGTAGATAGGATGGAGGAGTTGATTGCTGCAAATGGAGAAAGAGGATTTCATTTTGTAGATGAAGCTGCGCCGCCAAGTTTAATGAAGGCTTTGGCCATAGAAATTATCAAGAGAAAATTAGTAGTAAGTTGGTGGGCCAATGTGAGATTTGAAAAAAGTTTCACCCAAGACTTATGTATATTATTACGCGCTTCAGGTTGTATTGCAGTAAGTGGTGGATTAGAAGTAGCATCTGATAGATTGTTGGAATTAATTCAAAAAGGTATTACTGTGGCACAGGTTGCTAGAGTGAGTAAAAACTTTTCGGAATCTGGAATTATGGTACATGCCTATTTAATGTATGGCTTTCCAACTCAAACAGTGCAAGAAACCATTGATTCATTAGAGATGGTCAGACAAATGTTTGAGACAGGTGTTTTACAATCTGCTTTCTGGCATTTATTTACGATGACAGCGCATAGTCCAATTGGATTGGATCCTGCGGCTTACAAAGTAAAAAAGCAAACAGAAGAACTGGGTACATTTGCCAATAATGATATTCAACATGAAGATCCAACAGGTGCCAATCATGAATTATTTGGATATGGTTTAAAAAAGGCATTATTCAATTACATGCATGGAACTTGTTTGGATTTTCCATTACATAAATGGTTTGATTTTAAAACACCCAACACCACTATCCCCAAAGACTATATCCAAAAAGCAATTCTAGAACCTGAATTAATTTCTTCTACTCATTATAAAACCATATGGATTGGCACCATGCCTACTTATCAGTTAATACAAAAATCCAAAAAGGGTAATAAATGGGAAGAGATGCAATTGCAATTTCAAACCAGCTCTAATTCTTTTTCTATATCCATCGATCCAAAGCAAGCAGATTGGTTTTTAAAAATATTACCCCAATTGAGTGTAGAAAATTCAAATGGTCTTTTGCTTTCTGAAATTAAATCTTCTTATCAAGCAGCAGGTCTTGATGGGTTTGAATTATTCTGGGATAATAAACCGATTAATACTTTATCAAAAGCAGGACTTTTAAGAGTTTAGTGTATTCATTTTCAAACAATTTTATTGGTTCATTGTTATAAATGAAACAATTATCATGGCAAATTATTTAATAGTAGGCGGGTCCTCTGGAATCGGTAAATCATTAGTAGATCAATTAGTACAAGAAGGACATCAGGTTTTTGCAACATACAATACGCATCCTGTAGATGCATCTTTTTCTAATCTAAGTTATCATGCATTAAATGTGTTGGACGAAAAAATTGATTTGTCATTTTTGCCTGAAAGGCTTGATGGCATTGCGTTTTGTCCAGGTGCGATTGCTTTAAGACCTTTTGCAAGAATTCAACCTGCAGATTTTATTGCTGATTATAATTTACAAGTTGTAGGCGCAATCAAAGTGATTCAAGCAGCATTGCCTGCTTTAAAAAATGCAGAACAAGCATCCATTGTTTTATTCTCAACAGTAGCAGTTCAATTGGGTTTAAATTTTCACTCTTTAGTGTCTGCTTCAAAAGGTGCAATTGAAGGATTAACTAAATCATTGGCAGCGGAATTAGCCCCAAAAATTAGGGTGAATGCTATTGCGCCATCTTTAACCAATACACCCTTAGCAGCAAGTTTATTAAATTCAGATCAAAAAGTAGAAGCGAATGCTGAAAGACACCCCTTAAAAAGGGTGGGTCAACCAGAGGATATATCCGCTATGGCAGCCTTCCTTTTAAGCCCCAAAACAAGCTGGATCACAGGCCAAATTCTTTCGGTGGATGGAGGTATGGGCGTACTTAAGTAGTTCAAATTCAATTTGTTGAACATTTATTAACTAACAATCGTTATCTAATTAAACAATTTTCTTAACTATCTCTTAACATTTGTTCTAAATTTTGCTTAATTTAGTCTCTTAAGTAAAACAAAAAGCAAATGAAGAAAATTGTATCAACACTCTTCTTGGCTGTTTTAGTATTTGCAACTGCAAGTGCTCAGGTTCGTTCTGTAACCGGTTCGGTTAAAGACGAAAAGGGCGTTGGCGTAGCTTATGCAACAGTGAAAGTAAAGGGTCAATCATCAGCGGTTGTGGCTGATGCCAATGGTAACTTCAAAATTAATGCTGCTGCAACTGCAAGTTTGCAAGTAAGTGCAACAGGTTTCGCTTCTACAGAAGTGAAAGCTGCATCTGCAACTTTAAGCATTGTTTTGAATCGTCAAGTAGACGCATTAAATGATGTAGTAGTTACCGCTCAAGGTATCCGTAAGAAAGCAAAAGAAATCGGATATTCTTATGCAAAAGTATCTAACGAAGACATTTCAGTAGGTCGTTCTCCTCAGTTAACTCAAGCCTTAGCGGGTAAGGTTTCTGGTTTAGCGGTGTATACTGTAAATAACAGCGTTGATCCTGCTGTAAAAGTAGTATTGCGTGGTTACCGTTCATTAACTGGTAACAACGAAGCTTTAGTAGTAATCGATGGTATGCAAACTACCTCTACTGCTTTAGCAACTATTAACCCACAAGATGTTGAAAGCGTATCTATCTTAAAAGGTGGTCAAGCTGCAACATTGTATGGTTCTGCGGGTGTTAACGGTGCTTTAGTAATCACTACTAAGCAAGGTTCAAAAGGTAAATTAAAAGTAGCATTTTCAAATGCAACAAACTTTGAAGACATTAGCTTCTTACCTTCTTTCCAAAACAAGTATGGTTCTGGTTCTCAATACTATCCATATAGCTTCGGCGAAGCTGGATACAATGCAGATCCTGTATTCCGTGCTAAAGAAAACTGGAGACCTTATGAAAACCAACAATATGGTGATGCTTACGATGGAAGCTTGCGTATTGCTGGTAGAGTTCTTCAAGATGGTAGCAAATTAATTATCCCTTATGCTGATGTGCCTAATGTGCGTCGTAAGAGTTTTGACAGAGGTATCTCTATCAATAACCAAGCAAGCTTCCAAGGTGGTGATGAAACTTCTAGCTACTATTTATCAGTAGAAAATCAAAAAATCAACGGTATTGTTCCTGGTGATGTAAGTGATAGAACTGGTGTTCGCGTGAAGTCTACAAAAGAGTATGGTAAATTATCTACTACTTTTAACGCTGCTTACACTCAAATCTCTTACGACAGAACAACTGCTGATTTCCAAAACGATATCATCAACACTGCATCTTGGGTAGATTTAACAACTATGAGAGATTGGAGAACAAATAAGTTCGCTAATCCAAATGGTTATTACAATGACTACTATAATAACCCTTATTTCAATAAGGATATTAACCGTGCAAAATATAAGGATGCAAACTTTACAGGAAACTTTGATGTAACTTATAAAGTGGCTGATTGGATGAGCTTATATAACAGATTGGGTATTATGAATAACTCTCGTACTGGTAAAAACACTACAGAGAAATTCACTTACTCTGACTGGGCTAAGAAAAGTGCATACATTCCAGAACCATATACACATGAAGATGATTACCCAGGTATCTACCGCGCGATCTCTGATGTGTTAGGTCGTGTGAACGATTATTCTTCTACAGAGAATGTATTGAACAATGAATTCCAAGCTAGATTAGCTAAAGATTTAGGTGTGGTACAAAACAAATTAACTTTAGGTTATAGCTTATACCAAAGATATACTAAGGTTATCTCTGTTTCTTCTAGTTCAATCGTTGTACCTGATGTTTACAATATCGATAATAGACAAGGTAACTTGGCTGGTTCTGAAGCGAACACTACAGAGCGTAAGCTTGGTTACTATGCCGATTTGAATACAAACATTAAAGATTTAGAATGGATTAACTTGAACGTTACTGGTCGTTACGATCAAACTTCTCGTTTCTTTAAGCCAACAAGAGCTACTAATCAATACTCTTATTTCTACTATGGTGCTGCATTGTCTTTCATTTTGACAGATGCGATACCAAGTATCAAGAGCAATACTTTAAACTATGCTAAATTGCGTACTTCTTATAACAAGAACGGTAACGATAACATTCCATTATATGGTTTGGATTTAGCTTTTGCGAATGGTGCTAACTTCCCTTATGGTTCAAATGTAGGTTTAACAGTAGGTAATACTTTGCCTGATGCTAACTTAAAGCCAGAGTTTGTAACAGCTATGGAAGTAGGTGCTGAATTAAGCATGTTTAAGAACAGAGTTAACCTAGATTTATCTTGGTATAACCAATCTTCAGTAGGTCAAGTATTATCAGTTAAAGTACCTAACTCAACAGGTTTCTCTAACTTGTTAATCAACGTGGGTGAAGTGAAGAACTTTGGTTATGAAGGTGATTTAAAAGTTCAAATCTTAAGAAATACAGCTGTGAAGTGGGATGCGAATGTGAGATATTCTTACAACGATAACCAAGTGGTAAGCTTATATCCTGGTATTACTGCATTTGCATACGGAGGATACTCTTATGCAACATCTAATGTAATCTTAGGTGAGCGTTTTCCTATGTTAAAAACAAACGGATATTTCTGGAATGCTGATCATACTTTAAGAAGAGTAAATGCTACAACTGGTTATCCAGTTCAAAACACTGCTTTATCTAATCGTGGTGGTACTTTACCTCGTGATATGGTTGGTTTAGGATCTTCTGTTTCTTACAAAGATTTCAGATTCTCTTTCAACTTTGAATACCGTGGTGGAAATGTTATGTATGCTGACTTAGGTCGTCAAATGACATTTACAGGTTCTGGTAAGTGGACTGAGAACAGACTAGACCAAGTATTTGCTAATTCATACTATTTAGATGCGGCAGGTAAAGAAGTTGCTAATACATCAATCAAAGTTCGTGAACCAGAGTATGCACTTTGGGTAAACAACTACCGTTTGATTGCTGAAAACTTCGTTACACCAGGATGGTTTATTAAATTAAGAGACGTTAACTTGTCTTACTCTTTACCAGCAAGTTTGGTGAAAAAATCTAAGATCTTTAGTGCAGCTAATGTAGCTTTATACGGAAGAAACTTATTTACAATTGTAGACAAGGCAAACATGTACACTGACCCAGAATTCAGTTACACTTCAGGTAATGGTTTAGGTATTTCTAATACCGCTCAAACACCTCCAGTGCGTCAGTACGGTTTCAACGTAAACTTTGTATTTTAATCACCACAACTAAAAATATACAGATATGAAACTTTACAAAATATATATCGCAGCGTTTTTGGTACTTGTGGGAACAGGTTGTAAAAAAGACTTCTTAGATGTCAATACCAACCCTAACGCACTTCCAACAGCGACTCCAGCGTACGTTTTAGCGAACGCTATCAATACATCTGCCTCTTCATTGGTAGGTGTAAATGAAACAGGTATGTTCTGGTCTGGTCATTGGACTCAGTCTAATGGTTATATCATCAGTACTACTTTGTTTGCATACAACTTCACTAACGGTGATTTTAACTATTGGGATGGTACATATGACAACTTATATGACTACCAATATGTAATTGATAATGCAAAAGATGCAGGTCAAGACTTTGCAAAAGGTCCTGCAAAAATTATGCAAGCTTTCAACTACCAAAAATTAGTTGACTTGTATGGTAATATACCTTTTTCTGAAGCATTAAAAGGTGTTGGTGCATTAGCTCCAAAATTTGATGATCAAAAAGCAGTATATGAAGGTTTAATTACTTTATTAGATGCTGGTATTGCAGATGTGAAAGCAAATCCTTTCCCAAGTGCATTTACTGCTTCTGATGTTTTATTCAAGGGTAGTTCTACCAACTGGATCAAATTCGCGAACTCTTTGAAATTGCGTATTTTAATGCGTCAATCTAGAATTAGCGGAAGAGATGCATACATTGTAACTGAATTGAATAAGACAATTGCTGAAGGTACTGGTTTCTTAACTACAGCTGATGCTGGTGTTAACCCAGGTTATACTCCTTCTGCTGGTCAAATCAATCCTTTCTATGACACTTATGGTTATAGCGAAACTGGTGCTAGAAGAGCAAACAATAACTGGCCTCGTTTTACTGAATTCACTGTAAACTCTTTAAAGAATACAGGCGATACAGTTCGTATGAAGCGTTTAATGTATGCTGCTGGTAACGAAGATCCTGCTAACCCAGGTGTAAGCTTGAAGCCAGAAATCGCTTCTAACTATGTTGGTATTCCTTTCGGATCTAGCGCTGGTTTCTTACCTGCTGTTACATCTGCTCCTGGTCCATCAGTATTAGTTAAAGGTGCTTACAATAAGCCTTTCATCATCATGACTGCTGCTGAAGTTCAATTAAACTTAGCTGAAGCAAAGCAAAGATACGCAAGCGTAAACTTAACAGGTACTGCTCAATCATACTTCGAAGCTGGTGTTAAAGAATCATACAGAGCTTTAGGTGCAACTGCATCTGATGCTGCAAGATTATTATCTAGCGGAGTTGATTTAGTAGATTTCACTGCTTCTACAGATAAGTTAAAAGCAATCGCTTACCAAAAATGGTTGGCTTTAGCAAACTTCAACGGTTTAGAAGCATGGTCTGAATACCGTAAGAACGGTTTCCCTGTAACTCCACAATCTAAGAACTACGTGACTGATGCGAAAAGACCAGTTCGTTTATTCTACCCTGGAACTGAATTAGGTTCTAACGGTGCGAATGTAAACGCTCAAGGTACGATCGATCCATTATCTACTCGTATTTTCTGGGATGTTGACTAGTACAATTAGTTAATTGAACTATACGAATAGGCCCCGCAATTGCGGGGCCTATTTATTTTTAATCCCTTTTAAAATTGTATGAATTCTAATAAAATATATTTGAAAGTAAATTCGATTAAATAGTCGTAGATATTTTATCTAAAACCTCAAAGGCAGTTTCTGCCATTTTATTTCCTTTGTTATCTAGCAAAGGATTGATTTCTGTAAATTCAATACATTTTACTTTTCCTGTTGCTTGAAACAATTGTATGATTTCTATAATCTCTTCTGGATTAAACCCTGCAGGAACTGGTGTACCTGTTCCATAAGAAATTCTATCGCAGTCCATAGAATCCACATCAAAACTAATATAAAGTATATCGCATTTTGAAAGCAATTGAATGGCTTCTTGCACACAGTGCTTTAATCCTTTAAATCTAAGTTCTTCTACTTTAAAGTATTTGATACCTTGATCATGAATTACTTTTTCTTCTGCCTCTTCATAATCTCTCACTCCAAAATAAATTAAGTCTTCTGGAAATATTTTGGGGCCATCAATGCCAATGTTTTTCATTTTGTACCACTGCAATAATGTCGCTTCATCTGGTTGATTGATTTGATATTGAAGGTTATCCAAACCTAAAGCAGCAGCCAAGGGCATGCCATGAATGTTTCCGGAAGGAGAAGTAAATGGAGAGTGAATATCTGCATGAGCATCCAGCCAAATCACTCCAATTCTAGCATGTGGGTGGGCGGATTTAATGCCACTAATAGTTCCCAATGCAGAACTATGATCACCCGATAAAACAATCGGATAATTACCTACAATTAAATTGCTGCTCACGGCTTTGGCAACTCTTTCGCATTGTTGCACAACATGCTCAATTCTTTTGGCAAAATTATTGGTGTTTTTTTGGTAGATGGTTTCATTATGCGTCTCTACATCTTCATAAGCATGTCTATTGAAATAGTCATTGCCAGAATTAATAGCAGCTATTTCCAATGCATCAATACCCATGTCGGAACCTCTGGTTCCAGCACCAATATCAGATCTGTTTTTAATTAATTTTATTTTCATACATCTACACTTATTGATTACTCAATACCTGGTTGCTTTAAAACAAATTTTTCATCTGCTTTTGCTTTGTCCACTATATTTTTTACATCTTTTAATAATTGCTTTGCATCATATACAATACCATCTTTGATCGTATATCTAACGCCACCCACTCTTTTGGTATTACCATTTTCGTCTAATTTAATGGCTCCAGTGCCGTATAATACTTGTAAATTCTTTAATGGGTTTTGATCTACTAACACAATATCAGCTAATTTACCTTGTTCCAAAGTGCCTAAATCTTTTTCCATTCCTAGTGCTTGTGCAGCATATAAGGTGGCAGATCTAATTACTTCCAATGGATGAAATCCAGCTTCTCTTAATAATTCCAATTCTCTAATATATCCAAATCCATAGGTTTGGTAAATAAATCCATTGTCAGATCCTGCAGTTACTCTTCCGCCTCTGTTTTTATATTCATTAATAAAGCTCATCCATAATTTATAATTATTCTTCCACTCAATTTCTTGTTCTGTTCCCCATTCAAACCAATAAGAGCCATGAGAGTTTCTGCTTGGTGCATAAAAACGCCATAAAGAAGGAAGGGTATAGTCGTCATGCCACTCTGCTCTTCTAGCGCGCATTAAATCTCTATTGGCTTCATAAATATTAAATGTTGGATCTAAAGTAAAATCAAGAGAAAGCAATTCATTCATTACTTTATTCCATTTATCAGAATAAGGTACGGCAGCTTGTCTCCACAATTTTCCTGCATTTTCAAATCTGCTTTGTTCGTTGGTGTAATTATAGTCTAATGGAAAATCTTGAACAGTTTTGTTTTCAAACATCGCTTCTGGTAAACCATACCAATGTTCCATACTAGTCATGCCTGCTCTTGCAGAGTTTAGAACATTCCATCTTGCTACATCTGTTTGTGAATGGTGCGCACAAGATCTTAATCCCAATCTTTTATTTTCTCTAATAGCGGCATCCATAATATCTGGTGCTGCTCCAAAGAACTTAATCCCATCTGCGCCATTTTTTGCGTTTTCATTTACCCAATCAATGGCATCCTGTCTAGTAATAATCTCTTTTTTAGCACCTTGACCAAATGCGGTATAGGCGTATATTCTTGGCGCAATTATTTTATTTTCAGCACTTCTTTTCTTTTCACTTAATACCCAAGACAATCCATTACCCGCAGAAACATCTCTTACAGTGGTAATGCCATGTGCCATCCATAACTTGTATACATACTCAGCAGGGGTGCCTTGCTCCACACCTCCAATATGGGTGTGCATATCAATCAAGCCAGGTAGGGCATACATGCCAGTCGCATCAATCTCTTTTCCATTGGCTGCTAACTTAGGTCTTCTAGCAGGATTAATTGGATTCCCCTCGCTACCCACGGTGACAATTTTTACTATTCTATTGTTTTCGATTACTATGTCTACAGGACCTAGCGCAGGTGCTCCAGTTCCATTAATCATGGTAACACCTCTAATGATTAATTGGCTGTAAGGTCCATCACCTGCATTACGGTTTGGAGCGACTGGAATTTGTGCAAATAAAGTGCTGCTGATGAAGCAGGTTAATAAAAGACATAATAACTGAAATCTAGCTTTCATATGCATTGAATTTTATCCCTAAACATAAGTAATTCTTGTCTCCGTTCATCCCTTTTTTGGTAATTTTTAAGCACAAGCTTATAACTTTAATAAACTTTTATCAATTCAATAAATAAGATGCCTAGATTCACTAGAATACTGATTGCTTTATGTATGCTTTTGGCATCTCAAAATGTGAATGCGCAAAACGGTATTGAACGCATTGATAGTTTGGCAGGAAGGTTTATTAAAAATCTAAGAAAGGAATACAGCGAGAAATTATTAGTACAAACCAATAAACAAGTTTTTATTGTGGGAGAAGAGCTTTGGTTAAAAGCATGGCTAATCAATCATTTGTCACATAAATATTATAAGCATAGTCAAACCCTATATGTTGATTTGGTGAACGAAAAAGACAGTGCTATCTCTAATCTCTTATTAAATATTCCTTCTGAAAGAACGGAGGCGAAAATTAATTTGTCAGATAAAATAAAAGAGGGGCATTACTGGCTAAGGTTGTATACAGCTAATATGGCTAAACGAGACACTTCATCTATAATGGTGATTCCTGTTTTTATTATTAATCCAAAACTACCCTCAGCAAATCTACGCCTTGCGAATACTGAGTCTCCGTCTATTCCATTTAAACCAGTTTCAGCTGCAGTAAGTCCTCAAATTGAAGTATTCCCTGAAGGCGGGCAGTTAATTGCTGGAACCAATGCGGTTATTGGTATTAAGGCAACCGATGAGCATCAACAACCCATTGCTGTAGAAGGGTATATTATGGATGGGAAGGATAGTACTATTGAAACCTGGTTTTCAACTGAGGCTAAATATGGTTTAGCAAAGTGTCAATTTTTTGTTTCAAAAAGTCATCAATATTATGCAGTGATTAATGATCATGGGAAGAAAATATCTTGGCCACTTCCTGCAGTCAATCAATATGCTAGTCAGATTTCCTTAAAAGAAGAGAGTCCAAATTATTTTAAAGTAGTGATTGCGCAAGGTGATTCAATATATAGAAAGGGTTATACTTCTTACTTATTAGGAATGAATAAAGATAGCTTATGCTTTGCGAGTGAGGGGTCCGACATGTATGAGATAAGTATTCCTAAAACAAGTTTTCCTAAGGGCTTATCCAAATTGGTTTTATTCAATGAGCAAAAAGAAGTCATTAGTGAGAGAAATATTTATATAGCAAGAGACAAAGAAGAATTATTTATTCAAACACAGAAACCTGTATTTGGAAAAAGAGATTTAGTGGAAGCAACTATATTGAGTGCAGATTCCTTGTTAAGACCAAGTTTAGCATCATTGAGTGTGGTTGTGAATAATACGGCTATTTATGGCAATCAAACAAGCTACTTTACCAATACCAGTATCGATCAAATAGATAGTAATGCTGCATTAAGAAACCTACAAGTATTAACGCAGCCATTTAAGTATTTGGGTCAACAGTTTGCAAAGTCTGCTGAAACATCAGTAGATCAATATGATCAATGGAGATTGCCCATTGATACTTCTATTACAGATATTAAGGGTACAGTGTACAATAAGAAAAACCAACCCATGCCCAATAGAGTGGTAACTATTTATGCCAAGGGTAAACTAAATTATTTTGATGCAGCAACTACAGATGCAAATGGACAGTTTGGTTTTAGATTGCCAGTAGTGGTGGACAGTTTACCTTTTACTATTCAAGTGACCAATGCAAAAGGTTATAAACTGGATGAAAAGATTAAGATGGAAGTGAATGCCAACTTTTCTAAATGTATCACACCAGAACATTTGAGAAAATATATTCCACAAGAAGAAATTGCTCCATTGTATCAAAAATTAAGTGCACCTGATCTAGTCATTGGCACTGGTAAAGAATGGTTGCAAACGGTTACAGTTAAATCTTCCATTAAATCCAATAGTTATAATACCAGTAAGAGAGTAAGTAATTTTTCTCAGGTAATCACTGGAGAGTCATTGCAAAAAATTGGCAATACAGATGCTAGTGCTGGAATATTAACCATTCCTGGTTTGCATTTAAGATCTGGTTTTGTAACCCTTGGGGGAGTGACAGGTTTTACAGTAAGTGAGAGAGACGAACCTTTATTAATTATTGACGGTGTAATGATGGCAGGTGGATCTGTTCCTGTTTTGGATGGTGGAAATACTTCAGATTCAGGTCCGGTTTTTAATAGTAGTCCTGTGCTTGCAGAGATATCCAGAATTACTACAGATATGATTGATTTCATTGAAGTACTAAGAGGTCCAGAAGCTGCTTATTATGGTACTCGAGCCGCTAATGGAGTTATATTAATTAATACACAAAGAGTATCCAATTTTAGAAATAAGATAGAAGGGTATGGTAGTATTCAATACTATCCAAGATCTTATCATATGGCTCCCAATTTCGTGGTACCTGAGTACGATCAGTTAATGATTAAGAATGGTAATTTTAAAGACCATCGTCCAACCATTTATTGGAATGGACATTTATATACCAATCAAAAAGGAAAAGCACATATGCAGTTCTATACTGCAGATGATAGCACACAGTATAACATTCAATTAGTTGGTCTTACAGCAACAGGAGATATTATTTTCAAAAAGCAAACCATACAGGTACAATAATTTTAAGACTTGTGTGCATTGTTTTTCTTTCTAAAATCAAGATTATTAAAGAAAGTTAATTTAATGGCATCAATGCCTTTATATCGGTCTTTGCTAGGAAGGTGTTGAATTACATTGGTATATCCAAATTGCAAGAAATCATGATTGTTAAAATAGTACAAGAAGCCTCCGAATATTCTGTTTTGATCAAAGGTGTTGTATACAATAGATTGGCCGTAGTTTAAATAAATTTCTTCAGCAATGGAAAGAGAAACCGCTCCTTTTTCGTGCTTCTTTACAGTAATAGGCTTTTCAATAAATACATTATATCTTAATCTATAACTAAAATCAACATTATTAGTTAATTGATTGCCATTAATGGTCTTGGTTTTAAATCGCTCTTCTAATCTAACCCAATGCGCAAAGCTGGTATTTTTTAAATTATTTTTCCATTGAATCATTTGCCATGGACGATACTCTGGCGCATAAAAATCGGGTAAGAGATCATTGGGGTAAGACTGTATATAAGTAAAAGCACCTGTCAGCTTCATTTTATTTTTTAAATAATAGATACCCCCAAGTGTGTTTTCTTTTACATCAAAATTGTGCAAGTACTCTGATTTGTCTTTGTTCTGTATATCCATCCAAATGCCCCATCTATCAGTAAGTCTGGTATTGTTGTTATAAGCGTACCAAAGTTGGTTGTAATGGACTACTTGTTTTTGCTGTGCCAATAATGGCGAACTAAAAAGGGAAATCCAACATAAAATGATAAAATGCCTCATGGATGTTCAAATATACAAAAAAGTCCCCTCGTGGAAACGAAGGGACGATTAACGATTGCTTGCTATGGCAAAACCAAACCCGAACCATAACGCCGCAAAATTACGATAGGATTTTTCTTTTTCAAAAAAATCGAATGAATCAATTGTTAAATTTGATGAATGGAGTACTGAATTAGGATAAGCGGTAAGGATATTGCTTTAAAGCTTCCTCTAAGCAATCCATTGCAGTGTTGATGTCTTTCTGGTTCAAGACATAAGCCAATCTAATTTCATTTTTTCCTAAACCAGGACTGGTATAGAATCCACTTGCAGGTGCCAGCATAATAGTGGCATTGTCTTTTCTAAAATCGGTCAATAACCATTGGCAAAAAGCATCTGTATCTGCAACAGGTAATTTTGCCATGGCATAAAATGCTCCACTGGGAGCAGGGCAATAAACGCCTTCCATTTTTTCTAAACGGCCAATTAAGGTTTTTCTTCTATTTGCGTATTCTTCTCTAGTGGCATCAAAATAATCAGCTGGCAAACCAAGTGCAGCTTCGGCAGCTATTTGTTCTAATGTTGGCGGGCTTAATCTGGCTTGTGAAAATTTCATCACCGCTTCAATTACTGCTTTGTTTTTGGTAACCAATGCTCCAATTCTTGCACCACATGCAGAATATTTTTTAGAGAATGTATCAATCATGATGACTCTATCTTCTACGCCTTCTAATGTTAAAGTACTTTTTACTTTTCTAGTGTAACTGAATTCAGTATAGGCTTCATCAGAAAATAAGTACAAATCTTTTTCCTTAATTAAATCCCTTATTTGTAAAAGCTCTTCTTCGCTATAAACATAACCAGTGGGGTTATTTGGGTTGCAAATAAAAATCCCTTTTGTTTTAGGGGTAATCTTTGCTTTGAAAGATTCGATGGGGGGCAATGCAAAACCAGACTCAATGGAAGAAGTGATTGGTATAATTTTAATACCTGCAGCCATCGCAAAACCAATATAGTTGGCATAAAATGGTTCAGGTACAATAATCTCATCACCTGCATCTAGGCAAGCCATAAATGCGAACAAAATACCCTCGCTACCTCCAATGGTGATAAGGATATCGGTATAGTCAACATTGATTTGTTTGGATTGATAATAAGCAGCTAGTTTTTTTCTAAAACTTAATATACCTGCACTATCTGTATATTCTAAAACCTTCATGTCAGCATGTCTAACTGCATCCATCATAATAGATGGTGTTTCAATATCTGGCTGACCAATATTTAAATGATAAACTTTAACACCTTCTTTTTTTGCAGCTTCTGCATAGCTTGCTAATTTTCGAATGGGCGAGGAGGGCATGTCCATTCCACGCTGGCTAATCTGAATCATGCGCTTACAATATTACTTCACCCTGGATAGTTAATTCTGTTGGAAGTTTAGCGCCTGCAAATTTCACGGTTACTTTCTTTTTAAACACGCCACTATAAGGTGCAGTATAAGTTACTTTAATACTGCTCTTTTGACCTTTTAATACTGGGTCTTGTTTGTACTCTGGAGTAGTACATCCACATTCAGCTTGAGCAAACTCAATTACTGCTGGTTTATTTCCCAAATTAGTAAAACTAAAAACAACTGCTTTATGTATCCCTTTTTTGATCTTGCCAAAATTATGAGTGGTCTTGTCAAATTTGATATCAGATTGAGCTTGTAAGCCTGTTAGAATCAATAAAAATGATAATATAAAGGTGATTTTTTTCATACAGATTTGGGTTGCTTTTATAGGGTAAAATTATTGAAAAAACCCTAATTATTTGATTTTATCTAATTATAGACTTTTTATGCTTTTTGCACCTTATTTTTGTTCCATGGAATCCCATTTAGAAGCCCAAAATAATGCCGATATGCTTTCTTTTGAAGCATTCCGCAGCTCTGTATTAGCAGATTACAGACTGGCGCTTTTAAGTAGAGAAGTGAGTTTGTTAGGGAGAAGAGAAGTGCTTACAGGAAAAGCAAAATTTGGCATTTTCGGTGATGGCAAGGAAGTCGCTCAAGTAGCTTTGGCTAAATTTTTTCAAAAAGGTGATTTTAGAAGTGGTTATTATAGAGATCAAACCATGATGTTTGCATTGGGTGTTGCCAATGTAGAGACCTATTTTGCTCAATTGTATGCAGACACTGTTAATGATCCTTTTTGTGGTGGAAAAAACATGAACTCTCATTTCACTACAAGATTTGTTTTAGAAAATGGTGAATGGAATAATTTAACTGAGCAATACAATATTTCAACAGATATAGCTCCAACTGCTGGGCAGATGGCAAGGGGTTTGGGATTAGCATTTGCATCTAAATGTTTTAGAAAAGTAGATGCTCTTTCTTCATTGACTCATTTGAGTAATCAAGGTAATGAAGTATGTTTTTGTACTATTGGAGACGCAAGTACTTCGGAAGGACAGTTTTGGGAAGTAATTAATGCAGCAGGTGTGTTGCAAGTACCTTTAGTAATTTTTGTATATGATGATGGATATGGAATATCTGTTCCCACCAAATTACAAACAACCAAAGGATCTATTTCAGAAGCTTTGAAAGGTTTTGAAAAAGAAGCAGGCACTAATGGTATTCAATTGTATAAAGTGAAAGGCTGGGATTATGCTGCTATGTGTGAGACATTTGAAGTTGGTATTGATTATGCAAGAACTACACATACACCAGTGGTGTTTCATGTACAAGAATTAACGCAGCCACAAGGTCATTCAACCAGTGGAAGTCATGAGCGATATAAATCTTCAGAAAGACTAGAGTGGGAGCGTGAGTGGGATTGTAATAAGAAAATGAAAGAGTGGTTAATTTTAAATGAATTAACAACAGAAGAAGCTTTAAATCAATTAGAGTCGGAAGTAAAGCAAGAAGTAAGAGCTGCAAAGCAATTGGCTTGGGATAAATATGTTGGACCGATCAAGCAAAAAGTAGAAGAAGCTATTCAATTAGTTCAGACTAATATAAGTGAATCAGATTGGGCAAAGGTTGAATCTATTTGTCTTGATTTAATCAATAACAAAGAGCCATTAAAAAGAGATGTATTTAGAACAGTGCATTTGGTTTTAGAAACCTTGCCACATCATACTAATGCTTCAGCTATTCAAACTTTCTTGAAGGATTATCATGCAACAGAAGCACCTTATTATTCTAAGTTCTTATATGATGAGGGTCCAAAGAGTACAATGAATGTATCTGTGGAATCTGTTCAGTATGCACCAGATGCACCAATTGTAAATGGTTACGAAGTATTGAATCATTATTTTGACGAACTATTTGCAAGTAATCCAAAAGTATTTGCCTTTGGAGAAGATGTTGGAAATATTGGAGATGTAAACCAAGGTTTTGCAGGTTTGCAATTGAAGCATGGTGAAGACCGAATTTTTGATACTGGTATTCGTGAGCAAACCATTATGGGACAAGCGCATGGTTTGGCCATGAGAGGATTAAGACCGATTG
>CALCEA010000051.1 GCA_937900675.1 uncultured Chitinophagaceae bacterium
TAATACATGCATGACATTCTGCATCATATACTACCACATCATGTCTACCACAGATAGCATCAATAGCACTCATGATACCTTGGTATCCGTAGTTCATTAAAATAGAATCTTCTTTATGAACAAACTCCGCTAATTCTCTTTCTAATTGTTCGTGCAAATCACTGTTTCCACTCATCATTCTTGCACCCATTGGAAGAGCTAATCCATATTGCGCACTCGCATCTGCATCTGCTTTACGCACTTCAGGATGATTGGCTAAACCTAAATAGTTGTTTAAGCTCCATACAATCATCTCCTGTCCTCTAAATTTCATTTTAGAGCCAATCTCGCCTTCCAATTTAGGAAATGCAAAATAGCCATGAGCTCTTTCACGATGCTGACCAATTGGTCCGTAATTCTTGATTAACCTTTCAAAAATATCTGCCATAAACAATTAATTAGTACCGCAAATTTAATCATTTTTTGGCTTTTCGGGCTTAATAAATATGCGTAATTTGCACAAGCAATAAACATTCAACAATGAAATTTTCAAGTATCCTATTGTGCACCTTATTAAGCTTAAGTGCCAATGCTCAAAATCCACAAAAATCAACTAATTCAGCCAAACCTAAATTGGTGGTAGGTATCATGGTGGATCAAATGAGATGGGATTATATCAATAAATTCAAAGCACATTTTAGTTCATCTAATGGCTTTTTAAGATTAGTTAACGAAGGCGCTACCTGTGATTTTACCATGATTCCCTATGTACCTACAGTCACTGCTGTTGGACATGCTTCTGTATATACTGGTTCTGTTCCTGCTTTGAATGGCATTTCAGGAAACAATTGGTTTGATAATTTTACTCAGAAATCCGTGTATTGTGTAGAAGACAATTCGGTAAATTCGGTAGGTATTGAAAACAGCACTGCCGGCAAAATGAGCCCTGCTAACTTATGGACAACCACTATTGGTGATGAACTTAAATTAGCCACTAATTTTAAAAGCAAAGTGATTGGATTATCTATCAAAGATAGAGGTGCCATCTTACCAGCTGGACATAGTGCAGATGGTGCTTTTTGGTATGATTCAAAAACTGGAAACTTTATCAGCTCTACTTATTATGGAAAACAATTACCAACCTGGGTAAGCAACTATAATAACCAACATCGCGTAGATAGTTTATATGTAAAAGGGTGGAATCTTAGTTTGGCTAAATCTGTTTACGAAGCCAATTGTGACCAAGATATCAACGATTATGAATCTACTCCTTTAGGGAAAGAGCAAAAATCATTCCCTTATAGTTTATCTCAATTTATTGGAAAAGATTATGGTAAAATTGCGAGCACTCCAATGGGTAATACCATTTTAGCTGAATTAGCCGAGCAAGCAATTATCAACGAAAAAATGGGACAGGATGATATTACTGACTTGTTAGCAGTAAGTTTCTCTTCTCCTGATTATATTGGCCATAGCTTTGGCCCAGATTCTTGGGAGACTTTGGATGGTTATATCAAATTAGATGCTACTCTTGCAAAATTATTTGCAGTATTAGATAAGCAGGTAGGAAAAAATAATTATACTGTTTTCTTAACTGCTGATCACTCTGTGGCACATGTTCCTGGATTCTCCAAGAAACATCAATTGCCAGGTGGAACTATTAGTGAGGAACAATTAAAGAAAGACCTAACGAATTATATTGTTAGCAAAGGATTTGATGCAAAATTAATTAGCACCATAAGAGAGTATAATATTCATTTCAATGCTGGTTTAATGGAAACATTAGGCGTGGAAAGAAATAAACTGGTTCAACTGTGTAGACAATTCTTAGAGAAAAACCCTGATGTTGTTCAAGTGGTAGACGCAAGAAATATTGCAGCTGCATCCCTGCCTTCAGCTTTAAGAGAAAGAATTGCAAACGGATATAATCCACAAAGATCAGGAGATGTTTTTATATTAACTAAGTCAGGTTATGTTGATGGATTTGCAACGGGTACCTCACATGGAGTAATGTACAATTATGATGCGCATATACCATTATTATTCTGGGGAAAAGGTATTCAACATAAAACAGTGAACACACCAACTTATATGACAGATATTGCTCCAACTATTACTACCCTTTTAGGTATTCAAATGCCTAGCGGATCTATTGGAAAGCCAATTCTTGAAGTACTGAAATAATCTATGACCAATCTCATTTTAAAAAATCAATAAATATTTTAACTTTAATACCAATAAAAATCAACCATATGAAAAAAATAACTGTATTATTCCTAGGTCTTTCATTTAGTATTGCTGCAATGGCTAACTGCGATGGTAAATGTAAAGACAAATCTAAATGTGCTGATTGTAAGAAAGAAGCAGCTGCACACAAATGTAATAAAGCTTGTCATAAAGACGGAGCAGGTCATGTAGCAAGTCATGGAGAAAAAGGACACAAGTGCACTGCAGATTGTAAAAAATAATCAAAGAAAAATTCAATAAAAAAGCCATCTCTTTTGAAGATGGCTTTTTTTTATTAAGCAAATTGATTAGTTCAATTTAGCTTGTAAGTTTTTATCTAAAGCGTCTAAGAACTCTTCTGTATAAACGTAGTGTTCTCCGTGTTTCACTTTATTGCCATGTACACAAACTGCTAAATCTTTTGTCATAATTCCAGATTCAACTGTTTCGATACATACTGCTTCTAAAGCTTCAGCAAATTTGATTAACTCTTGGTTATTATCTAATTGACCTCTGAACATTAAACCTCTAGTCCAAGCAAAAATAGATGCAATTGGGTTGGTAGAAGTTCTGTTACCTTTTTGGTGTTCACGGTAGTGACGAGTCACCGTTCCGTGTGCTGCTTCTGCTTCCATTACTTTACCATCTGGTGTAATTAAAGTTGAAGTCATTAAACCTAAAGATCCAAAACCTTGTGCAACTGTATCTGATTGTACATCACCATCATAGTTTTTACAAGCCCATACAAAATTACCGTTCCACTTTAAAGCACTTGCTACCATGTCATCAATTAAACGGTGCTCATAAGTAATTCCCGCTTCTGCATACTTCGCTTTGAATTCAGTTTGATACACATCTTCAAAAATATCTTTGAAACGACCATCATATTTCTTTAAGATAGTGTTCTTAGTAGATAAGTATAAAGGCCATTTCTTAGCCAATGCTTGGTTAAAACAAGCTCTAGCAAAACCATAGATACTCTCATCTGTATTATACATTGTTAATGCAACACCATCACCTTTATAATTGTACACTTCATATTCTTGTGTAGTTCCATCTTCTCCTTCAAACTTCACAGTTAACTTACCCTTTCCTTTGGTTACAAAGTCAGTTGCACGATACTGATCTCCAAATGCATGACGACCAATACAAATAGGTGCAGTCCAGTTAGGCACTAAACGAGGCACATTCTTACATACAATTGGCTCTCTAAATACAGTACCATCTAAGATGTTTCTGATAGTACCATTAGGGCTCTTCCACATTTGCTTTAACTTAAACTCTTCAACTCTTTGCTCATCTGGAGTGATGGTAGCACATTTGATACCTACGCCATATTGTTTAATTGCATTGGCAGCATCAATGGTTACTTGATCGTTTGTTTGATCACGGTACTCCATACCTAAGTCATAATATTTAATATCTAATTCTAAGTAAGGTAAAATCAATTTATCCTTAATGAACTTCCAAATGATCCTTGTCATTTCATCACCGTCCAATTCCACTACTGGATTGGCAACTTTAATTTTTTGTCCCATAAATGTTAAAAATTTTGTCTGCAAATGTACTAAATGTAACAATACATATTACAAATTATGACTGATTGACAATCAGCACGGGAATATCCACTTTATGCCTTACCGATTCAATGGTTTCGCCAAAAACATAGTCTCTCCATCCCTGGTGTTGATGCGCACCCATTACTAACAATTGTGCGTTACTGGCTCCCACTAAACGAACAATTTCTTTCACTCTATGATGATAGCCCAAACAAGCTACAGCCTTATACCCTTTTTTCTCCAAAGCTTGAGCATAAATATCTAATCTCATTTGGTCTTTTCTAGTCTCTTCGTCATCACTGGCATCTGCCAAATATTTTGCTGTGGCACTTTCTACAACATGAATAAATATAAACTCAGTGGCTTGATGTGCATGTTGTATTGCAGTCTTAATCAATTTCGCATCAGCCACAGAAAAATCTACTGCTATAGCAATTCTATTTACTGGTAAATCCTGAGACAAATCCAATTCAATTAAAGCTCCATGAAAATCTGCATCTTTGGATTGATCTCTTTTTCTAAATAAAGGATATGCAGTGATTAACAGAATTAAAAAAGCGAAAAATACAATAAATGAAACGAGAACTATTTTTAATAATAGGCTTTCAGAATCTTGAATAAATTCAGTTGCAAAATCTAATACCAAATGACTATTTAAATACACCAAAATAGTTGCTACAATCCATGAAAGTATTTTTATAGGCCAACCAATAGCATACTCCCCCATGGTTACTTTATCACTTACAAAATGAATTAAAGGAATCACTGCAAAACCCAATTGCAAGCTTAAAATGACCTGACTAAATATAAGCAAGGCATCTACTCTATCTTCCCCCATAATACCAATCACTAATACTGCTGGCACAATGGCTACCAATCTAGTCAACAACCTTCTAATCCATGGATTCAATCTAATTTTTAAATACCCTTCCATCACAATCTGCCCCGCTAATGTACCAGTCACTGTAGAACTTTGACCTGCTGCAATTAATGCAATGGCAAATAATATAGGTGCTAATTTAGAACCCAATAAAGGGGCTAATAAAGCATGTGCTTCTTCAATTTTTGCTACATGCGTATAACCTGTAGTATAAAATGCAGTAGCCGCTAAAATTAAAATAGATGCATTCACAAAAAAAGCCGCATTCAAAGCCACTGCACTATCTATAAAATTATAAAAGATCGATTTTCTGATACCCTTTGTATTACGATCTATTTTTCTGGTTTGTACCAAGGCTGAATGCAAATACAAATTATGAGGCATCACTGTTGCTCCAATAATACCTACTGCGATATACAATGCTTCTGGACTTAATGCAGAAGGAATAAATCCTTTTATGGCATAAGACAAATTAGGTTGTGCGATAAACAATTGCACAAAAAAGCTCATTCCAATGGTGGCTACCAATAAAATGATAAATGCCTCCATTTTACGAATACCATATTTCTGCAAGAACAAGAACAAAAAAGTATCTAAAACAGTAATGCATGTACCATACATCAAAGGTAAACCGGTTAATAATTTGATACCAATAGCCATTCCCAATACCTCGGCTAAATCGGTTGCTGCTATGGCCAATTCTGCTAAAACATATAATATAAAATTGACAATAGGTGGATAGGTTTCTCTGTTCACTTGAGCTAGGTCCAATCTTCTAACAATACCCAATCTGGCACTTAAACTTTGTAATAAAACGGCCATTAAATTACTCAATAATAAAATCCAGATCAATTGGTAACCAAAAGCCGCTCCACCCGCCAAATCAGTTGCCCAATTACCTGGATCCATATACCCCACACTCACTAAATAAGCTGGGCCAATAAATGCCAAGAATTTTCTCCATCCTTTTTTATTTTGGACAGGGACTGATTCGTGTAATGTATCTAATGATTTGTCAGACATAGCTATGATTGTAAATTTATGCCTATTTTAGTAAAAATTATTACTACATGCGAAATTGGTATTGTTTGCTTGCTTTGTGCTTAGTGATGGCATGTTCCGAAAAAAAGACGGATCTATCAGGTAATACCCCATTAAAAATCAACGATTTTAATAAAGTATTCAAAACAGTTACCCTACCTATTAATATTTCTGATACAAATTTAACCAAAGTAAGAGATACTATCCAGATTGGAGCAAAAGCATTGGCTCAATTTGTGCCAGATTCTGTGGTTGAAAAAATAATCCCCACTAAAGATCAAAAAGCCATTCTTTATCCTCTTTTAAAAATTGAAAAAGAGACAGAATATTATTTGATGTTAAATGTGCATCATCCAAAAAAAGATCAAATTGCAGTAGTAGTATTTAGTAAGAAGAATGCTTATTTGGATTATAAAATTATTACTGAATTTTTAGTAGAGCAAAAAGGTTCTAGACATTATGGAAAATCTGTTTCAATTAATAAAGAACCTACTTTTTTGGTTGAAGAAAATAAAATGGATGAAGAGAATGTATTGATCTATGAAAAAAATGGTTGGGCATTTACAGAGAATCATTTTAGATTAATTTATTTTGACAGCAATAAAAAACCAGAAAACAAAACCATCCTTAATCCAATTGACACATTAGCTACTAATAATATCTACAGTGGTGATTATGCTAGAGACGCAAAGAATTTTATTTCTTTAAGAGACTTTACTGGTGTTGCTAACAAGTATCAGTTTTTTATGCATTTTGAGAAAAAAGAAGGCACTTGTGTTGGTGAACTAAAAGGTTTATTAAGCTTCAATAAAAATCAAGCTACATTCACTGAGAAAGGTGATCCTTGTATCATACATTTCACTATTTCTGGACAGATTATCAAAATTAAAGAGGATGGAAATTGTGGAAATCACCGCAATATGACCTGCTATTTTAATGACTCTTACGACAAGAAAAGAAAGCCAAAGAAGAAGAAATAATCCACAATTGTTGATTGCAAACGATTGTTATCCACAGCACAATGTGTAATAAGTACATTTTACTTAAATAGGATTATATTGCACTCCTATTTAATCAAACCGATTTAGATCATGAGTTTTAGAAATTATCAAGTGCCTTACAAAATCAACGAGAAGTACAGTACTAAGGCAGCTTATTTTTCCATGGAGTTCGCTATTCATCAACCATTAAAAATTTATAGTGGTGGATTAGGTTTCTTAGCTGGCTCTCATTTAAGAAGTGCATTCGAATTAAATCAAAATATGATTGGTGTTGGTATCCTTTGGAAATATGGTTACTACGATCAAGCTAGAAACCAAGACCAAAGTTTACAAGTAACTTTTATGGAGAAGATGTATAGCTTCTTAGAAGATACTGGAATCAAATACCAAATTTTAATTCACGATCATCCAGTATGGGTGAAAGCATATTATTTAGCACCTAATACTTTCTGCAGTGCTCCATTGTTTTTGTTGAGTACAGATTTACCTGAAAATGATTATGTATCTCAAACTATCACTCACAGATTATATGATGCCAATGTTGCAACCAAAGTAGCTCAGTTTATTTTATTGGGTGTAGCTGGTGCAAAATTGATTGATGAAATTGGATTCAATCCAGATGTGTATCATTTGAATGAAGCACATGGTTTCTCTAGTGCATTCTATTTATTAAATAAATACAAGTCTTTGGATGAAGTGAAAAAGCGTTTGGTTTTCACTACACATACTCCAGAAGAAGCTGGTAACGAAAAGCATGATATTTATTTATGTCATAAAATGGGTTATTTCTGCGGCTTAAGTATTGATGAGGTAAGAAAATTAACTGGTATCCAAGATGATCAATTCAATCACTCTTTAGCTGCTTTGCGTTTTGCAAGAAAAGCGAATGGTGTATCTGAATTACACGGTCATGTAAGTAGAGAAATGTGGGGTAAATACGATGGCATCTGCCCTATTGATCATATTACCAATGCACAAAACTGGCGTTATTGGGCAGACAAGCAATTGTACAAATTTGCTGAAGCTGGAGACGATGCAGGTTTTGATGACAGAAAATGGTATTTAAAAAAACGTGCTTTTGAAATTGTTGCAGATCAAACTGGTAAAGTTTTTGATCCTAAAGTATTGACCATTGTTTGGGCTAGAAGATTTGCCGGATACAAAAGAGCAGATTTCTTGTCTTGGGATTTAGAGCGTTTCGAAAAATTATTAGCAAATACCAAGCATCCTGTTCAAATTATATTTGCAGGTAAGCCTTACCCAGTGGATCATCCAGCAATTAACCAATTCAATCATTTAGTTCACTTAAGTAAGAAATATAACAATGTAGCAGTATTGGTGGGTTATGAATTAGCATTAAGTAAGCGTATGAAACAAGCTTCTGATGTTTGGTTAAATAATCCAAGAGTTCCAAGAGAAGCATCAGGTACTTCAGGTATGACTGCTGCAATGAATGGTTCTGTGAATTTTTCTACAGATGATGGATGGATACCAGAATTTGTGAATCATGGTAACAATGGCTTCGTAGTTCCTAAGGCAGACTATGCAAATATGAGCACTGAAGAACAAGATGCATATGATTTAAACGAATTATATAAAATCTTAGAAGATCAAATTGTACCTATGTATTATGATCAAAAAGATACATGGCGTCAAATTACTCAAAATGGTATGAAAGATGTTCGTTTCCAATTTGATAGTAATAGAATGGCCGATGAGTACTATGAGAAGATGTATAAAGTAAAATAGACTTCCTCCAAATACTAAAATCCTCCTCTTTTGAGGGGGATTTTTTTTGCCCAATTCAGAATCAACAATTAGTGCCTATTTTTGTTATTAGTATATGAACAAACTTATTATATCCATTACAGGGGCCAGCGGCTCCATTTATGCCAAATGTCTTTTAGATAGTTTGGTGAAAATCCAAGACCAATTGGATGCAGTGGGTATTGTAATGAGTGATAATGCCAAATATGTTTGGGAGACCGAATTGGGTAATAAAGATTTTGAGAAATACCCTTTTCAGATATATGCTAAAAACGATTTTAACGCTCCATTTGCCTCTGGTTCTGCTCAATATAACACGATGATAGTTGTTCCATGTAGCATGGGGACCATGGGCCGTATTGCCAGTGGTATTAGTGATGATTTAACTACCAGGGCTGCTGATGTGGTATTAAAAGAAAGACGCAAGCTTATATTAGTGGCAAGAGAAACACCTTATAATTTGATTCATATCAAGAATATGGAAACCATCACATTGGCTGGTGGCATTATTTGTCCAGCAACTCCAAGTTTCTATAGCCAACCTAAAACCATTGAAGAAGTAGCTTACACAGTGGTGCATAGAGTTCTAGATCTAGCAGGCCTAAAGAATGAAAGTTTTAGATGGGGCTCAAAATAAAATAGGCCTCTTTTCAAAGGCCTATTGTTATATTATTCTTTTGTTGGTTCTTTCGGCGTTTTGGGCGCTTTCTCCTTTTCTTTCTTTTGCAAGGTAAAACTTAATGCAACTTTATCTTTGTCTAAATCTGCAATTAAAGTATCTCCTTCTTTTACATTATAATTCAAAATTTCTTCCGCTAAAGGATCTTCTACATATTTTTGAATTGCTCTGTGTAAAGGTCTCGCACCAAATTGAACATCATACCCTTTCTCTGCAATAAATTCTTTCGCAGCTTCTGTTAAGATTAGGTTTAATCCAAGATTCGCTAATCTACCAACCACATGCTTCATGATGATATCAATGATTAAGAAAATATTTTCTTTAGTCAATGAATTAAACACAATCACATCATCAATACGGTTTAAGAACTCTGGAGAGAAGGTTCGTTTTAATGCTTTCTCAATCACAGATCGATTGTTCTCTTCTGTTTGTTGCATTCTAGTAGCAGTTGCAAATCCAACACCATCACCAAACTCTTTTAATTGACGAGCGCCAATATTTGAAGTCATAATGATTAAAGTATTTTTGAAATCTACTTTTCTACCCAAACCATCTGTTAAAATACCATCGTCTAATACTTGTAATAAAATATTATAAATATCTGGATGTGCTTTTTCAATCTCGTCTAATAAAATTACACAATATGGTTTGCGACGAACTTTCTCAGTCAATTGACCACCTTCTTCATATCCAACATAACCTGGAGGCGCTCCAATTAATCTACTCACTGCAAATTTCTCCATGTATTCACTCATGTCAATTCTAATCAAAGCTTCTTCTGAGTCAAACATGTTCTTTGCTAAAGCTCTAGCCAATTCGGTTTTACCTACGCCCGTTGGACCTAAGAAAATAAATGTACCAATTGGTTTTTTAGGATCTTTCAAGCCTACTCTATTTCTCTGAATAGCTTTTACTACTTTACTAATAGCGTCGTCTTGACCAATCACCATACCGCGCATCTCATCAGCCATCTTTCTCAACTTCGTATTCTCTGCTTCCACCATACGCTTCACAGGAATACCCGTCATCATGCTAATTACTTCAGCGATATTTTCTTCATTAATAGGGAATCTTGCATTCTTGCTATCTTCTTCCCAAGCCAATTTTGCTTTTTCTAAAGCCTCGCCTAATTTTTTTTCAGTATCTCTTAAACTTGCAGCTTCTTCAAATCTTTGACTCTTCACCACTTTATTCTTCTCTATCTTAACATCTTCGATTTGCTTTTCTAATTCAACGATGTCTTGTGGCACGCTAATGTTTTTCAAATGCACTCTAGCTCCTACCTCATCCAATACATCAATCGCTTTATCTGGCAATAATCTATCTGTCATATAACGATCACTTAATTTCACACAAGCTTCAATCGCTTCTTGATCATAAGTTACGCTATGATAGTCTTCATATTTAGATTTGATATTGTTCAAAATGGTAATGGTATCTTCCACACTTGGTGGTTCGATAATTACTTTTTGGAAACGACGATCTAATGCACCATCTTTTTCGATATGCATTCTATACTCATCTAATGTTGAAGCACCAATACATTGCAATTCTCCTCTTGCCAATGCAGGCTTAAAGATATTAGATGCATCCAATGAGCCACTTGCTCCACCAGCACCAACAATTGTATGGATTTCATCAATGAACAAGATCACATCTCTGTTTTTCTCTAATTCATTCATGATCGCTTTCATTCTTTCTTCAAACTGACCGCGATACTTTGTTCCCGCTACCAATGCAGCTAGATCCAAAGAAATCACTCTCTTATCAAATAAAACCCTGCTTACTTTTCTTTGAACAATTCTCAAAGCCAAACCTTCTACAATCGCAGTCTTACCCACCCCTGGTTCACCAATTAAAATAGGGTTATTCTTTTTTCTTCTACTTAAAATTTGACTTACTCTTTCAATCTCAGCTTCTCTTCCTACAATTGGATCCAACGCATCCTGCTCTGCCAATTTCGTAATATCTCTTCCAAAATTGTCTAGTACGGGAGTTTTAGATTTATTGGCTGAACCTGCTTTAGCTTTTGCACCTGTTCCAAATCCGCCTCCTCTTTTCTCTTCTTCAAATTCATCATCTGGTTCATCAGAAAACTCGGCATTAGGACTTTTAGGAGAAGAAGGTTCTGCGCCAACCATACCTAATTCGTTTCTGAATAAATCATAGTCTACATCAAATTGATTTAAAATTTGTGTAGCAATGTTTTCCTTGTTCTTTAAGATACTCAATAACAAATGCTCCGTTTCTACCATTGGGCTTTTCAAAGCCTTCGCTTCTAAAACAGTAACACGAATTACTTTTTCCGCCTGCTTGGTTAATGGCAAACTATTGATATTGGCAATATTTTTGCCAGACTTATCCTTAACCGCTAATTCGATTTCTTTTCTCAATTCACTCAAATTCACATTTAAGCGTTTCAATACAATGATCGCTGTGTTTTCTTGGTCTCTAATCAATCCTAGCATTAGATGCTCGGCTCCTATAAAATCGTTACCTAATCTTAAGGCCTCTTCACGACTATAAGAAATGATTTCCTTAACTTGTGTTGAAAAATTATTATCCATAAAAATAATTACTGCTTAATACAATATAAACGAATATTTTTAACCTAAAGTATGTCTTAGCGCCTTAGTTATTAACCTTTTATTAAATCACTATGCAATACCAAACTGAACCCAAGGAAAAATTTACCGTTATCAAAATACTTGATACTACCCTTAGTTCAAATCTCGTGCCAGAATTGACCAAGATTACCCAAGATATACTCTCAAAAAGCCCTAAAAACCTGGTTTTGAATCTAGAAAAAGTACAATCCTGGGAACCTTCTGTTCTGGAGCAGTTGGCGCAAGCTCAAGAACAGTTTTATGACAATAATGCCAGTTTTGTCATTTGTTGTCTGTCAGATAGCCTTAATAAAGACCTGGACCAGTCAGATTGGGGAGATGTGATGAACACTACCCCAACAGAATCAGAAGCCTGGGATATTGTTCAAATGGAGGAAATTGAGCGCGAGCTATTGGACAGTGACGATATGGAATTTTCCCTCCCAGAATCAGAAGATTAGTTATTTTCGCCAACCATGATTACCCCTCAGACCATACAGCAAATTACCAGCCGCATTGATATCATTGATGTGGTGGGCGAATTTGTGAAATTAAAGAAGAGAGGTACCAATTATTTGGGCAATTGCCCCTTCCATAATGAGAAGACCCCTTCTTTTACTGTTTCCCCAGCCAAGGAAATCTATAAGTGTTTTGGTTGTGGCAAAAGCGGTAATACCATCACTTTTTTGATGGAGCATGAAAAGTACAGTTATGTAGAAGCATTAAGATGGTTAGCAGCTAGGTACAATATAGAGATTGAAGAAACAGAGACCAGCCCGGCTCAAAAAATGGCCCAACAAGTGGCAGATAGTTTATACGCTATCAACTCTTTTGCCATGGATTGGTTTCAAAAACAATATTGGGAAACAGAAGCCGGAGCGACGATTGCTCAAAGCTATATGCAACACAGAGGTTTCTTAAAACCTATTGTAGAAAAATTCAAGATTGGATACAACCCTTCAGACAGGGATGGATTAGCAAAAGCTTTAATTCAAAATCAGTTTAATCCAGAGTTGTTTGCAAAAACCGGATTGGTAGTAGAGCGAAATGGCGAATGGCAGGACAATTATAGAGATAGAATTATTTTCCCCATTCATAATACCACTGGAAAAATTATTGGATTTGGAGCAAGACAAATTGCCAAGAACGATAAATCTCCAAAGTATATCAATACACCCGAGAATGATATTTACATCAAAAGTAAAATCTTATACGGGTCTTATTTCGCAAGAACAGCCATTGATAAAAAGAATGAATGCTTATTGGTGGAAGGTTATACCGATGTAGTGAGTTTACACCAAGCAGGTATTGAAAATGTGGTAGCAAGTGGTGGTACTTCTTTGACCATTGACCAATTAAGATTAATTAAAAAATATACACAGAACCTAACCATTATTTATGATGGAGATAGTGCTGGTGTAAAAGCAGCATTAAGGGGTTTGGACATGGCTTTGGAAGAAGGCCTGAATGTTCAATTGGTTTTGATCCCTGATAATGAAGATCCCGATAGCTATGTCAACAAAGTAGGATCTGAAGCTTTCAATGAATTTGTACAAAACAATAAAAAAGATTTTGTCTTATTCCAATTAGAAGTACAATTAAAAGATGTTGGATCAGATTTAAACAAGAAGAATTTATTGGTTAATCAAATTGCAGAGACCTTAAGTAAAATTAATAAGGCTGAAGATTTTACTAAACTGCAAGAATATATTTTAAAGTGCTCTTCCCTATTAAAGATAGACGAGACTGGATTAACTCAATTGGTGAATAAGTTCAAGAGAGACAAGATCGTAAAAGAAGAAAAGAAAATGGCTTATGACGAAGCAGCCATTTTAATGCCTAGCCTAAACAATGAAACCAGCACTGAAGAAAATATTGATATTTTCACGGATAAAGATTTAGTGCATGAGAAGAATTTATTACGCGTATTAATTGAATATGGTAAAGAAATCAATGCTGAAGGAAAGTCAATAGCAGAATGGATTTGGGAAGAAATTGAAGCATTCCCTTTAGAGAATGCAGAAATGATTCAATTAATGGAGGCATACAAGACTTGGTTCAAAGAAGGTAAATCTCCAGATAGTAAAACATTACAATACCACGAAGACGAGAAAGTGCGCAATTGGGTAGTCACTCTATTTGCACCAGAACATGAATTAAGTCAAAGATGGAATGAAAAATTAGGTATTGTTAGACAGGTGGAAGAAAAAAATTTCATGCACGATGTGGAAGCTAGCTTGCTTTATTTTAAAATGAGAAAGGTGAAGAAAATGATTGCCCAAAACCAATCAGATATGGAGCATGCCAAAGAGGACGATCAAATGCTTTTGCTGCAAATACACAAACACTTGAAAGAAGTGGAAAGAGAATTAACCAAGATCATCGGTACAGTTATCATAAAGTAATTTCAAAAAAAATGAGTCTCTTTGGAGACTCATTTTGGTATTTACTAACACATCAAAAATGTTTATTTTTCTGAGGGATTGTTCTTCCCTGCCATCAACTTTTCCATTGTGGCTTCCAAACGCTTTTGTTTGGTTTCTTCTTTTTTAGCCCCCTGAATCCAGCTTAAGTATTCCTTTTGATTGATGATAGATAGAGAAGTGAAAAATTCTCTAGCTTCCTCATTATGAGAAAACATCTTATCTAATTCAATCGGTAACGCAATTAAACGCTTTTCAAAATCGTCTACTTTAATATTAGATACTTTGAACTCTGCAAAAGATCTTTCTTTATTCGGGATCTGATCTAATTTAGTAAAACGCATTGCTGTCCAAACATGATCCAATGTCACCTGTCTGATCGCTTCAAAATCATTATCAGATAAAATCTCCCAACTAGCATCTCTATTCAAATCAGATACAATCTTAGAAGTTGGTTTTGGGTAAGCGATCCATAATTTACACGCAGGGTGTAAAGCAGAAAACACTTCCTTTAAAATATTGTTCAACTGTAATTGGTTGATCGCAAAAATTAAAGCGAAGTCAACTTTTCTAGCTTTTAATAATGGGGTTAAATTCTTATTGTAAGATAACTTGGCAAATTGCTTTTCTACTGAGGAAGGTAAACCTTGGATCAATAAATTTTTCTCATCCTTTAATTGCAACTTTTCTAAAATATTCAAATTACTAGACATATTAAACTTAGGATTTATGAGGAGGGCGAAATTACGAAAAATGTGTGATTATCCACATTTTTTATTGCATAAACTCTATAAAATATTGATAATCAATATTTTATTTTTCTTCTGATTTGTCCTTCTTTTTAAACAAGGGAACCTTGTTTTCATTGCCCTGTAAAAGCCTTTTTATATTATTTCTATGGGTAAAGACCACCATACAAGCCACAATAATAGCAAATAACCTATAAGAGGTTTCTTTCTCGTGGTAGATAAATAGGATTAAAATCATGAATGCTACTCCAGCTAACATGGAGCTCACAGAAACAAATCGAGTAGCCACCAAGGTGATCAAGAAAACTACAATGCATAACAAAGCAACGGCTGGCTGAATAGCTAATGCCATTCCCAGCAAGGTTGCTACCCCTTTTCCCCCTCTAAAGCCTGCCCAAATGGGATAAATATGACCCAATACCGCCACCAAGCCCAATACAATCATAAAATTGGTACGATGAAGTTCATTAGTATAATAATAAGGAATACTCACCCATAAAGAAGTGGCAATAGCACCCTTGATGACATCAATAACCATTACAAAAGTGCCCCATTTAGCACCTAAAACCCGATAAGTATTGGTTGCTCCTGCATTTCCACTACCATAATCTCTGATATCAATCCCGAATTTGGTCTTACTCACCCATATAGAAGTGGGGATAGATCCAATCAAATAAGCCAATATAGTTAACAATACTTCCGTCATAATCATTCTTTGGGGTAGACAAATATACACTGAAATAGCCCAAAATCTATACTAAGAAGCCTTATTAAATAGCAAACTAACCCAACCATTTAAAGGCTGAGCTTGTTTAAATTGCCAATTATTTTGAGAAGCCAATAGCATCATATCTTCTTGATCTTCAATTAATAAACCACTTAATATTAAAGTTGAATTTGAATTAGATACTTGACTAAGTTCTAGCATATTCGCTTCTATAATATGTCTATTTACATTGGCTATGATAATATCAAAGTCTCTGGGCTGTATCGCAGAGTTTACCTGCTGAATAGTGATATTGGAAGATCCATTAGCAATGATATTCTCTTGGGAATTCTCAATACACCAGGGGTCATTGTCTACAGCAAGCACTTCCTTGGCACCCAATTGTTCGGCTAAAATGGCTAAAATACCCGTGCCGGTACCAAAATCATAGACTGATTTATGGGCAAAGTCTAGATTCTCCATTAATTGCATCACAGAAAAAGTAGTGGCATGATGCCCAGTACCAAAACTCATTTTAGGAGTTATCTGAATTTCATATTGGACCTTGGGCTCAAAGCTTGGATGAAAATTGGCCCTAATTCCAACAAAGTCTCCCACCCTTACAGGCTCAAAATTAGACTCCCAAACTGCATTCCAATTTTCTTCCTTAATTATTGATTTAGAATACTTTAAATTATGTAAACTAAATATATTATTTAATTCATATTCGATATTATTGTTAATATAATCTTGGTGAAGAATAAAGGTTTTGCAATGTCCGGCACCTTCCCCTAAACCAGCAGAAGTTCCCAAGACGCTACTCATGCCAACCCCATTATTAATAGAACTTGCCACCTCCTCTTCATTAAATCCGTCAAATCCAAGATGGGACAACTGGGCCACCAAGATCTCAAATTGGTCTTGGTTCTCAAAATCAAAGGCTATTTGGATATATTCTTTGGACATTGTTAAATTTATTGGTCAAATTTAGTCATAATAAAAGAGAGGGCTCCTTTACGGGGCCCTCTCTTTTATTTCATATATGAATTTTTTCAAGCCTTTATCTTTTATAAGAAAGGCGCAGAAAAAATTAAGCTTGCTCAGGCTTTGGTAATAAAGCTTTATGGCTTAATTTGAATTTACCTGTTTTAGGATCCAAACCTACCAATTTAACCTTTACTTCGTCACCTTCTTTGAAGATACCATCCATAGTCTCCAAACGCTTCCAGCTGATCTCACTAATGTGTAATAAGCCTTGTTTGCCTGGCATGAATTCTACAAATGCACCAAACTCTTTAATGCCTTTTACAACACCATCATACACATCTCCAATTTCTGGAACTGCAACGATACCGTTGATCCATTTAACTGCAGCATCCAAGCTTTCCTTATTAGCAGAGAAAATGCTTACTTCACCATGGTTATCTACTTCTTCAATATTGATAGTAGCACCAGTTACTCTTTGCATTTCTTGGATAATCTTTCCACCTGGTCCGATGACTGCACCAATAAATTCTTTATCGATGATTAATTTAACCATTCTTGGAGCATGAGGCTTCACATCTGCTCTTGCAGCTGGAATACACTCATACATCGCATCTAATATGTGTAAGCGACCTTTTTTAGCTTGAGACAATGCTTCACGCATAATATCCATGCTTAAACCGTCTACTTTAATATCCATTTGAACACCACAGATACCGTCTCTTGTACCAGTTACTTTGAAGTCCATATCACCTAAATGATCTTCATCTCCTAAGATATCTGTTAAGATTGCATATTTACCATCTTCTCTAGAGATTAATCCCATTGCCACACCACTTACATGCTTTGGAACAGGAACACCTGCATCCATTAATGCTAGAGAACCAGCACAAACAGTTGCCATAGAAGAAGAACCATTTGATTCTAATATATCAGATACCACACGCAAAGTATAAGGGAACACAGTGCTATCTGGTAACATTTGCTTTAAAGATCTTTGTGCCAAGTTACCATGACCTACTTCACGACGACCTACACCACGCATCATTTTTACTTCACCAGTAGAGAATGGAGGGAAATTATAATGCAAGAAGAATTTTTGATATTCAGCACTTGCAGCAGTCTCCTGCATTAACTCGTCTAATTTAGTACCTAATGTTACAGTAGTTAAAGATTGAGTCTCTCCTCTTGTAAATAAAGAAGAGCCGTGTGGAGTGGGTAATGGAGAAGTTTCCATGGCTAATGGACGAACTTGATCTAACTGACGACCATCTAAACGAATACGACTATCAACAATCATATTTCTAACAACTTCCCACTTCAAGTCTTCGTAATACTTTCCTGCTAATTTCTTTTGCAAGTCAGTAATATCTGTACCTAAATGTTCGATGATTTCTTTTTTCAATGCACTAAACGCATCACTTCTTTCATGCTTAGCAGAACCCATTCTTGCAATCGCATCTACTTTAGCAGTTGCGAATTCGTATACTTTTTTCTTGATCTCTTCGTCTTGTTCTGGTTTTTTATAATCACGCACTTGTGTGATACCAACTAACTTTCTTAATTCAGCTTGCGCTTTAATTTGCTTGTTGATAGCAGCATGTGCTAATTCTAAACACTCTACTAATTCTTCTTCAGAACATTCTTTCGCTTCACCTTCTACCATCATCAAGTTCTTCTCTGTAGCAGCAATGATGAATTCTAATTCACAATTTGCTAATTGTGCTTTAGAAGGATTGATTACAAATTTGCCATCAATCTTTGCAATTCTTACTTCAGAAATAATTTCTTTAATAGGAATATCAGACACTGCTAATGCAGCTGATGCAGCCAAACATGCTAATGAATCAGGCATTACATTCTCATCGCTAGAAACCAATGAGATCAATACTTGTACATCACATAAATAATCTTCTGGGAACAATGGTCTTAATGCACGGTCAATTAAACGGCTAGTTAAGATTTCATAATCATTTAATCTTGCTTCCCTCTTAAAGAAAGATCCTGGGATACGGCCTGCAGATGCAAACTTCTCTTGGTAATCTACGCTCAAAGGGAAAAAGTCTTGTCCTTCTTTTGGATCTTTATTCGCAACAACTGTTGCTAATAAAATACAATTTCCTTGTCTAACGGTAACAGCTCCATCTGCTTGACGAGCTAGTTTACCTGTTTCTATAAATATCTCTTGTCCGGGATTTACCTCGAACTTCACTGATTTAGGTTGTGATAACATTTTTAATTTTTTTGGTGTTGTAAGCAATGCAACCAAGGCATATAAACAACTAATCCCAACCGTGGTGTACAGTTGGGACAGCTATTATAAGATGTTCTTGATTATTTTCTTAAGCCTAATTTCTCAATTAGTGCGCGGTAACCAGTAAGGTTATGTTTTTGTAAATAAACCAATAAACGCTTACGCTGACCCACTAATTGCATTAAACCTCTCTGAGTAGAGTGATCTTTATGATTTGCTTTTAAGTGACCAGAGATATGCGCAATGCGTTCTGTTAAGTAGGCAATTTGACCTTCAATAGAACCTGTGTTGGTTGCTTTTCCACCAAATTCAGCAAAAATGCTTGCTTTTTTCTCTTTTGTTAATGTAGACATGTAAAACTTCTTTTTTTGCAACTAACTGTTAGCTGCGGTTTTATTTCATTTATTTCGGCTGCAAAGATAAGGAAAAAGGCCTGAACTAATCAAATATTTCCGCGTTCTTTGGGTATTTTGCCCTGTTAAATAGGAATATTTTGTCGTTCAAGCTAGCTGCGTAATTAATGGACCCTACTTTAACATCGGTCATGTTATTGCTTTTGTCCAAAATTAAGGCACTTGATAAGGCAGATTGCTGCTTATTGATCACTAAAGTCACTTTTTGAAAGCTTTTACGCTTGTCAATAGGATATAATTCAATGGTAGCTTTGGCATTATCCTGAGATAACAACTTGAAATTGAAGTCTTTATCGTAGTTTCCAGATAATAATTTTTGTGGACTAAGGGTTTGGTCAGACTCGGCTACACTTGATTTAGAGATACTATTCACCCCGTCAAAATTGTAGATATTCACCCCATCACAAAGGATCTCCATTTTACCTTCTTTCAATAGGTATTTGTCTCCCTTCATTTGTAAAGCTATTTGTTTAGCTCCTAAGGTCTTGCCCTTATTGTTCTTTGAAGTGAGTGTGATGTTGACCAAAATGCCTTTAGAAGCCTTCACTTTAGCCCCTATTTGATCCAATAATTGCTTAGCAACCGCGTCTTTTTGAGCTGAAACTGTTAAAGACAAAAAGGTAAATACACTTAATATAAAGGTTTTCATAGGGGGCCTATTGCTTTGATACTGCAAAAATAATCAATGTTATCTAAAGATTTTGCAAAAAGTCATGCAATTCCGCATCCGTTTTATACAAAACCTCCCTTGGTTTACTACCCTGGCTTGGACCAACAATACCAGCGGATTCTAATTGATCCATTAATCTTCCGGCTCTATTATAACCTAATTTCATTCTTCTTTGAATTAATGAAGTAGATCCCATTTGTGCATTGACAATTAATTTAGCTGCATCTTCAAATAAAGCATCTCTTTCATTAGGATCAAATCCACCACCTGCATCCATATCTTTTTCATCAATATATTCAGGTAATAAAAATGCTTGAGGATATCCTTTTTGTTCTGCAATAAAACTACACACTCTATCTACTTCTGGCGTATCTACAAAAGCACATTGTAAACGAGTAATCTCTCCATTGTAACTCACCAACATGTCCCCTTTACCAATTAATTGTTCTGCACCACCTGCATCTAAAATAGTTCTACTATCAACTTTACTAGAAACTTTAAATGCAATACGCGCAGGGAAATTGGCTTTAATAGTACCTGTAATAATATTTACAGAAGGTCTTTGTGTTGCAATGATTAAGTGAATACCCACCGCACGAGCTAGCTGAGCTAAACGAGCAATCGGCATCTCTACTTCTTTACCTGCCGTCATAATTAAGTCTGCAAACTCATCCACTACTAAAACAATGAATGGTAAATATTGATGCCCTTTTTCTGGATTTAATTTTCTAGCAGTAAATTTCTCATTGTATTCTTTGATATTTCTACAACCTGCTTCTTTTAATAAATCGTAACGATTATCCATCTCAATACATAATGCATTTAATGTATTGATTACTTTTTTAGTATCTGTGATAATCGCATCTTCTTCTCCTGGAAGTTTAGCTAAGAAATGTTTTTCAATAACACGGTATAAACTTAATTCCACTTTTTTAGGATCCACCATCACAAATTTTAATTGAGATGGATGTTTCTTATATAACAATGAAACCAAAATTGCATTCAATCCTACTGACTTACCCTGACCAGTAGCACCTGCCATTAATAAGTGTGGCATGCTGGCTAGATCTACGATAAAGTTTTCGTTATCAATTTTCTTTCCAATGGCAATTGGTAAAGAGAAAGTACTTGATTGAAACTTTTCACTTGCCAATAAGGTTTTCATACTCACCACAGATTTGCGAATATTAGGTACTTCAATACCAATAGTTCCCTTACCTGGAATAGGTGCAATAATACGAATACCCAATGCCGCTAAGCTTAATGCAATATCGTCTTCTAAGTTTTTGATTCTGCTAATACGAACACCTGGAGCAGGAACAATTTCATATAAAGTAACGGTTGGACCAACTGTTGCAGTTATTCTTTGAATAGCAATATCATAATTTTTTAGCGTAGCGATAATTTGATTCTTGTACATCTCCAATTCTTCAGGATCTTGTACAATTTTTTCAGAACCATGCGTCTCTAATAAATTAATATGGGGATACTTGTAATTTTTTAAATCTAAAGTTGCATCGTACTTGGTGGCCAAAGAACCTACACTTGCTACTACCTTTTCTTTGGTAGATTCATTTATTTCTAAATCCAGGTCTTCTAATAATTCATCATCAAAATCTTCAGGCTCAGCGTCTTCTTCCTCAATGTCTAGCGTTTTTTTTTCCTCGGAATCCATATCCAACTCTTGCTCAGGCTCCAAACTCAATTCATCAATAAATAATTTAGGCCCTAATGGATCTTCTGCAATTTCATCGGTCTCTGGCATAATGACACTAATACCCATATCATTCTTTAAAGTATTACCACTTGCAGCAACCGGATCAACAGGAGCGTTTAAATCCCACTCTTGCTTAACCGCTTCTTCAGTGTCTTCACTAACAAATTCAGGTTCTGCTTTTTTAGGCAACAATCCCTCAAAATTAGGAACATTGAAACTTGGATTAAATCTCCATATAATGAAACTAAATCCAGCAATAAATAAAATAGCACCCGTTCCAAAAACGCCTACCCACTTAATCATCCACGCACTGGTATATTCTCCCAAAGCACCGCCCCAAGAAAATGCAGCAGTTGGTGTGACAAAAGCAAAGCATGTACTTAATACCAATAATCCCACTAATACATATCTTAGGTTACGCCATAAACTAAATATGGTTTTAGTAAAAAATAAATTCACCCCTAAGACAAAGAAAAAACTACAAAATAAATAAGCAGCAACACCAAATCCATTAAACATAATTTGATACGCCACAAATGCTCCAAGATATCCTAATAAGTTATTGGCTTTAACATCGTTGATAGAAAATAAATGGGTGCGCCATAATTGAACCATATCTTGGTCGTCCTGCCAAGTAAAAATGTATGATGTAAATGCAACAAATAAAAAGAGCGTGAATAAAAGTGATAATGCCCCTAATATTTTAGAAGTTCTTTCATCCTTCACCACTTCAGTTACATTGATCGCAGCTTCTTTATCTGGATTTAAAGCCTCTTGATTCGGTTTGGTTTCTTTCTTTGTTCTAAGCGTATTTGCCATGATAACAAATATAAGTTATCCCAAATTCTCTAAAAAGCTTTTTTAGCCAATGTGCAAAAAGGGAAAATGTAAGGCATAGTTATCCACGATAACTCGCAATTCCCCAACAGGTCCATCCTGTTATAAAAAACAAACCTCCTAGAGGTGTGATGGGGCCAACCCATGCACCCAGTGTAAAAGGCAAAATGCTACTGGTAGCAATTAAATATAATGATCCACTAAATAAAATAATTCCAATGGTCATGCACAAAGCAGCTCTTTGCATCCACTTTGTAGCTAGATCTGAATGCTCATATTTTTTTGCATTCACCATTGCTAATGACAAAACGATTAATGCAATAGCGTGAATAATTTGATATCGAACACCTGTTTCAAACACCTGCAGTCTATCTAAAGGCAATAATGCTTTCAATGCATGTGCTCCAAAAGCACCTAATATAACAGCTATTGCAGCAAATACAATACCTCTTATTTGAATAGATCTATGCATGTTGTTGTATTATTTGTTTTAGCTTGGCATCATTAATTTGCTCTGAGCTTAATCTATAATCTGCTTGAATATAAAAAGAATGTCTTTCCACTAATTTATCTTGAATAAACTTTGTCAAGTCTTTCTCACTCAAATTGGCAATTAATGGTCTATGTGCTTTTTCTTCCACCAATCTTTTTACTAAGATTTCTACAGATTCATCTAACCAAATCACTATACCCTCTTTTTTCATCCAAGCCATATTGTCTTGAAAACAAGGGGTACCACCACCTGTAGCCAATACGAATTTTTTCTTTTCTTTAAACCATCTTAAAATCTTTGCTTCTGTTTTTCTGAATTGCTCTTCTCCATCTTCAGCAAAAATTTCAGCAATGGTTTTCTCTTCGTTCATCTCAATTAAATCATCTAAATCGTACCCAGCTGATTTAATCCATTTTGCTATTTTTTTTGTCCAGTAAGATTTTCCTGAACCCATCATGCCCACTAAAAATATCTTTTCTGCTGCCATAGCTCAATCCAATTTTCAACTTATTTAAATGCATTAAAGCCTGTTACTTCCATTCCTGTAATTAACAAGTGAATATCATGTGTTCCCTCGTAGGTAATTACACTTTCTAAATTCATCATATGTCTCATTACGGAATACTCTCCTGTGATACCCATACCACCCAACATTTGTCTTGCAGCTCTTGCAATATTGGTAGCAATTTCACAACTATTTCTTTTAGCCATACTAATTTGAGCAGGAGTAGCTCTACCCTGGTTCATCAAAACACCCAAACGCCAAACCATTAATTGCGCTTTGGTAATTTCAGTCACCATTTCAGCCAATTTCTTTTGTTGTAATTGAAATGCACCAATGGGTTTATCAAATTGAATTCTTTCTTTACTATATCTCAATGCAGTATCATAACAATCCATGGCAGCACCCAATGCACCCCATGCAATACCATATCTTGCTTTACTCAAACAGCCTAATGGACCTTTCAATCCTTCAATATTGGGTAAAATATTTTCTTTAGGAACTTTTACATTATCAAAAACCAATTCACCTGTAGCACTTGCTCTTAAACTCCATTTGCCATGGGTTGTTGGAGTAGTAAATCCTTCCATACCTCGTTCTACAATCACACCTTTAATTTTACCTTCTTCATTTTTTGCCCATACCACTGCAACATCTGCAAAAGGAGCATTACTGATCCACATTTTTGCACCATTCAATATTACATGATCACCCGCATCTTTTATATTAGTCAACATACCTGATGGATTAGATCCATGATCAGGCTCGGTTAATCCAAAACAACCTAACCATTCTCCAGAAGCCAACTTGGGTAAATACTTTTTCTTTTGTGCTTCATTACCGTATGCGTAGATAGGAAACATTACCAATGAACCTTGCACACTTGCAGTACTTCTTACACCACTATCTCCTCTTTCTAATTCTTGCATCATTAAACCATAACTAATATAGTCCAAACCACCTCCACCATACTCTGCTGGAACAGTTGGTCCAAAAACGCCAAGGTCTCCTAATTGTTTTACAATTTGCTGAGGGAATTCTGCTCTTTGAGCATAGTCTTCAATGATGGGAGAAATTTCTTTTTTCACATAATCTCTTACAGCATTTCTTACCATTAAATGTTCTTCACTCAACAATTCATCTAACTGATAATGATCTGGAGATTCAAATAAGTCTGCTCTTACTGCCATGGTTGAAAATTTAAAATGAGAATTTCTTATACAAATCTAAGTCAAACTAACTTGAGTTAGTAATTATTCATAAAAATTGTCTATTTTAAAGTATGAAGAAGATTTTAAGTCATTTAAGTTTTTATGTTTTATTAGCCATTTTAGTAGGTGTTATATTGGGCATTTTTGCTCCAAAACAAGCAGTTCAATTAGAACCCCTGGCCAAGGGTTTTATCAATATCATTAAACTATTTACCTACCCTATTATATTCTTAACCGTATCCCTAGGAATTGCTAGTATGGGCAGTTTAAAAAAAGTAGGCAGGATTGGATTTAGCGCATTATTATATTTTGAAATTGTAAGCACCCTTTCATTGGCTATAGGAGTCATGGTAGCATTGATTGTACAACCTGGTCAAATTAATAAGGATGGATTGCAAATGCAGGATCCTTCTAAATACACAAAATCTACTTCATTTGATTTATGGGCTATTATTAAAGACAATACCAATTTACAGATACTTATTTTGGCCATTTTGGTTGGATTTATTTTAAACTTTTTACAAAAGAAGGAAACCTATATTCATTGGCTAGGTCAAATAACCCACTATGTTTTTGTTGCACTAAAATGGGTAATGTATTTGGCTCCCCTTGGTGCATTAGGTGGTATGTCATATGCTATTGGGAAATATGGACTACACACTTTAATTCCTTTGGGTAAATTAATGGGTACCATGTATATTACCATGGCATTATTCATCTTTGTAATACTTGGAGGAATATTAAAATACTACCAATTATCTATTTGGGATTTGATCAAACATATTAAAGAAGAATTATTAATTGTATTTGGTACTTCTTCTTCCGAACCTGCAATGCCTTCCTTAATGAATAAATTGGAGCATATTGGTTGTTCTAAATCTGTTGTAGGTTTAGTAGTACCTACTGGATACTCATTTAATTTAGATGGTACTTCTATCTATTTATCCATGGCGGTTATTTTTATTGCACAATTGTACAATGTGCCTTTAAGTATTACCGAAATGGTGACGATCATATTAATACTGATGTTAACCTCCAAAGGAGCTGCTGGTGTAACGGGAAGTGGATTTATTGTATTGGCAAGCACCTTAGCTACGCTTCAAAAAATTCCTATTGAAGGATTAGCATTTTTATTAGGAATAGATAAGTTTATGAGTGAAGCAAGAGCCATCACCAATATCATTGGCAATAGTGTTGCAACGATTGTAATTGCTAAAACAGAAGGTGAAACGATAAAAATTCCAAGATAGAATTATCCCAAGAGTGCTTTCATCTCAAGCGCATATTGCTTTGCTTGCAATGCAGCTTCTTCTGCAAAATTTTCTTTGCTACTTGCGAAAATAATGGCACGACTTGCATTGACTAATAAGCCAATATCATTGTTCTTGCCAAACTTAGTGACTTCCTCTAAACTTCCACCTTGCGCACCAACACCTGGCACCAATAAAAAATGATTAGGGATGATTTTTCTAATACCAGCGAAATCTTCTGGCTTTGTTGCACCCACTACAAACATCAATTGGTCAGCACTGGACCAACTAGATACTTGCTCCATCACAGACTCATATAAGAATTGACCGTTGCTTAATTTTTGTTGTTCAAAATTCGCACTACCTACATTAGAAGTTAATCCTAAAACGATGGTGAATTTATTAGAATAAGCCAAGAAGGGTTCAATACTGTCTTTACCCATATAAGGTGCTACAGTAATAGCGTCAAATGGTAATACTTCAAAAAAAGTTTTAGCATACTGTGCAGATGTATTTCCAATATCCCCTCTCTTAGCATCTGCAATGGTAAAATGTGTAGATGGTATATGCGCTAGCGTTGCTTCCATTGCCTCCCAACCAGCAATGCCTTGTGATTCATAAAAAGCAGTATTAATTTTATAGCTCACGCAATAAGGTGCAGTGGCATCAATGATCGCTTTATTAAAAGCAATCACTCCTTCTTTGTTTTTAGGAAGATGAGCCGGCAATTTCTCCATATCCGTATCCAATCCAACACATAAATAAGATTGTTTCGCCTTAATCTGGTCAACTAAAAATTGCTTTGTCATGTTGGATTATTTTTTTGCTTGCTTTTTTACAAATACTTTATAGCCCCATGCTGGCAATTGAAGCTGATGAATATCTTGGCTGACTTCTTTTGAAAATAATTCTTGATACCCTTCATTTAAACTAGTACCACTCAATATTACTTCATGTGCATTAGCAGATAAATTTAACACAACTACCACTTTATCTTTTCCATTGGTTCTCTCATAAGCCATTACTTGAGCAGGATGATCTACGGCTAATCTTTTGAAATTTGCATTGTCTGAAAAAGCTGCATTATTTTTTCTCAAATGTAATAGTGTGCTATAAAATGTAGCTCTTTGATATTTAGCAAACTCAATAGGATCTTTTTCAAAAAATGCAATGGGTCTTAAAACAGGTTCTTCTTGTCCACTATAAATCAGTGGCATGGTTCTATTATAAGTTTGAGTAAACACTGCAAATGGCGCATGGATAGCTCCAGGCATGGTTGCATAATCTGCTTTATTCCATGAATTCTCGTCATGATTACTAGTAAAGTATAATCTTTGTGCACCTTTCATAAAATCAGCATCAATTTTGTTTAATACCGTATCTAATGAAAGAACTGTTTTTTTACCAGCAGCAATATCATTTAATGTATGAAACTCTGTCCAGCTATAAGTTGCATCAAAACCTGTTTCGTGTAGTTTTGGATCATCTGCCTCTGCCAAAAAATACAAGTTTCTAATCTGCTTTAACGCAGGGATGCATTTATTCCAAAAACTATATGGTACACCCCAAGCAACATCAATTCTAAAGCCGTCTATCTTAGTTGCTTTCAACCAATACTTCATGGTATTGATCATGCTATCCTGCATCACCAAATTATTAAAATTCAATTCTCTTGTATCAGACCAATCAGCCGTATAAATTGCTTTACCATTAGCATCTCTCTCATGAAAATCTGGATGTGTAGTTAACCAAGGATGATCTGCCCCTGAATGATTGGGTACATAATCTATTAATACCTTCATCCCTAAAGCATGCGCTTGATCCACTACTTGATTAAAATCTGCCAAGGTTCCAAACTCTTTATTTACCTCGGTATAACTTGCTACAGAATAATACGATCCTAAGGTACCCTTTCTGTCCACTTTAGAGATGGGTTGAATTGGCATAAACCATAAAGTTTGTACCCCCATTTTTTGCAATCTTGGCAAATGCTTTGCGAATGCCTTGAATGTACCCTCCTTGGTATATTGACGAATATTTACTTCATAGATATTGCCTTGATTCATGAAAGCTGGATGGCTTTGTTGAGCATTACTATTCAAAACCACCAATAATACTAGAACATTCAAAAGATATTTCATAAGAGGTACTTTATGGCTTCAAATTTACTACCTAAAGGTGTAACTTTGGGTATGTTTAAGAAAATACCTTTATTTTTTATCCTTGCGTCTTTATGGATGAGTTGCCAATCTGGAGAATCATTTGAAAAAGCAGCAGATCCGTTGGAAGGTGGCAGAAATTTTATTGAAAACCTTTTACAGGGGGATATCAAAAAAGCTCATTTTTACATGATGGCCGACCCTGAAAATGAGTCCTATTTTAAAAAATTATCAGACAATTATTTTAGCCTGGATAAAGAAGGTAGACAGCAATTAAGACAGGCTTCTATTCAAATCAACGAAGTAAGTGCTATTGATGCCAATACAACGATTATCAATTACCAAACTTCTAACGAGTCCAGTGCCCGAAAATTAAAACTAATACAAACACCTGAGGGCTGGAAAGTGGACCTTAAATATTCTTATGGCCCCAATTTATAAGAATCGATAAAAAATGTATATTTGCACCATAAAATAAAATAACCAATAATAATTCAACAATGGAAGCACAAGACAATACCAAAAAATACTGGGCATTATGTTTTACATGGTTAGCCGTAATGATCACTTTAATGTTTGTTTATAGAGAGTTCTTTTGGTTAGCTCTTCCTGGAACGGTTACTTATTTTGCAAAAGCAATGAAATTATTTTAAATAGATTACTCCTTATAAAAAAAAAGCCTCTCGTTTCGAGAGGCTTTTTTTTATTTCAATAACGCCAACGCAGCATCTAAATAAGAATATATTTCGGGCTGGTGATGATGTATTGGTTTAATGGGCTTTGTTTCACCCAATCTAACCACCACTGCATTCTTTTCTTTTATAGCAAAAACATATTGTCCAAATAATCCATTTTGAAATGGTATAGTCATCCCCTTGTGTTGTATGATCCAATATTGGTAACCATAATAATCCACTGGATTATCTGATTCAGTTCTGTCTTTTAAATAGCCTGCTGGACTAGTTGCTTTAGCGATATAATTTGAATCCACAATCTGCTTTCCACCCCAAGCGCCTTTATTTAATATTAATTGACCAAATCTAGCATAGTCTCTAGCAACCCCATTAAAACAACAAAACGCTTTTTCATGTTGTTGATCGCCATCTAATAACCAAAGTGCATTGGCTTCTGCACCCATGGGTTGTAAGAATCTTTCAGAAACTAAATGAGCAATATTATCTCCAAAAGCTTTTTCAACTACCAAGCCCAATACCTGTGTATCACCACTTCTATAATCCCAATAAGTTCCTGCGGGTTCTTTGGCTTCCATTTTATTTACCATGTATTCTTCATTATCACCATAGTAACCATAGGCATTCATGCTGAAATAACTCTTGTCAGATTCTTTATAATTGGTGCCAGAACTCATGGTTAATAAATCTACAATTCTCACTTTACTTAATTCGCCATTTTTAAAGTGGGGCACATAATTACCTACGGGTTCTTCTAATGATTTGATTTTACCTTCTTGTACAGCAATGCCAATCAAAAGAGAAATGATACTTTTTGCTGCTGAAAAAGATCCACTCAAGGTTTTAGCATCATATCCATCAAAGTATTTTTCGTACACAATTTTGCCATTCTGAATGACTAAAAAAGCATGTGTATCATTGGAGTCCAAAGCCAACATTAAAGAGTCTGGCAATACTGTTTTATTATATGCACTATCCAAAGGCCAAAATTGAGGCGCTTCAGCAGCTTTCACTAACCTTGTTGGGTGTGTCTTATAATCATGAATGGAATGCTTTCCCCATTTTGAGAAGTTTCTTAAATGAGCAAAAGGAGGCGTATAAGCCAATCCAATGGTAATCAACACTAATACTAAAAAGCCGTAGAATAATTTCTTGATCATACACTAGTTATTTGATTTCTTATTAAACAACAATTCTTACTTTTAATTGTTTAGAACTATTAGGATTACCTAAATTAAATTATTATATGTCATTATCTCAATCATTTGATGAAATTGTTGAAAAAAGAAGGTCTAATAGAAAATTCGACCCCGATGTGGAAGTGCCAGATGAAGTGATCAAAAAAAGTTTAGAGCGCGCTATTTTATCTCCCAATAGTAGTAATATGCAATTATGGGAGTTTTACTGGATCAAAGATCCTGCCTTACAAAAAGACTTTCATGAGTATTGCTTAAATCAAAATGCTGCTAGAACTGCGAAACAATTGGTGGTGTTTGTAACCAGACAGGATCATTGGAAAAAAAGAGTTCAATGGCATTTGGATATTATTAAAAAAGGTATCAGTGGGGAAACCACTCCTAACCAAGATAAATTAATGACCTACTATGGTAAGTTAATGCCATTAGCATATGGTACAGACCATTTTGGTTTTTTAAGTTTAATTCGAAGAACCTTAAGTTCATTGATTGGCGCTTTTAGACCCATGACAAGAATGAAAGGTAGAGCAGATCAAAGAATCACCGTACATAAATCTTGCGCTTTGGCTGCTCAAACATTTATGTTATCTATTGCAGCAGAAGGTTTTGAATCCTGTCCTATGGAAGGATTTGATGCAGTAAGAGTAAAGAAAGCATTGAATCTTCCAGAAATGGCGGAAGTGAATATGATTATTAGTGTGGGCAAAGGAACTCCAGCTGGCATCTGGGGTGAAAGACATAGAGTGCCTTATGAAGAAGTAGTGATTGTAAAATAATCTTTACATAAAAAAGCCTCTCGCAAAACGAGAGGCTTTTTTGTTACTGTGGAGTCGAGGGGAGTCGAACCCCTGTCCAAACAAAGCTACCATTGGTCTTCTACATGCTTATTGTTTTATTATTTGTCGGCAGTTTTCAGGAAAAACACAAACCAAAAAACTACTTAGCTGAATGGTACTTAAATAAGTGGCACAGCCTACACTTATCGCAACCCGTTTTGTTTTGATTGGGCGGAGGAACTGGTAACGGGCCTACCAATTCGCTCGGCCATAATGGAAGTTAATTCACTGAATTAAGCAGCCATGGCGTAATTTGCTTCGCCGTTTGATTGTTTGATATTCAGATTAAAGTGCTAATTATCCAACGCACTGCATGCTTACCCCAACCGCTACTATTGCTGTCAAAACCATACGACCCCAATAATATCCCTAGGATAAGGAACCTACAAAATTACAACTATTTATTGGATTACTTAAACAATCTCCAAAAGTCCAAACCCAACGCATAAAACATAAGGCCAAACATAATCAGCATACCCGTAATCTGAGCGTATTCCATAAACTTATCACTTGGCTTTCTGCGAGTGATCATTTCAAATAAAATAAACAATGCGTGTCCCCCATCCAAAGCAGGAATGGGTAATACATTCATGAAGGCTAATATAATTGAGAATACTCCAGTTAAAGTCCAAAATCTTTCCCAATCCCAATAAGAAGGAAAAGTATTACCAATGCTAATTAAACTACCCAAAGAATCATTCGGATTTACTTTGCCTGTAAAAATTTGCTTAATCCCTTGAATATAATTGTCCAAAGTAGTGAAGGTTCTTTTTATACCAAATGGGATAGACTGAATAAAATTAAACTCTTTGTGAACTGTTGTAAATAAATCAGCAGGCATTTTCAAGAACACTCCTAATTGACCAGATCCGTTGATGAATGCTTTTACATTCACTGTGTCAGCGCCTCTTAATAAAGTCACTACAACAATTGAATCTGCATATTTCTTTTTAATGTTCTCGAAATCCAAACGATACTTTACTTCGTTTTGATTAATTGCAATTAAAGTATCTCCCTTTAAAAAAGCCCCGCCATCCATTGTAACTGCAGACTTACCAACAGAATCAACAATAATAGGAATACGAGGAACCACAAAAGGCATGCTTGCTGATTTTTTGTTAGCAGCCAAAGTGGTGCTTAATGTGGATGGAATATTAATGTCAAAAGTAGAATCCCCTCTTTGTACTTGTATGGTTGCAGGATTGTTTAAAACCAATATAGATTCAACTGAACTAATGTCTTCAATTTCTTTTTGATCAATAGTCAAAATTTTATCTCCTTCCTTGAATCCAATGCTTTTTGCAATATCGTTTACATGTAACCCATAAGTAACATTCTTTGCTGGTAAATTATCATCTCCGTATACCCAGCTCAATCCAATAAAAATTACAATGGCTAACAAAATATTTACAATTACACCTCCCAACATTACAATCAATCTTTGATAAGCTGGCTTTGATCTTAACTCCCATTCTTCAGGTGCTTTTTTCAATTGATCCTTATCCATGCTCTCATCAATCATGCCACTAATTTTTACATAGCCGCCAAATGGAATCCATCCAATACCATACTCCGTCTCTCCTATTTTCTTTTTCCAAAGACTAAATCCAGGATTAAAGAATAAATAAAATTTCTCAACTCTTGTTTTAAATAATCTTGCTGGAATAAAGTGACCCAATTCGTGCAAAACGACTAATATAGAAAAAGACAAAATAAATTGTGCTGTTTTCATTCCTACTGTTGCTAAATCAATTGCGCTGATAAACATAATTATAAGTGTATTAAAGAAGCTGCAAAACTACGCGCTTCACCATCTGATTCAAAATAATCATCCAAACTTGGCTGAGCGATAAATGGAATTTTTTCCATCGTTCTTTCAATCAACTCAGTCATATCTAAAAAGCCAATTCTATTTTTTAGAAATGCATAAACAGCAATTTCATTGGCTGCATTCATTACACATGGTGCATTACCACCCAGTCTCATTGCCTCAGTGGCTAAATATAAATTTTTGAAAGTTTTTATATCTGGCTCATCGAAAGTTAAGGTATTGGGTTTGTCGAAATGATATCTTGGAAAATCATTTTTTAAACGCTGTGGAAATGCCATCGCATATTGAATAGGCAATTTCATATCTGGCAATCCCATTTGTGCTTTTATACTTCCATCTTCAAATTGCACCATACTATGAATGATGCTTTGAGAATGCACAACCACTTTAATTTGATCTGGCTCTAAATCAAATAACCATTTAGCCTCGATCATCTCTAAACCTTTATTCATCAATGTTGCAGAGTCAATAGAAATTTTTGCACCCATACTCCAGTTAGGATGTTGTAATGCATGATCTCTTTTTACATTCACTAAGAAATTGGGTTTCTTGCCTAAGAATGGACCTCCACTGGCTGTTAGAATTATTTTTTCAATTGGATTTAAATTTTCTCCCACCAGACATTGAAAAATTGCAGAGTGCTCACTATCCACTGGAATAATATTCACTCCTTTTTCTTTGGCTGTACGCATCACAATATCTCCTGCAACTACCAATGTTTCTTTATTAGCTAGTCCAATGGTCTTCCCATTTTCAACAGCAGTCAATGTAGGTCTTAATCCTGCAAAGCCTACAATACCTGCCATCATAAAATCATAACAATCCATCGCAGCTACTTGCTCTAATGCTTCTTCTCCTGCAAATACTTTAATGGGTTTGCCTTCTAATGCTTTTTTTACAATGGCATATTTTGCAATCTCCCCAATGACTACAATATTGGGTACAAATAATAATGCTTGTTCAATTAATAAGGATTCGTTAGAATGTGCCGTTAAAATTTCTGCAACAAATAATTCAGGATGTGCAGCAATTACTTCCAAGGTTTGTTTTCCTATAGAACCTGTAGATCCAAATATGGCAATTCTTTTTTGACTCATCCCTTGTTTTGATTGGGCTTAAAAATACACTTTTAATAAATTAATGCGAAATATATTGCGATAATCCCTCTGCCAATTTTCTATCGTTACTTAATCTAGGCACTTTGTTTTGACCACCTAGTTTACCCTCAGACCTCATATAATTAATAAATGCATCCTTATGCAATACCGTAATATGTAATGGCTCTAAGATATTACCAGTAATTAAATCGTTATAATATACATTCTTCTCGCACATATGCTTATTCAACAAAGCAGCGAAAGCTTGCATGTCTTTGGGTTGTTTTTCAAATGCAATCAACCACTCATGATAACTTTTACCAGCAGCTTGTTGAATCATTGGTGCCACTGTAAATTCAATTACTTGGGCAACTGTTTCTTGTGTTGCCTTTAACATGGCTTGTTCCACTTCTTCCCCAATCACATGTTCACCAAAAGCAGATATAAAATGTTTCACCCTTCCTGTAACCACCACCCTGTAAGGATTTAAGCTCACAAACTTTACAGTATCTCCAATATTATACCCCCACAATCCTGCATTGTTATTAATAATAAGTGCATATTGCTCTTCTAATTTTACTTCTGCCAAACTATATCTAGTGGGTTGCTCTTTATGAATTTCTGTTAATGGAATAAACTCAAAAAAGATGCCACTATTGGTATTGAGTAATAAACCTGATTGATCTCTTTGATCTTGAAAAGCAAAAAAACCTTCACTTGCTGGAAATAATTCGATGGTATCTACCGGCTTGCCAATGGTTTCAAACAATTTAGCTTTATAGGGCTCGAAGTTCACTCCACCCTGTACCAATACCTGCAAATTAGGGAAGACTTCTTTCACTGGCTTTCCAGTTACCTGAACAATTCTATCAAAATACATTTGCATCCATGGTGGTATGCCTCCAATTAATGTGAGGTTTTGACCAAGGGTCTCTTCTACTATCTTATCTAATTTTTCTTCCCATTCCTCGATACAGTTAGTAGTATAGGTAGGTAATTGATTCCCTCTTAAATAAGCAGGTACATGGTGATTGACAATACCACTTAATCTACCCGTAGGAATACCACCCACTCTTTCCAAAACAGGTGATCCACTCAGAAAGATCATCTTTCCTCCTGCAAAATCAGTTTGATTGGTAGTAGCCATATAAGTAAGTATCGCATCCCTTGCCCCATCGATATGGTTGGATATAGAATCTTTACTAATAGGTATATACTTTACCCCACTAGTGGTACCACTGGTCTTAGCTAAGTAAATAGGTTTACCCTTCCAAAGCACATTTGCCTCCCCAGCTTTGATCTTTTCAATATAGGTTTTTAGCCCCTCATAGTCCCTAATGGGCACTCTTTGCTTGAAGCTCTCGTAATCTGTAATCTCACTAAAATGATGCTCTTTCCCGTACAATGTGTTTGCTGCCGACTTAACTAATTGATTTAGAATAAGTTGCTGATTTTTTAAGGCATTTGCCTGCTCTTTTAATTGCTTATTATATATGTATTGAGCAAAGGGTTTGGCAAATAAAGATTTGATATTCATAGGGCAATTTGCCACTTGGGCAGGACAAAATTAGGTACAAGAGGGCTTTTAGAGCAGGTTTTTTTATTTTTTAATATTTGCTTGTAAATTGACGGATAATTAGTTACCTTTGCCGTCCTAATTTTGGACATTATGTTAGCAGTAGTAAAAATCGCAGG